>JAGQUV010000028.1 GCA_020438295.1 Solirubrobacterales bacterium
ACTCGACCGGGGAGGCCCCGATCGCCTGCCCGGCACCGGCGGCCCGGACAGTGAAACGGACCGTCTACCCGACCTCGGCGGTCAGGCTCGTCCCATGCGTTCATCTGCGACTCCTTCTCTCGGTTGCTGACGGATGATCGGCCGCCGGGCCGCCGTCGCCTCATCGAGCCTCCGGACCGGAGTGGTATGAGGAGCCTCCCGCGCTACGGACGAGTCGTCCGCGGCCTCGGTCAGGATCGAAGCGATCGTCTCGGCGAACTCGTCAAGGGTTTCCCTGGTTTCGGTTTCGGTCGGCTCGACCAGCAGCGCCTCATCCACCAGGAGCGGGAAATAGATGGTCGGCGGGTGGTAGCCGAAATCGAGCAGGCGTTTGGCGAGGTCGAGGGTCGAGATCCCGAGTTCGCGCTTCATCGGTGCGCCCGAAAGGACGAACTCGTGCATGCAGATGCGCTCATATGCGGCGGGCAACAGATGGTCGACACCGAGTTCCCTCAGCCTTGCCATCAGGTAGTTGGCATTGAGCACCGCGGTCTCGCTCATCTCCCTCAGGCCTTCGGCGCCCAGCGACCGGATGTACGCGTAGGTGCGGACGAAGACGCCGTAGTTGCCCTGGAACCCGCGAAGCCGCCCGATTGACCGGGGACGGTCGAAGTCGAGATCGAAACGGGGGGCATCGCCGGTCCCGTCGTCGCTCCGGACGACCAGCGGCCGGGGCAGGAACGGCTCGATGCGATCCGAGACGGCGATCGGCCCGGCGCCCGGACCACCCCCACCGTGGGGCTGGGTGAAGGTCTTGTGGAGGTTGAAATGCACGATGTCGAACCCCATGTCTCCCGGACGGCAGACCCCGACAATCGCGTTCAGATTCGCACCGTCGTAGTAGAGCGTCGCGCCGACGTCGTGAACGATTCTGGAGATCTCCTCGATATTCGAATCGAACAGGCCGAGCGTGTTCGGGTTGGTCAGCATGAGACAGGCGGTCTCGGGGCCGACCTTGCTGCGAAGGTCGTCCAGATCCACGCCGCCATCACGATCGGTGGCGACCTTGACCAGCTTGAAACCGACCGTCGTCACCGTGGCCGGGTTGGTTCCATGCGCCGTGTCGGGCGTGAGAACCTCGGTCCGCGCTTCCCCCCGTGACTCGTGGTAGGCCCGGGTCAGCATCAGCCCGGCCGACTCCCCGTGCGATCCCGCGCTGGGTTGCAGTGACACGTGGGGCAGTCCGGCGATCTCGCCCAGTGCACCCTGAAGCCTCCACATCAGCTCCAGCGCCCCCTGCGATCTGTCCGGAGCCTGGAGCGGGTGCAGGCGGGCGTTGCCGGGAAGCGCCGCGATCCGTTCGTGCAGCTTCGGATTGTGCTTCATCGTGCAGGAGCCGAGCGGATAGAAGCCGAGGTCCAGGTGGAAGTTCTTCTTCGAGAGCGCGGTGTAGTGCCGGACGATCTCGGGCTCGGCGACCTCCGGAAGATCGGCCGGCTGCTCGCGGAGCAGGTTTCGTGGGATCAGGTCGTCCAGATTGCCTGAGGGCCGCTCGTTCTCCGAAAACGTGAATGCCCGTCGACCCGCTCTGGATCGCTCGAAGATCGTCATGGCCCGGTCTTCGGACATCGCTCAGCTGCTTTCCTTTGAGCTGGAGGGACCCGGATTCGACGCTTTCGAAGCCGCCACGGCACGCCCGAGGACGTCGATCAACCGGTTGATGTGTTCGGGTGTGCGCTGCTCGGTGAGCGCGACCAACAGGCCGTTCGGATACTCGGGGTATTCGGTACCGAGCGGGTGGCCCGGATTGACCCCCTCCGCCACGCAGTGCTCGACTACCTGTTCCACCGGAGCGCCGAGCTCGACCGCGAATTCGCGGACCACCGGTTGGTCGTGGATCGGAGAGATCCCGGGGATCCCGGCGAGCGCGAGCCTGAGCCGGTGGGTCCGCTCGGCCAGGAGATGGCAGAGCTCCACCAGGCCGCGCTTGCCGAGCCAGGAGAGATAGACGATTCCGGCCAGCGCGTTGAGAGCCTGCGCCGTGCAGATATTCGAGGTGGCGCGCTCGCGACGGATGTGCTGCTCGCGGGTCTGCAGGGTCAGCACGAAACCGCGATCACCGTTCAGGTCGGTGGTTTCACCGGCGATCCTGCCGGGCATCCGTCGCAGGAACTCTTCCCGGGCCGCGAAGAAGCCGAACGAAGGCCCGCCGAAGTCAAGCCTGTTTCCGAGCGGCTGTCCTTCGCCGACCGCGACGTCGGCCCCGCATTCCCCCGGGGAGCGCAGGACCCCGAGTGCGATCGGGTCGCACGAACAGACCAGCAGCGCTCCGCGCTCGTGGGCCACAGCCGCGAGTGACTCGATGTCCTCGACGGCCCCGAGAAAGTTCGGCTGCTGGACGAACACCGCACTCGTGTTCTCGTCGACTCGTTCGGCCAGGGCTTCGGGATCGGTCACCGCGTTCCGCAGCGGGACCTCCGACAGCTCTGCCTTCCAGCCTTCAGCGCTGGTCTGCAGGGTCTCGCGGCTATGGGGATGCAAGGCACGTGAGCACACGAGCCGCCCCCGGCCGGTGTGGAGTCGACTCATATACCCGGCGGCCGCGACAGCGCTCGGTCCGTCGTAGACCGACGCGTTCGAGACCGGGAGACCGGTCAGCTCACTGATCGCAGTCTGGTATTCGAACATCACCTGAAGACCACCCTGTGAAACCTCGGGCTGGTACGGCGTATACGGAGTCAGGAACTCCGAGCGTGAAGTGATCGCATCGACCAGGGCCGGGACGTAGTGGTCGTACATGCCGCCACCCAGAAACGAGATCTCGTCGTCGCAGGAGACGTTCCGCTCGGCCATGCGCCGGAGCTCGTCGAAAACCTCACGCTCCGAACATCCCCGGGGCAGGTCCAACGGGTCGGGCAGCCGGAGGGATGACGGCACGTCAGCGAACAGCTCGTCGATCGACGAGAGACCGACGGCGGACAGCATCTCGGTGCGATCAGCGTCCGTGATCGAGGTGTAGGTGGTCACCGTTCAGTTCACCCCGTCGCCGACCGCTTCTCCCGGGGACCGGTAGAGCGGCCGCCTTCTGGCGATTTCAGCCGTGCGACCGGACAACTCCTCTCGCCGGCCCTCGAAGTCCGGCCCGAGTGCGGTCGCAACGATCTCACCGACCTCTTCGAACTCCGCCACCGTCAGACCGCGGGTCGCCAGTGCGGCGGTTCCCAGACGAAGGCCCGACGAGATCATCGGTGGCCGGGGGTCGAACGGGATCGCGTTCCGGTTCGCGGTGATTCCTATCCGGTCGAGCCGGTCCTCGGCCTGCTGACCGTCGAGTTCCGAGTCGCGAAGGTCGACCACGACGAAATGGACGTCGGTACCGCCGGTGAGCACCCTGATGTCGGGTTCCAGCCGGGAGAGAATGCCCGAAATACGCCGCGCTCCTTCGAGCGTTCTGTTCTGGCGCTCGGCGAACTCGACCGTCGCGGCAAGCCTGAGTGCGACGGCCTTGGCTGCGATTACGTGCTGGAGCGGACCACCCTGCTGGCCGGGAAAGACGGCCGAGTTGACCCGCTTGCTCAGCCCCTCACGACAGATGATCATCCCGCCCCTGGGTCCGCCCAGCGTCTTGTGAATCGTGGTCGTGACCACATCCGCGTAGCCGACCGGGTTCGGATGAAGGCCGGCGGCAACCAGGCCGGCGAAGTGGGCCATGTCGACCATCAGGACGGCACCGACATCGTCCGCGATTTCCCGGAACCGGTCGAATTCGAGTTGCCTCGGATATGCGGAGTGCCCCGCGATGATCAGCTTCGGCCTGACCTCGGAGGCCTTTGCCGCGAGGCGCGACATATCGATGATTCCGGATTCCCGGTCGACGCCGTAGGGCTCGACGTTGTAAAGCCGGCCGGAAACGTTGAGCTTCATCCCGTGGGAGAGGTGACCGCCGTGCGACAGCTCGAGGCCCATGATCGTGTCGCCCGGCTCCAGCAGGGCGTGGAAGACCGCCGCGTTTGCCTGGGCACCGGAGTGGGGCTGGACATTGACGTGCTCCCCGCCGAACAGCGACCTGGCCCGCTCGATCGCCAGCTGTTCCGCGACGTCTACATGTTCGCAGCCTCCGTAGTACCGACGACCGGGCAGGCCCTCTGCGTACTTGTTGGTGAGTACCGAACCCTGACACTCGAGCACCGACCTCGGTGCGAAGTTCTCGGACGCGATCATGTCCAGGGTCCGCTGCTGACGCTCTGTCTCCCGGTCCACGCAGTCGGCGATCTCGGGGTCTACCTCGGAAAGGGCAAGGTCGAAGAAGCCGCGCGGCACCTCAGGCATCGGAAACCATCCTTGAATACGACTCCGCCGACATCAGGCGTTCGACTTCCGAGGGATCGGACAGCCGGACCCGGACCAGCCAGCCGGTCGCGTACGGATCGGAATTGACCGTCGATGGATCGTCGTCGAGGGCTTCGTTCGAAGCCAGCACCGTGCCCGACAGCGGAGCGACCACATCCGACACCGCTTTGACCGATTCCAGTTCGGCATACGGCTCGCCCCGGGAGACCGAGGCGCCCGGTTCGGGTCCTTCCCAGAAAACGATCTCGCCCAGCGAGTCCTGGGCGAACCAGGTGACTCCGAACGTTGCCTCGGCTCCGTCGACCCGGGCCCAGTCGTGAGCTTCGTGGTACCACAGATCCGGTGGGAACTTCTGCGGGTCCGCCATCAGGACTGCGCACCTCCACTCGTGTAAAGGGGCTTGGACGCGACCTCGGCAGAGCGGGTCTTCCCGCGGACCGAAATCTGGAACGGCTCCCCTTCCCCGGTGCGATCCCGGGGCAGGTACGCCATCCCGATTCCGATCCCCAGGGATGGAGACATGGTGCCACTGGTTACCGTTCCTCCGCCGATCACCTGATCCCCGGAGCGGGCGATACCCCTGCCCTGGATGCGGAACGGAACCAGAAGCTCGTCGGTGCCCAGTTCCCGCGCCCGCCTGACCGAATCCGCGCCGATGAAGCCGGTGTCCTCCTTGCAGCACCAACCCAGGCCCGCCTCGATCGGATTGCGGCTCTCGTCCATGTCGTTTCCGTAAAGGTGAAAACAGGCCTCCAGCCGCAGGGTGTCTCGTGCCCCGAGCCCGGCCGGCCGGACGCCCGCTTCGACCAGCGCGTCCCAGACCTGCCCTGCCACCTGCGGGTCGATCAGCAACTCCACGCCGTCCTCACCGGTGTACCCGGTGCCACAGACGATCAGCTCGGCTCCGGCGAGAGTCATCTGCCGGACCCGCATCCTGGGTGGCAGCGGTTCGTCGGCCAGCCGGTCGACCAAGGTCCTGGCATGAGGGCCCTGCACCGCGAACATCGCAAACGCCGCCACCGCATCGGTGACGGTGACGTCGAACTTGCGCGCAACCCCGGAGAAGTGACTCAGATCCTTCCGGTGGTTGCCGGCGTTGGTCACGGTGAGATAGCGCGACTCCCCCAGCCGGTAGGTGAAGAGATCGTCGACCACGCCGCCGTCGGTCCCGCAGGTCAGGCCGTACTGTGCGCCTCCGACCTCCAGCTTCGATACGTCGTTGGACAGCATCCGCTGCAGGAACGGAAGGGCGTCGCTGCCTTCGATGACGAGCTGGCCCATGTGCGAAACGTCGAAGATTCCGGCATCGGTGCGGACCGCCTCGTGTTCGGCACCGATTCCCGCGTACTGGATCGGCATCTCCCAGCCCGCGAAAGGGGTCATCTTGGCGCCGGCCCGGAGGTGCCGGTCCGCGATCGGGGACGGCGTGAGCCCGCTCCCGCCAGATCCGGTCATCCGGCTCGCAGGCGACGATGGCGGATACTGTGCATAGAACAAATATATCAGTATGTTGGCCAGTGTGGCATCAGCTCGATGCGTCCGGACCAGCGGTGCGGACCAGGCCCCCGTCCCGGGCACGGTTGACAGGGCCGCAGCCGCAGGCACACCGGCTGTCGCGGCCCGATCCGGACGATCGACGCCATAATCCAGACATGCCGGTGATCGACAACCTCCTGGCGACGGAGCCCGCGTGACCGCCGACGTGTCTCTCGCGGAGCGGGCCTATCGCGAGATCCGCAGGAGCATCATCACGCTTGAACTGCGACCGGGCCAGGCGATCAATGAAGACGATCTGATGGGGGAGCTGGGAATCGGCAGAACCCCGATTCGCGAAGCGATCAAGCGACTGGCCCAGGAGTCGCTGATCGAAATCTACCCACGCCGGGGAACTTTCGTTTCCGATGTCCAGATAACCGATCTGGCTGCGATCTCCGAGGTCCGCCAGCAGCTCGAGGGTTACGCCGCCGGGCTCGCGGCCAGGCGGGTCGATCCCGAGGTACGGGACCGGATCGACGAACTGCTGGCGGAAACGGAAGGTGTGAAGGCCATGGCGACCAACGAGCTGATGGATCTCGACGCCAGTGTTCACGACCTGGTCTACGAGGCCGCGAAGAACCGGTTCCTGCGGGAGACCCTGGCCGGCTACCTGGGCCTGTCTCAGAGGATCTGGCACGTGGCCCGGGACCGGCTACCGGCCGAACAGTCAGAGGTCTGGAACCCTCGGGAACTCCTGCTCGCGATCAGGAAGGGCGACGAGACCCGGGCGCGTGACATAGCCGCCCGGCACGTCTCCGATTTCGAGCGCGAGATGCGATCCGCCTTCTGGGCGGACGAACCGGGGGTCACATGACCGGCTTGACCAGGATCTTCCCGTCGACCCGTGTCTTGGTTTCATCAACGGCTTCGACCAGATCGGCCAGCGGAAACCGCCGGGTGATCGCGTGGTGCATGTCGATCTGCCCGGATGCCATCAGCTTGATCACGTTGGGGAAATCCCAGGAGCCGGAGTGACCGACGGTCCCATACACCGAGGCCGCCTTCAACTGGTGGTCGATGAAATTGAGGGTTGCCGGCCGCGGATCCATGCCGACCACGGCGACCTTTCCACCGATCCCGAGTGAGCCCTCGATGCTCTGCATGACGGCCGGGAAATTGCCGCTGCACTCGACCGCCATCGAGACTCCCGCGCCCTTCGTCTCCTCGGCGACGTACTCGGCCACGTCGGTCTGAGTCGGATCGACCCCGTGCGTTGCGCCGAGCTTCTCGGCAAGGCCCCGGCGTTCCTCGAGCGGCTCGAAGCAGAAGATCTTCGAAGCCCCGGCGGCCTTGGCAAGCGCGACTGACGCGAGGCCGATCGGGCCACCGCCGAACACCGCGACCGCACCGCCGGGCAGGAACCCTCCGGAACGGGTGAACATGCCCTCGTAGGCGACGCTCACCGGCTCCGACATCGCTCCCACTTCAAGCGCCGTCGTCTCATCGCCGTAGCGTTCCAGGACGTCGTTCAGCGACCAGCAGTACTTGGCCTTGACCCGCACATACTCAGCGAATCCGCCGTTGATCGTGAAGCCGAGGTCTTCGATGAAACTGCACTGGTTCCAGTATCCACCCCGACACGCTTCACACTCACCGCACCACTGGATCTCCTCGGCCGTGACCAGGTCACCTTCGCTGAAATCGCGAACGTCGCTGCCCACCGCGACCACCTTGCCGGAGAACTCGTGTCCGGTAACCACGGGTGTCGCCAAGTGGTACGGGAGGATCACATAGTCCTCTTCGTCCGTTTCGAACATATGCACGTCGGATCCGCAGATCCCGCATGCCCCGACCTTGAGGATCACCTCGTCAGGTGCCGGATCGCCGGGATCGTCCAGGGTCTCCAGGCTTGCCGAAGGGTTGCGGTAGATCTGACTCGCGTTGACGGCCCAGCGGCGGGCCTCGTCTTCGGGTTTGACCGTGACTCCCTCTCGCGGAGCCCATTCTGCGTTTAGGACTACTGCCTTCATCTCATACCTCCGATTCGACTTTGTTGGACCGTGCTAGGCGATGCTCGAAGTCTGGGAGAGGTGGGCCTCGACCGATTCTTCTGGCGACCTGGTCCCCCGGACCACGTCAGACAGGGCCGCCGTGACGGCCGCGGGATCGTCATGCTGGAAGATGTTCCTCCCCACCGAGCAACCGACGGCCCCGACCGACCTGGCCGCCGCCACCCGGGTAAGAAGGTCCAGGTCGGACTCACGGGACCCGCCGGCAACGACCACCGGCACCGAGACCGACTCGACGATCTCGGCAAATTGCTCGGCCGACCCCGGCCAGTTGCTCTTGACGATGTCCGCTCCGAGCTCGGCGCAAAGGCGCGCGCTTCGCTTGAGGTAGGAAACGCCCCACTCCTTGGCGTAGTCGACGTCATTTTCGGCCGCGTAGTAGGCGTTCGGGAACTCCGCCTCAGCGATGAACGGCATCCCGAACCTGGCACACGCTTCACCGATATCGGCGGTGAGTGAGATCACGTCGGCCTCGTTCTCGGGGGCGAAAGGAATCATCGCCACAACGCCGTCGACCCCAAGCTCGGCACAGTGTTCGACGCTTGCGATCTGCCGCTCCTGGTGCCTTTCTCCTCCCCTGGATGCGGTCGAAGTGATCTTGGCGACGATCCCCAGATCCCGGGACGCCGCGGCCACCGGGGCAAGGGTGTGGATCAGTCCGGGCGCGATGAAGATGCAGTCAGCCCCGCCTTTGCGGGCCGCTTCGAGCTTGAACTCGGGGTCTTCGATGCCGGAAAGTACCTCGGGAGTACTGGTGCCGTGAGAGAAGGCGAACATCACGGTTGACTGCGTGTCCGGCTCGATGATTCGCCGCATGCGCAGCGTTTTTCCAGTTGACATCTGCTCTCCAGTCTCGATCTTTGCGTTTCCTGTTCGCCGTGTCCGCCTGGCAACAAGCACGGAACCGTTCGATATATCGGATGCTAGCGCCTGTGGGACGACTTTGCAATCGTTTTATCGAACATAACCCCGCGATTTTGCGGAGTCCAGTCGGTCGATCAGATCGAAAGGCAGCCCGGTGGTCGTTTTCGTACGGTCAGACCGATCGGGCGGATCGGCCTAGAATGACTTCGGCGTGTCGATCCAGATGTAGGTCGTGACCTCGTCCGCCACGTTTTCCATCCTGTGTGGGGTCGTGCTGGGAAACCAGATCGCGTCTCCGGGGTCGAGGAAATGGATCTCCTCGCCGACCCAGACTTTCAGCCGACCGCTGAGCACCATCCCCCATTCCTCGCCCTCATGGGTAACCGACTCATCGCCCAGCGAAGCTCCGACTTCGTAGCGACCGTAGATCGCCTCGATGCCTTCGGCCTGCTCGGGGGAGGCGAGTTCGAACCGTATGCCGCTCGTTTCGATGGTTGAGCGCAACCCCCCGGGGCTCTCGTTGGAACCGTTGAGCACTACACGTTCGGAGGCGCGTACCACGCGTCCGGTCTGCTGGGCCGGTTGCGAGAAGAAATACGTGAGGTTGGTGCCAAGCGCGGCCGACATTCGCTTCAGGGTCGAAATCGAAGGCTCGACCTTGCCCCGTTCGACGTCGCTGATCAGCGATGCCGATACACCTGCTTTCTGAGCGAGCTTGCGAATGCTGTAGCGATGCTCGCCCCTCAGCTTCGCCAGCCTTTCTCCGATCGGCAGCTGATCCGGATCATCGATGCCTTCGAGATCTGGATCGACATCGAGACGGACATCGTCTTGCTCATCCGTCGAGTTCTCGCGGCTCATGCCGTTGAAGCCTCCATTTTGACTACTCACACAATGATCATTGGGCCGGACGCCTTGGCCCCGGAGCGAATCTGACCGCGACCAAGACAGACGGCATCATAGTCCTCTCCAACCAGCGGGAGACCGCGGCTCCGGTTCGGAGGGAGCCGCGGTCCCGCCAGTTCTTATCGCCGGCTAGCCTCCCAGTCCGAGTTTGAACTCGTTCCAGACATCGAGACGTGCCTGCGTATCCTCGACCGGCTGGAAGAAGATCTGGCTGTTGAAGAACTTGTCTCCTTCCCTGGTCGCCGGAATCAACGTGGTGTCAAGGATCTTCTTCGTGAGTCCTTGCGCCTCGGCCTCGGACGAAGTTGCCTGCTCGTAGTTGAGCGTGCCCGAGTTGCTGGTTTCCGCCACGAACCGAGCCTGCCAATCCAGTGACAGGGTGTAGTTCATGAGTTCGTAGACAGCGTCGGCCTTGTCGGCTCCACTCGCCGAGGTGATCGCGTAGTTGTCACTCCACGCGGGAACACCCTGCTTGACCGTGTTGTTGACCTCCAGGATCGTTCCATCCTTCCTGAGGGTGCTGGCGATCGAGATGATGTTCAGATAGGCGATCCACGCCTCTCCGCTGGCCAGCTGGGCCGTCTGATCGTCGTAGCCCGTCGTCAGGCGCTTGACCTGAGGACGAAGGTCGAGCAGTTTCTGCCTGAACTCCTCGAACTGCTGTTCATCGAGGTTGTAGGGGTCCTCAAAGCCCAGCGACAGAGCGACCATCGGCTCGACGGACGTCGGATCGTCGAAGACCGAGACCTTGCCCTTGAGCTGCGGATCCCAGAGCACGTTCCAGTCGTCGATGACGCCTTCCTCGTTCTCATACTTGGAGAGGTCCACGCCCTTGATCTTGTCCGGTAGCCAAGCCAGCGGCTGGTTGCCCCAGTTGTACAGAACACCGTACAGCTCCCCGTCGACACTGGCGGCATCCTTCCAAGGGAAGCCGAGCTTGATGTCGTCCATCGCCGGCACCTTGCTCGTGTCGATCGGCTCGAGCAAACCGGCCTCCACGTACTGCGGGAACCACCCGGCCGTGGGGAGTACGACGTCAAACTGCTCGGGGTTGGACCTCACCTTGGCGAACATCTCAGCCGGCGATCCGGCGCTGGTCGACTTGACCTTGATCCCCGTATCGGCCGTGAACTCGTTCAGCCACTCTTTCTCCTGGTAGCCATCCCAGGTGAGCATGCTTATCGTTTCACCGCTACTCGAACTACTACCGGATCCACTGTCCGATGAGCTGTCGTCGTCGCTGCCGCAGGCTGCCAAGAACATCGCCGACATCACCAACAGGCTCAGTGCACCGAGCCAGACGATCTTCTTGCGGAAGACGAGCCCTCGTCCCTCGTTCCTTGCTTGCTCGTAACTCATGGTGTTCCTTTCTGATTGGACTTGATCACGCATTGCAATCTTGCTGCTAGGGCCCGAGTGCAATCCTCCCCCGGGCTTCATCAACCGAGAACAACCTGGTCGGGTCGATCCTCTCCAGCCACCATGTGACATCAGATGACCGGTACTCTTCCATCAACTCCGAATCCTGACTACCCTCGGAGTAACCATTGACGGCAATGTCGAACGGATCATCGGATGTTCGATGCCGTTTGACGTAGGTGGAAATTTCTTTGACTGCTTCCGGCGTCGGAGTGGACCCCCCGACCATTTCCGGAACGACACCGTCCCACTGCGCGGCACGCCGGAAAGGGCGCCGGTTGGGCCACCAACCGGCGCACCAGATCGGTATCCGCGGCTTCTGCAACGGTGACGGGCGGAAGATCGTTTCGTCCACGGAAAAGTGCTCCCCGGTGTACTCGAACTGCTCTCCGGACCACAATCCGGCCATGATCGCCAACGCCTCGTCGAGCTTCTTGGCCCGTACCGTGTCGTCGGTCTCTTCGCCGAACGTTCCGAATTCAACCTCGGGCGGGAAGCCCAGTCCGGCGCCGAAAATGAGCCGTCCGTTCGAGACGTGGTCGAGCGAAACGGTTTCCCGTGCGACCTTCCATGGCCTGCGACGGGCCAGCGGGGTGATCATTGCGCCAATCCTGAGCGCCGACGTCGAACAGGCGATGGCTGTCAGGGCAATCCACGGATCAACCGTCGGCTTTCCCTCGTTCTCGAAGAGAATGTGATCCCACAGGAAGAGGCCGTCCCAACCGGCATCTTCGGCTTGTCCCGCGAGTTCCACCAGGACGGCCGGATCACCGAATGGCCCGAAGTTCGGGATGAATAGACCACGCTGCAGCGTCATACGGTACGAGTGCCGCCTTCCGTGGTAGATGGTGCGGTCGACACCCCGATCGCACCGAGACCCTCGGCCTGATCGATCGAGTTCGGGATTCCCGCACGCTGCCTGCGTCCTGAGATGTAGAGGAGCAGGCCGGCAAAGGTCAGGAGCAACAGCGATCCTCCGGCGATCAGCGTAAAGGCCGCATTCACCTCCGGGGTGAATCCGAATCGCAGAAGTCCCCACACGTAGACCGGAAGGGTCGGCTCGGTGCCGGCGAGGAAAAACGTGACGGCAATCTCATCCATCGAAAGTGTGAATCCGAGCAGACACCCGGCGATCAGGGCAACCCTCAGGCCGGGGAGAGTCACGTGCCAGAAGGTCCGGATATAGCCGGCACCGCAGTCCATCGAGGCCTGCTCCAGCGACGGGTCGGCCGTCTTGAGCCTCTGAATGAGTATGAACATGATCAGCGGGGTGATGAATGCCGCATGGCCCGCCACGATCGTCCAGAACCCCGGTGAAACATTGGCCTGGCGGAAGACGACAAGCAGTGAGATTCCGAGCACCAGCCCGGGCGCGACCAGCGGCGCCGCGATGAGACCTTGAAGGGCCCCGGTTCCCCGCATCTGCAGACGGTGCACAAGCAGTGCAAACCCCAGTCCGGCCACCGCCGACACCGTGACTGCCACTGCCGCGACCTTCAGGCTGAAGTAGATCGCCGACTTCATCGCTTCATCGTTGAAGAGGGCTGAGTACCACTTAGTGGTGAATCCCTGGAATGGAAGCGTCTGGATGGTGCTGTCGTTGACCGAGAACAGGGCCGTCACCATCATCGGGGCGTAGAGGAAAACGTACACACAGAGCACCGCGACGCCGACGACCACGCCGAGGACGATCTTGACGACCTTGCTGTTCGCCTTCATCCGGTTGTTGGGGGTCCGTTCTGAAGTGCCCATTACTCGATCCGCGCATCCAGTCGGGTGAACAGGGAGACGACGGCAAGGACCAGCAGTCCGGCTCCGGCGATGACCACACCTATCCCGGCTCCCATGGGCCAGTTGTTCGCGTTACCGAACTCCTGCAGCACTATCGAGCCGAGCATGGTGCCCTCAAGCCCGCCGACCATCGCGGGAGTCACGTAATCGCCAAAGGTCAGGACGAACCCAATGGCGAATCCGACCGCGACTCCGGGGCGGGAAAGCGGCCAGATTACGTTGCGGAAGGTGCCCCAGGGCGATGCTCCGCAGTCGCTGGATGCTTCGTAGTAGTGACGTGGAATCCGATCGAGCGCCGTATAGGTCGAAAGGAATATGTAGGGGATGGCAACATAGGTGAGTGCCACAATCACGGTAGTTGTTGAGTAGAGAAACGCTTCCGAAGGTTTGTCAGTGATGCCGAGCGACATCAGCATTCCGTTCAGAACCCCCTCCTCGCCCAGAATGATCTTCCAGGCGAAGACCCGCATCAGATAGCTGACCCAGAGGGGAATGATGATCAGCAGGGCGGCGATCGTCTTGTAGCGGCCGAATTTCGTGACTACGACATAGGCCAGTGGGTATGCGATCAGGGTCGCGATCGTGGTCGAGACGAGGGAGATGATCAGGGTTCGCTTCAGAAGGGTCTTGAAGACCTCGGACTGGAACAGGGAGCTGTAGTTGTCGAGGGTCCAATTCTGCGAAATCGTTCCCAGATCGTTCTCCCAGACGCTGTAGAGGATCAAGAAGATGTTCGGGAGAAGTACCAGCACAAAAATCCAGACGAGCGCCGGGCTCAGTGCGAGGAACTTCTTGATCGACTGCCAGAGCCGGTTCGGTGATGTCACCTCCCCCGCGGCCGCCTGCTCTCCGGTAATCGTGCTCACCCTCCGGTGGCCTCCACAATCACGGCCTCTTTGGGGTCCCACCCGAACTCGATCGTGTCACCCGGACCCACGGTCAGATCCTGGCTTCTGACCATCAGCCGCTGATCGCCGATTTTCGCGAGGACCTCACGTTCGTGTCCAAGGAAGAGGACTTCCGAGACCTCGGCTACGAACCTGTTGGGCAGGGAATGACAGTCCGTCCCGATGAGAATCGATTCCGGGCGAACGCTCAGGGTGAACTGCGACTGCTTCGGGTCCTCGGCGAGAATCAGCGGCACGGATCCGGCCTCCGCCCGGTTGCCTTCCACGTGCCTGCAGCTGAGGAGGTTGGTCTTGCCGATGAATCCGGCTACGAACGAAGTCGCCGGCTTGGCATAGATTTCCGCCGGCGTGGCCAACTGCTCTATCCGGCCTTTGTTCATGACGGCCATCAGGTCACTCATCGCCAGGGCCTCGCCCTGATCATGAGTCACATAGATGAAGGTGATTCCCACCTCGCGCTGCAGCCGTTTGAGCACGAAGAGCATCTCCTCGCGCAGCTTCAAGTCCAGGGCGCCGAGCGGTTCGTCCAGCAGAAGCAGGCGGGGACCGCGAATCAGGGCTCGTGCCAGGGCGACCCGCTGGCGTTGTCCACCCGAGAGCTGATGCGGGAGTCGCTTCGCATACTCAGCCATCGAGACCCGCTCCAGAGCTTCCTTCACGCGAGGACCGATCTCCCGTCTCGGAACCCCGCTCATCTTGAGCGGATAGGCCACATTGGCCTGGACCTTCATGTGGGGGAAGAGGGCATAGTTCTGGAAGACCGTGCTCACATCCCTCCGGTAGGGCGGGACGTCGGTCGCATCGTTCCCGTCGAGGAACACCCGCCCTATGGTGGGCTGCTCAAATCCGGCGATCATTCGCAGGGTCGTGGTCTTCCCACTTCCACTCGAGCCGAGGATCGAGAAGAACTCCCCCTCCCGGATTCTCAGATCGACGTCGGCTACCGCCGATTCTTCTTCACCCGGATAGGTCTTCGTAACGCCCACCAGCTCGACAACGGCAGCTGCGCTTTCGCCGGTCGCTGCCCGTGCTGACGGTTCCTGCCGCTCAGTCGTCGCCGTGTTCAATTCTGTCTCTTCCCTCTCTTCGGCCATTGGCTCATTCCTTGTCCCCGGCGGACCCCACCCGGGCTGATTCGGCAAGTCGCTCCATCGCCCCGAGGTTGCGCAGGGTTTCTTCCCGCGTGACCTCGGGCTCCTCCTCACCTGAAACGGCGGCACAGAAGTTCTCGATCTCCAGCCTGTAGGAGTTGCCGCCCGTGACCTGGACCAACTCGGTCTTCCCATCGACCTCCAGTTCGACCCGATCGTCTCCCAGATGTGGGTACCAGGGCATCGCGACGGTCGCGTTGCCGAGCGAGCCCATGATCCGAGCACCCATGCTCAGCGGACTGTTCATGCCGCAGTCGAACACCGCGAGCGAACCCGACCCGAACGAAAGCGTCGCAGCGAAGTACTCGTCGACGCCGGAGTCGGCCAAACCGGCGAACCCACAGACCTGATCCGGAGCACGACCGTAGATGTAGGTCGAGAAGTTCAAGCAGTAACAGCCGACATCGCGTAGCGAGCCTCCGGCCAGATCGGTGCGATAGCGAATGTCGGTCGCCGGATCCACAGCCTTGTAGTGGAACCAGGAACGAACCACCTGAATATCCCCAAGCCGGCCATCGGTGACGATTTCCCGCAGCTTCCGGATAGCGGGATGCTGGCGATACATGAACGCCTCCATCAACGACAGGCCTCTCTCCTCGGCAAGTTCGAACAGCTCCTCCGCCTCTTTCCGGGTCGGAGTCATCGGCTTCTCGCAGAGCACATGCTTTCCGGCTTCGAGCGCAGCACGGGTCCACTTTCCGTGGAGCGAGTTCGGCACCGGAATGTAGACACAGTCGATCGACCCGTCTGCCAGGAGTTCTTCATAACTTCCGTAGGCGTCGGGAATTCCGTGCTCGTCGGCATAGGCTCTCGCGCGGGAGAGATCGCGACTGGCCACCGCCCGGAGATCCGCCGCCGGGGAGTCCCTGAAGCCGGGCAGAAGCTCGTCATTGATCTCGGCGGTCGAGAGAATCCCCCAGTTCAGAGATCCGGTCGAACGGGAACTCACGCCGAACTCCCCGACTCGACGCTCGGAATCCGCTCCGTCCGGCTTGTGGGCCGGACCTCGGCAAGCGGCCGGTTGCCCGGTGCCCCGCCCATCATCACGAGGAGTTCCTTGACCGCGTCATCGGCGAAGCTCCGGTCGTTCACGTGGGCATCCACGACCCGCGTGTTCACCTTCGGGGAAACGTCGGAAAGGAAGGCTTCGATGAACGCCTCGTCGGCCGCGGGATCCCAGAATGGTCCGCCTTCCTGGTCCGGCACCGAGAAACCGCGACGCGGAACGAAAACCGAGGTTGGCCCCTTGGCGGCATTGGCCTTGCGGGCGAAGATCGAGCCGAGCTCGGCCATTTCCTCCTTGCTGAGACGAACCAGGGTCAGCTCGGGGTTGTGGCGGAACAGCTTCCGGCCGGGAAATTCGCGTTCGGCGCTCTCCCAGCGACCGCACGTGATGAAATCGACGCAGCCCGGGACGAGCACCTGCGGGACCCCCATCCGACCGGCCCCCTCCATGCGGTCAGGACCCGAATCCATGAGCCCGCCAACGAGGTTGGCGCCTAGCTCGGTGGTGGTGAAATCGAGAACTCCGGCCACGGTACCGGACCCGACGAAGTCCTCCAGCGCTCGCCCGCCGACCCCGTTTGCGTGAAAGATGACGACTCCGAATCCGGCTTGATCAAGCAGTTCCCGACCCGTCTTGAGGGCCTTTGTCGTGTTTCCGTTCATCGAAACCGCGACCGCCGGCTGGGAACCGACACCCGACCGAGAAGCGTCGTCCCCGATCGAGTGGACCCGCGACGCCCCGGTGATATACCCGGCCGCGACTCGGTAGATCCTTTCCGTGATCTGATTGATCCCGGCGATGTCTGCCACCGAGTGCATTACCGCGACATCGCGCAGCCCGACATACGGTTCGAACTGGCGCTGCCCCGACGCGAGCGGGGACACGAGCAGCTTCGGGAAACCCAGCGGCAAAGCCGCAAAGGCGGGGCCCGCCAGATGTACGCCGGCACCGCCGATACAGATCGCCCCGTCGATGCGATCAGAATCGGCAAGGGCTGTGGTCAGTTTCTCGACGCCAAGGCGCATCACCTCGACCGCCTCGCCCCGAGGAAGAGCGGCTACCAGCTCCATGGTCGACTCGGATGCCTCAGCGACCGTTTCGCGCCGGATCAGGGGAAACTCGGACGAGTACTCGCCCCGACCGACCGAAGAGTCGAGCAGTACCGGGGAGCCGCCGGCGGCCACAATCGACTCAGCGAGATAAGCGATCTCCTCGCTCTTCGTGTCCAGGGTCCCAATGACCAGGACGACCGGTCCACCAGCGTCGGACCGTTCGAGCCGACGGACGAAATCTGAATCCTCCAAGAAATCCACCGGTGCCACCGTACGCTATTGGCAGGTCGGAAGTCAAGTGATACATCTCGGCGGACGAATCGGCTTTCGCGCCTCACCGGTTCGAGGCCGCTCAGGCGACCGTGGCGAGGCCTGCTTGTCCCTAGAACGTGTAGTCGGCGACCACGATTTCGTCCGCCAGGGCCCGCAGCTCCTCGAGGACCGGCTGGTGCTCGGGATGGGCCCTGTAACGGTCGAGCGCCCCATCGTCGGCCAGATCGACGACCAAGACGGCGTGATGCCTCGACTCGTTGAGGAGACGGCCCGTGGACAGAGCAGCGACCTCGTCGATCTGATCGGCAAGACCATCCATGGCGTCAAGGAGCCGGCTCAGTTCGCCTGTGTGCTCTTCCTTCATTGACCAAATAACGACATGTCTGAGCATGGGACCCCTCTCGCGTTCGTTCCTGGGTGAGAGAGCCAGCCTCGCACAATCCGCCGTGTCGGATCTCCTCTGCCTGGTCTGAACCGACCGGTCCGGGCGGAAAACGCGCCGGCGAAATCGACTCCACTTGACCGGGTGACCGATACATTGTACGGTCATACCCGCTCAACTGAGCTAAAGTGGCCCAAAGCGTTCGATACTCCGAACGCTACTGCTCGGATTCACGGTAGTTCGGGTCAAGATGTCCAACCAGGAATGACAACCAGCAAGGGGTAGAGCCACGATGTCCAGCACGAATCATGAATTCCATTCCCGCCAACTCATGGACCTGGCTCCGCCCGATATTCGCGCCCACCTGGAAAACGACGACACCATTCTGATCCCCATGGGCGCCTGCGAAATGCACGGTGACCACATGCCGCTGGGAACCGACATCTACAACGCTGTCGAGGTTTCACGGCGAACCGCGGAGAAGGCAAAGACTCTCGTTGCTCCCCCGATCTGGAGCGGCTATTCCCCGCACCACCTCCGTGAGCCGGAACGGGGCATGGGAACGATCACGATGCGATCGCAGACGCTCGAGGCGTTGATCCACGACACCGCCCGCTCACTGATCCACCACGGCTTCAACAAGCTGATCTTCGTCAACGGGCATACGTCGAACACGAAGATCACCGATCCGATCTTCAGGAACCTGCGCTACGAAACCGGCGCCCTGCTGGCGATGTTCAAGCCCTACGGCGAGCGCTACCTCGGCCTGATCGAGGACGTGATGGAGAACCCGCCCGACGAGACCCCGGGTTGGCATGCAAGCGAGCAGGAAACCTCGATCATGCTTGCCTACGACGAGTCGAACGTGAAGATGGACCGGGCTGTTGACCGGCGGGCTCATGCGCCCAAATGGCTACCCGACGCCTTTGGCAAGGAAGACGGCGCCTGGGATGCCCAGTTCAAAGGCTACGAGTACTTCTACTTCCCCATGGAGCACAACGAGTTCGCCCCTGACGGAGTGATCGGAAATCCGAATCGGGCGACCGCCGAGAAGGGCAACGAGATCTTTGAGCGATTCTCGACCTACCTCGGCGAGGCGATCGACGAGATTCGCAAGATTCCCGTCGAGATCAAACAGCGCGAATACGTGCTGAAGGCCTAGGGCTCCGGTCGGAGACGAAACCCGAAAGAAGAGACAAGACCAGACAGGAAGAGAGGAACCCGAAATGAGTAGATTCGAAGGTCGTGGTGTCTTGGTGACCGGTGGAGCCGCCGGTATGGGACGGGCCATTGCCGAGTCGTTCCGGGACGAGGGTGCCGACATTCTGATTGCGGATGTCAACGGGGACCGCGTGGCGAATACCGCCGGCGAACTCTCCGAAGGTGGGCATGCGGTATCCAGCGTCGAGTGCGACGTCAGGGATTCCGGGCAGGTCGCCGAGATGATTCAGCGCGGAGAGGAGGTCCTCGACGGAATCGACATCCTCGTGAACAATGCCGGCGTCATCACGATGGACAAGACGGTTGACGTTTCCGAAGATGACTGGGACTACATCATGGACGTGAACGCGAAAGGCGTGTTCCTTTCGACCAAGGCGGCCTTGCCCGGGATGCTTGAGCGCGGGAAGGGCAACATCGTGAACATCGCTTCCCAGGCGGGCAAGCGGGGCTACAAACTGTTCGCCCACTACTGCGCTTCGAAGGCGGCAGTGATCGTGTTCAGCAAAGGCGTCGCCCTCGAGGTCGCCCCGACGGTCCGCATCAATTGCGTCTGCCCCGGCATCGTCAACACCGAGATGATGGATCGCGAGTACGAATGGGAGGAAGAAATGACCGGCGAATCGCAGGATTCGATTCGGGACCGGTGGATGTCGGGAATCCCGATGGGTCGATTCCAGGAACCCGAGCAGATCGCCCGCGTTGCCATGTTCCTCGCCTCGGACGACGCCAGCGAGATGACCGGCCAGGCGATCAACGTCACCGGCGGGATGGTGATGGAGTAGCGGTCGGCGGACCAGACGGCCTCCGGACAACCGGTGGGTGCCGCGGCCGTCCTTCGACGATCGCGCCCCACCGGTCGCCGAGACCGGCTAGCCGGAGAAGAGGGGACGGCTAGCTGGGGACGATTACCGCCTTGACGGCTTCACCGGTTCGGGCGGCTTCAATCGCGGAGGTCGAATCCTCCAGGTCAAACGAGTGGGTCAACAGGCGGTCAAACCCGATCCTGTTCTGGTCGAGAAGGTCGACCGCCAGCGGGAACGTCCCTTTGCCGATGTAGACACCGTGCAAGTGGAGCTCCCGGTAGACGATGTCGGAGATCGACAGATCGGCACGAGCGAGATCGTTGAGTCCGAACATCAGTACCTTGCCGCCCTTGCGAACGTAGGAAACGGCGTCGCCGAGCAGCATGCCGACCGTGTCTGCGCTGATGTCGGCGCCACGGCCATCGGTCACGTCCCGGACGACTTCGCCGACATCCTGCTCCAGCGGGTTGACCACGGTACCCAGTTCAAGCTCTTTGGCGAGTTCGGCCCGCTTCTCGCCGGGCTCGCTGATGATCACCTGCGCGCCGGCGCCCCCGAAGATCATCGCGTAGAGCATCCCGATCGCCCCTCCGCCAAGCACGACAACCGTCTCACCGGGGTGGATCGCAGCGGATCGCGTTCCGTTGAGCACGCAGGCGAGCGGTTCAACCAGCGTAGCCATCTTGTCGGAAAGCGAATCGGGCACAGGAACGACCAACCGTTCCGGCACCACGACATAGCCGGCGGCCCCGCCGTTTCGCATCGAGCCGATGTGGACGAAGTTTTCGCAGAGGTTCACGTTTCCGGACCGGCAGTACCAGCAGGTCTGACAGTTGATGTTGGGCACTGCCGTGACCCGCTGCCCGACCTCGGTCTCGGTTACGCCAGATCCGACTTCAGTCACCACGCCTACGAACTCATGGCCGATCACGACGCCGGTTTCGTAGATCATCTGTGGGGGCGTCGTCAGCGCCCTGAGGTCAGAGCCACAGATCCCGTTCGCGGCGACGCTGATCACCACGTCATCAGGATTCTCCGCCCGGGGATCGGCTAGATCACGCACTTCGATCTCGCCCTCCCCCACAAATACCGCTCCCCGCATTATGATTTCTCCTCTCGTAGCCGCTTGGATTTGTCGGTTGCCTCGAGACTCGGACCGGTTCACTTGGGAAGGGCCGGCCGCGTAGTCGAGGATCTCGTACGATCAACGA
>JAGQUV010000029.1 GCA_020438295.1 Solirubrobacterales bacterium
TCTCGATCGGCGACGCAGACCGGGTCCCGCCCTCGCTACTGGAGGGATTCGATTACGTGGCGCTGGGCCACCTCCACCGCCCGCAGACGATCGCCGACGGCATCCGCTACAGCGGCTCGCCGATCCCCCTCTCCTATTCCGAGGTCGGACCCGGGCTCTCGAAGTCGGTCACGATCATCGACCTCCCGGCTGGGGGACCCCCCGTGACCGAGACCGTCGAGGTGCCCCAGCACCGGGAGTTCGGCCGGATCAGCGGGACCCTGGACGAACTGCTTTCCGAGGGCGCCTACGAGGACCTCACGGAGCACTGGCTGGAGATCACGGTGACCGACGAGACCCGCCCGGACCAGCCGATGGAACGACTCCGGAGCAAGTTCGGGCAGATCATGAGCCTCAGGTTCGAGTCCCCGATCTCGACCGCCGATGACCAGGGAGCCGCCGAGCTGACCGGCCTCGCCCGGGCCGATCCGGTCGAGCTGGCCGCCCGGTTCCTGGACGAGGTACGGGGCCAGGGCCCCGACCGGGCCGAGAGCGCGCTGCTCGAGCAGGCCGTGAAGTCGAAAGCGGCCGAGGAGGTAGCGGGGTGAGGATCCACGAACTCCGGATCACCGGCCTCGGTCCGTATGCCGGTTCCGAGACGATCGAGTTCGACGGCCTGAACGAGGCCGGCGTGCTGCTGCTGAGCGGCCCGACCGGGTCGGGCAAGACGACCGTCCTCGACGCGGTCTGCTTTGCGATCTACGGGGAGATTCCGCGCGCCGCCAAAGGGAGCGAGATCGTCAGCGATCACCGCAAGCCGGACACCGTTCCGGAGGCCACGGTCGACTTCACCGTGGCGGGATCCAGGCTGAGGGTGACGCGGAGCCCCGAGTACCGGCGGCCGAAGAAGCACCGCCCCGACGAGTTCACCACCCAGAAGCAGTCGGTGAAACTGGAACGGCGGTCGGGCACCGAATGGACCGAGGACTGCACCGGCTGGACCGAGGCGAACGACCGCCTGCGGGAGCTGGTCGGGATGAACGCCGACCAGTTCCACCAGCTGGTCCTGCTGCCACAGGGGAAGTTCGCCCGCTTCCTCGAATCCGGCGCGACCGAGAGAAAGGAGCTGCTGGAAACCCTGTTCCCGGGCAACGACCTGGCCTACGTCGAGGACTGGCTCAAGGACCGGGCCCGCAGCGACGGCGAGGCCAGGAACGAGAAGCTCAGGCAGATCTCCGACCGGCTCGAACAGGCCCGGCCCGACTTCGAGACCATCGTCGCCGAGCTTGACGAAGAGGAAGCCGCGTCGCTGCCCGGCTTCCCGGCCCACGACGAGCCGGCGCCGGTGATCGAGTGGGCCGGAACCGTGTCGGCGAAGCTGGCCGAGTTGACGGCCGCGGCCGCGAGCCGCAGGAAGGAGAGCCAGAGGGCCTGGGAAGAAGCGGCCCGGGCACTCGACGCCGCAAACCGGAAACGGGATCTGATCACGCAGAAGGCCGAAGCCGAAGAACGCGTGAACGAGCTCGAAGCCAACACCGCCTGGCGCAACGCCCTCGCATCCCGGATCGAAGCCGCAGATCGGGCCGCCTCGGTGGTCCCGGCCGTGCGGCAGGCCCGCCGGCAGGCCGAGATGGCGTCAGCCGAAGAGGCACTTGCGGACGAACTGGCGGCAGGGCTCCGCTCGGCGGAGCCGGCAGGCACCGACGAGCCAGCGGAGCTCGAGAAGCTGCGGGCCGACTCCGGCAAGCAGGTGGCCGCGATCGAGAACTTCGAGCGCGAAGGGCTGCCGAGGCGGAGGGACCTCGACCGGCAGATCGGCGAACGGGAGTCCGAACTCGAAGCGCTGGCCAGGGGCGGGCCGGATACGGAACTGGCCCGCCGTGAGGCAGCGCTGACCGAGGCCGGAAAGACCCGCGACACCGCCCGCGAGCAGCTGATCGAGATCCGGCGGCGGCGCACCGCCGGCATGGCGGCCGAGCTCGCCGGCGGACTCGAGCCGGGCATGCCCTGCCCGGTCTGTGGCTCGACCGAGCACCCGGGAGCCGATCACACCGACGCCCCGCCGGTGAGCGAGAAGGAAGAGGCGGAGGCGGCCGACCGGGACGCAGCCAGCGAACGGGCGCTAACCGCGGCGACCCAGTCGCGTGACGCCGCCGAGGCCGAAAGCCGTAGCCGGATGACCAAACTGAAAGACGGGATCGCGAGCCTCGGCGAAGAGCGGAAACGGCTGCTCGAGAAAGAGCAGGAACTGGCGGCCGGCGAGGCCGGCCCGACCGCGCGCCGGGAGCGGCTAGAAGCGCTGGTCGAGCAGATCGACGACTACCTGGGAACGAAACGGAAGGCCGCCGAGTCGAGGGAGGCCGCCGATCTGGCGGCCAGGTCGGCCGAAAAGGAAGCCTCGAACGGCGGCTTCGCCGACCCCGGCCAGGCCGAAGCGGCCTGGGTCGAGCCGGGCGAGCTCGGTGACCTGAAAGACGAGGCCGCCGGCCACGATCGGGAGCTGAACCAGGCGAAAGGCCTGCTCGGCGGCGCCCTGAAGGAGGTCGACCGCAACGAGCGCGTGGAGACCGCCCCGCTGGAGGAGGCGGCGGCCGAGGCGGCCGGACTCCGCGACCGAGACATCGAGACCCATGCCACCGCGAGCGAGCGCCGGCAGACCTTCGACGGGGTCACCGGCGAAATCCCCGCCCTGTTCGAGCAACTGAAACCGCTGCGCGAGGCCGCTTCCCGCTCGGCCGAGCTGAATCGCATGGCCTCGGGCGACAACGAGCGCCGCATCAAGTTGTCCACCTACGTGCTGGCGGTCAGGCTGAAGCAGGTGATCCAGGCCGCCAACCGGCACCTCCGCCTGATGTCGAACGACCGGTACGAACTGGTCTACAGCGGCGATGTCGAGGCGCACGGCGCAAGCTCGGGGCTGGGCATCCGAGTCTTCGACTCACACACCTCGGAGACCCGATCCACCGGCACCTTCTCGGGCGGCGAAAGCTTCTACGCCTCGCTCTCGCTCGCCCTGGGGCTGGCCGAGGTCGTCCAGCAGGAGTCCGGTGGCAAACCGCTGGAGACGCTGTTCATCGACGAAGGCTTCGGGACCCTCGACAGCAAGACGCTCGACCAGGTGATGGACGTGATCGACGACCTCCGCGAAGGCGGCCGGACCGTCGGGCTGGTCAGCCACGTCGACGAGCTGCGCAGCCGGGTCGCAGCGAGAATCGAAGTCAGCACCGGCAAGGCGGGCTCGTCACTCCGGGTGGTCGGGGTCTGAGCGATTCCCCACCGCTCCAGGCTTGGTCGCGAGGCGCTGCGTCAGGTGGTCAGCCGATGCCGTGCTCGAGCGCGGTCTTGACCTGGGCGTCGAGCGCGTTCAGCCGGTACAGCGCGATCGCCTCCGGTGAGGGGAAGTGGCGCAGACGCAGCGCGTCGGTGCCGTGGTGGCACATCACGCAGGCCAGCAGCCCGTCCCGCCGGGCCGGTTCGAGGGCGGTCGAGGCGGCGGTGATCAGCTCGGCCCCGATCTGGAGGTGGCCCAGGGTGCGGCCGCGCTCGGACAGCCCGATCTCCGCCCCGTAGGTGAACTCGCCGGTCTTGCCGATGTCGTGGATCAGCGCCGCGGCCATCAGCAGGTCGGAGTTGAGCCTGGGGTGAAGCACGCAGGTCTCGGTGACCAGCGTGGCGACCGCGACCGTGTGCTCGATCAGGCCGCCGACGTAGGCGTGGTGGCCCCCGCGGGTACAGGGGGCCCGGCGGAACTGCTCGGCGGTCTCGCCGCTGAACAGCAGCGTCTCCACCACCGCCCTGAGATCGGGGGCATGGACTTCACGGGTCAGGTGCTCGAGGAAACCTTCCAGCTCCTCGCGGTCGCGGTAGGCGGTCGGCAGGAACTCGGTCGGGTCGATCTCGGCCGGGTCCACCCTGGCCGCGCTTTCCAGCTCGGCGCTGAGCTGGCCCCGATAGCGCTCGACCCTGCCCCGGACCTCGATCACGTCGCCCCGCTCGAAGCCCAGTCCGATCCGGTCGGCGTCACGGAAGACGCGGGCCGGGATCGCTCCCGAGCGGTCGCGCAGCTCGAGGCTCAGATAGGTGGACCCGTTCTTCGCGGTAAGGCGGTCCTTCCTGGCGCAGGCATAGCGGCCGGAGAAGACCTGGCCCGGGGTCAACTCGGCCACCGGGATGCCCGGCGGCGGGCCGGCGGGTTGGGCGGCGCTTTCCACCCCCGACATCCTGAACTACCGGGCAGACGCGCGCGATCAGCCGAGCGGAGGCGCGCCATCGACTACATTGAACACATGGATCATCTGCGATGGGAGATGAACCCTCCGAAGCTGCGGCGCCCGATTTTGGTCTGTGCGTTTCGGGGGTGGAACGATGCAGCGTCGGCCGCGTCGTCGGCCCTGGAAACCCTGGCCGACTCGCTCGAGGTCGACGTGCTGGCCGAGATCGACCCCGAGGAGTATTTCGACTTCCAGGCGAACCGCCCGACGATCTCGTTTTCCGACGGCGCCCACCGCAGGATCGACTGGCCGAGCAACACCTTCATCGCCGCCCGGGCACAGGGCGCCGAGCGGGACCTGGTCCTGCTCGACGGGACCGAACCCAACCTCAAGTGGCGGACCTATTCCGAGACCGTGGTCAAGGTGGCCGAGTACCTGGAGGTCGAGTCGGTGGTGGTCATGGGTTCACTGATCGCCGAAGTCGCCCACACCCTGCCGGTACCGATCACCGGGCTGGCCTCGGATGACTCGATCGTGCGCGAGCTCGACCTCGACCGCTCCGACTACGAGGGCCCGACCGGGATCGTCGGGGTGCTCCACGATCGCTGCCGGGAATCCGGGGTCGCGTCGTGCTCGCTCTGGGCGGCGGTGCCCCACTACGTGGCGGCGGTGCCCAACCCCAAGGCCGCGCTGGCACTGAGCGAACGGCTCGAACAGATCACCGGCGTCGCCGCCGACATCTCCGGGCTCGAAGACGAGACCGCGGCCTACGAGGAACAGATCGGGAGGGCCGTATCGGCCGACCCCGAGGTCGAGGAACTGGTCAACCGGATCGAGGCCGACCAGCGAAACCGGGGCGACGCGGAGCCGGACGTGCCCAGCGGAGACGCGCTGGCCATCGAGTTCCAGCGCTTTCTCAAGCAGCGCGATTCCGACTGACCGGGGGCTCCGACTGACCGGGGCCGGTCAGGCCTCCGAGGCCGGGCAGACCATGCGGTAGTCACACCACGCGCAGACCTCGGGCGAGGGTCGCGGCTCGAAGTCCTGGCCGAGCACGCCCTCGCCTACCTCAAGCACCGTCCGCTCGACCCGCTCGACGTCGTCCGAGCCGCACTCGACCGCCACCTTCTCGCCCTCGAGCACGTAGTAGTAACTGCCGCACCCGACTTCGACGTCCCAGGCCTCGCGGGCGCCGAGCCGGTACAGGGCCAGCTGGATGTCGCCGCCGAGCCGCTCGGTGTCCACCCTCAGGCCGGTCTTGTAATCGATCACCTCGAAGTCGCCGGAGCCGGTGCGATCGACCCGGTCGACCCGGCCCCGGACGAAGTGGGGACCGAGCTTGAACTCGAACTGGCGCTCCAGCCAGACCGGTTCGCCGTCCGAGGCCCGCTCGTTCTCCCAGTAGCTCCGCATCGCTTCGCGGGCCCGGTCGCGGAACTGCAGCTCGTCGTTGCTTTCGCCGAAACCGGCCCGCCGCCAGCCGCTTTCCAGCAGCTCCATCAGGTATTCGAAGCTGCCCGACCGGTCGCCGCCGGCGCCCGGCTCGTGGAAACGCTGCAGCACGTTGTGGACCAGGATCCCGAACCGCATGTTGATCGTCGGCGCCTTGGGGATCGAGAAGACCCGGGCGAACTTGTACTTCAGCGGGCAGGTCAGGTAGAGGTCGAGGTCGGTCGCGCTCAGCCTCAGGTCGTCGCCCCGCCTGGGCAGGAACTCGGCCAGCGAAGGCTCGGCCCTGGCCTCGGCCAGGTGGCGACGGAGGCCGCGCTCGCGCTCGCTTTCGAGCAGGAACGAGTCGAGGCTCGAGCGTTCCAGCTCGGCCCGCTGGTCGTCGGTCGCGACCTGGGCCAGCAGGCCGTTGACCGCTTCGATCGCCTCCGAGTCGTTGTCGGCTCCGGAGCGCTGGGCCAGCGCGGCCAGCTTCAACAGCTCGAGGTACCGGGCGATCGCCCGGTTCACGTCCACCGCCGTGTCGAGCCGCGGCTCGTTGAGCTCCCGCCCGGCCCGCCAGGAGGCCTCGATCACCTCGTCGCGCATCATCCGGTAGGTCGCCTGCAGGTCCTCGGCCGGGCCGAACAGCTCCTCCTCGTGGACCTCCTCGGTCCCGTCGACCGCCTGCATCATCCGCTCGAACGGGCCGGAACCTCCGCCGGCGCGGCCGGCCCGGTCACCGCCGTCGTCCGGCGCAACCCGCGAGAGCACCAGCTCGCCGCCGGCCGCGGTGACCGCGGCAGCCAGTTCTCCGCGATCGTGATCACCGGCCCGGTCGAGGCCGAGCAGGTAGACCCGCCGCCACTCGCCACCTTTCAGGTCGCCGACCTCGAGCACCTCGACCGCACCGGGCAGGCTGCCGCCGGGCAGGTCGTCGATCGCCAGCCCGGACTCGGCCAGGGCGGCCAGATAGCGGATGAACTCGCGGGTCGAGCCATCCGGGTCGAGCCGCGAGTACTTGGCCGCGATGTCGGCCAGGTGCGAAAGCTCGATCAGCCGCTCGGTGGTCTCCGGCTGCGCGGCAAAGAGCCGCTGGCGGCGGAACCCGACCCGCTCGATCAGCCGGCGTACGAACGCGTCCGGCCGCCGGCTGTCGAGAACCGCGGCCGCGGCCCGGTAGAGGTTCAGGAAGGCCTCCAGCCGCTGGCGGGCCTCGGGGGTGATCCGGGGGCTGTCCAGCGCCGCCTCGCTGGCCGAGACCAGGTCGAGCTTGCGCCGCCGGGCGATCACGGTCAGCTTTGCCAGGTCGACCGAACGCAGCTCGACCGGCGGGCGGGTCAGGGCCCGGGTGACCGCGGTGGCGTCGTCCGGGTCGTCGAGCGCGCGCAGCCAGGCCAGTGCGTCGCGGACCTCGGTCTGGCGGAACAGGTTGCCGCCTCCGCCCAGCCGGGCCGGGATCCCGCGCTCGCTGAACGCGGTGGCAACCAGCCGGCCTTCGCGGTTCAGGTCGCCGACCGCGATCACGGCGTCGCCGGGGTCGAGCCCCTCACCGAGCTGGTGCTCCAGGTCCCGCGCCACCGCTTGTGCTTCAGCCTGCGAGGTCTCCGCGCTCCAGAACCGGATCGAGTCGCTCTGCTTCGCGGGCTGCCACGGCTCCGGGCCCGGTGGGACGCTCTCGCCGAGAACCGCCCGGGCCGCCGCGATCCTGCCGGCGCCCAGGCGCCATGCCTCGGTCAGCTCAATCGTCCGGGCCCCGGAAAACGGCGCCCCGGAATCGGACCGTCCGGAGGTCGGCGAACCGTCGGCTCCGACCACGCTCCGGCAGCGCCCGGCCAGCACCTCCATCAATGACGCTCTGACCGGGTCGAGGTCTTCCAGCTCGTCGACGATCAGGTGCGGGTAGCTCTCGGCAACCGCCTCGCCGAGATCGCCGTTGCGTTCCAGCAGGGCCGCGGCCTCGCGGCAGAGATCGGCCCGGTCGAGACAGCCGAACTCGGTCAGGACCCGGTCGTGGATCGCAACCAGGCGGGCCAGCTCCGACCTCCTCAGCGCCTCGCCCGGTTCCCCGGAGTCGCCGGGCTCGGGGGCCGCCCGTTCCATCTGCTCGAGTTGCCGGGCGGTGGTACCGGCCCTTTTCAGCCTGTCGATCTCCCCCAGCAGTCCGCGCAGCAGCCCGGCCGGGTTGCCCCTGATCTGGTGGTGACGGAGCGGCAGCTCACCGAACCTGACCAGGAGCAGGGCCAGCCGCTCGGCCGGCCCGAGCACTTCGAAGCCCGGATCGAGGCCGGCCTCCAGCGGCCATCTCCTGAGGATGGTCTCGGCAAGGTCCTCCCAGGTGAACACTGCGAGGCTTTCGTACGGCCCGGGCAGCATCGCCTCGAGACCGCGCTGGTGCTCGGCCGCCGCCCTGGCGGTCGAGGTGACCAGGGCGACCCTCGAAGGATCGAGGCCGTCCCGGGTCAGCGATAGCAGCCGGTGCCTCAGCGCGGTCGACTTGCCGGTCCCGGCCGGGCCGGCCAGGAGCAACGGCCCGTCCCGGTGGTCCCGGACCGCGACCTGCCCCGGGCTCAACCGGGCGTCGCCGGGCAGGTCTGCTCGATCGCGATTCACCGCTCCAAAAGTAGCTGACCGGCGGCGTCCGGTCCGGCCGCGCCAACGCACCCCGGTCAATATCATCGGCCCGGTGACCCCGCCGCAATCAGACCAGGCGCTCGACGCCGACTGGACCGGGATCTGTCGCCGCATCGTCGCCGGCCAGCAGGAACTGTTCGACTCCACCCTCTCCGTGACCGAGCGGACCGTGTACGACGGGATCGGGGAAGGGGGCGACCACACCCTGGTGCTCGACCGCCAGTGCGAAGACCTGGTCTTCGCCGAGCTCGACCGGCTGGCCTCGTCCGGGGCGGCCTTCACCGCGATCTCCGAAGAGCGGGGGACGGTCGATTTCAACGGCGGAGGCCAGGCCTGGGTGGTGATCGACCCGATCGACGGCTCGCTGAACGTCCGCCGGACCCTGCCCCAGCACAGTCTCTCGGTCGCGATCGCCTCGGCCCCGAACATGGCGGCGGTCGAGTTCGGCTACGTCTACGACTTCGGCCCGCGCGAGGAGTACCTGGCCCGGTCGGGCTCGGGCGCCTTCCTCAACGACCGCCCGCTGAAGGTGACCCCGGCCGAGCGGCTCGAGGTGGTCGGGGTCGAGGGTGCCAAGCCGGAGCGCATAATCCCGCTGCTCGAGCGGCTGGCCGGCGAGGTCCACCGCCTGCGCTGCATCGGGTCGCTGGCCATCACCATGTCCTCGGTGGCGGCCGGGCGGATGGACGGGATGGTCTCCCCGGTGCTCTCGCGTTCGGTCGATGTCGCCGCCTCCCAGCTGATCGCGCGTGAAGCCGGCGCGCTGGTCGAGCTCGGCGAGGGCGGCCTGAGCGAGGTCGGCTTCGATCTCGACCAGAAGTTCCTGGTCGCCGCGGCCAGCTCCAGCCGGGGCCTGGAGGCGCTGCTCGCCTCACGCAAATCGGCCTGAACCTCCGGCTCCAACGCCGGGCGGGCCAACAGATCGGCCGGTCCGGACCGCCCCGTTCAGGCCTTCCGCGGCCCCGTTTCAGCCGCGCCGATTGCGGTTTTCCGCTCTGCGAAGCCGCTCCTCGTTGTGTGATGCACGCACGGAAGCGATCAGAACAAATGTTCGTATAGCTGCTACACTTCAAACATCCTTACAAATAAGTAATCTGATTTCCAACAAACGAGGAGCAATACGAAGATGAGTCCCGAACCCACCAACAACGCCGCCAGGAAGCCCGCCGCGAAGAAGGCTTCGACCAGGTCGACCGCCAAGAAGAGCAAGCCCCGCACCGCCGCGCAGCTCCGCGCCGAGGCCGGTGCCAAGGCCAAGCACGCCGCCGAGCTCGACGTCGAGGAGGCCAAGGGCCGCTTCGGCGACCTCGAAGAGGTTGCCGCCGACTACGTCCGGACCGCCGTTGACGTGCCGGTCGGTGCCGCGCTCAACCTGACCGAGAAGGTCAACGAGCTGGTCGAGCCGTGGACCGACCAGGCCAGCGCCGAGAAGAAGGTCAAGGGCTACCGCGCCGACCTGACCAAGACCTTCAAGCGCGCCGAGCGCCGTGGCACCTCTGCCCGCCGCAAGGCCACCACGAAGGTCCGCAGGACCCGCAACTCGCTGGAGCGCGAAGTGCGCAGGCAGCGCAAGTCGGTCGAGAAGCAGATCAAGGCGACCAACAAGGACGTCTCGAAGCGGATCGACGCCCGGGTCGACGATGTCACCAAGCGTGCCCGGCAGACCCAGGAAGACGTGACCAAGCGCGCCGAGGACCGTGGCAAGAAGGCCCAGGAGCTGGTCGACAGGGTGACGGAGCAGCTGACGGCGCTGGTCTAGTCACAACGCTTAGCCCGGCCACCGTGGAGAGCGGCCGGCCGGAGAAGATCTGCTGACCTCATAACCTCGTCAGCAGATGTAGTACCTCTCCTCCCTCGCCAACGGCCCCTTTACCGGGGCCGTTGGTCTTTAAGCGGAAGGCCGATTCACGGCCGACCGGCCCGCTGGCTCACTGCCCGGCCGGCTTCCGTCCGCCCGGCGGCCGGTGGGCGGATAGCCTTGACCGGCAATGTCCGGTCCCGAAGATCTCCCGATCCTGCCCGAGCACCCCGAGCTGCGCGAGATCGCCCTGGCCAGCGAAAGTGCCGGCATCGCGGTCGAGATCTGGGACAGTGACCTGAGGACCGTATTCTTCTCGACCGAGAGCGCCCGGAACATGGGGCTGACCGACGACGAGTGGCGAACGGTGTACGGCGTATCGGTCTTCAACCGGATCCTGCGGACCGACACCGATGCCTTTCAGACCATTGAAGAATCGGACATCGCATGGCGGCGGCAGAACCTGCCCATACTGCGCCGCTACCTGGGGCCGGACGATCCTGCTTTCGAAGAGATATTCGGTGAGCTCGGGCCGATCGCGGCCGAGGTCGAACCGGCCGACTACGTGCCCCGGGCCTGGTACGACAGAGTCCAGCTCGCGCCCGACATCCGGTTCCGCAAGTACGTCCTCGGCGACTCCGACATGATCCAGACCCGGATCTCCGACGATTCAGGCTCGTTCATCGGGATCGTGGTCCAGTACAAGGTGGCCGGCCTGCCGCAGTCGCTGCTGCAACGACTGGGCCGTGGTGACCCCCGGCTGTTCGAACGGATGGAACGGGTCAGCGAGCCGGCCCGGCGATCGGCCGCGATCCTGTTCGCCGATCTCGAGGCTTCGGGATCGCTGTCCCGCCGCCTCTCTTCCCGTGGCTACTTCGACCTGATCCGCGACCTGACCGACCTGATCGACAGCTCGGTGGTCTCCCGGGACGGGATCGTCGGCAAGCACGCCGGCGACGGCGGCTCGGCCCTGTTCGTCACCGAAGACTTCGTGGGGTCCGAGTCGGGGGCGGCCCGCGCGGCGATCGATGCGGCGAGGACGATCCGCGACGGCGCCCGAAGCCTCGGTCCCGAGGAGCTCCCGGCCAGGATCAACGTCGGGCTCCACTGGGGAGCCACGCTGATGATCGGCCAGGTCGCCACCACAGGTCGGCTGGAGGTCACCGCCCTGGGCGACCAGATGAACGAAGGCGCCCGGATCGAGGCAGCCGCCAAGGACGGGACGATCCTCGCCTCCAAGGACCTGGTCGAACGGCTCGACCCGGCCGCCGCCGAAGCGACCGGGATCGACCCCGACGCGATCGCCTACGAGCCGCTGGCCGAGATCGACGGCGCCGGCGACAAGGCGATCCGCGACGCCGGCGCGATTGCGGTCACCCCGATCTGATCGCGAACGGCCGACTCCGGAGCCCGCGGACCGGCATCGATTGCTGGTACGTTGGGCACTGCGCCGGGGCACCGTTGTCGCCGACAGTCCACTCGGCCAGGGGCGGAACAACGCGCCATCTGCAGGGAAACTCAACACACGACCGCCGGGAGGCCGCTCATGCCGATATCGCTCGCTTTCAGAGCCAAGTTCTCAATCGCCACGCTCGCTTTGGCCGGGATGGCTCTCTGCCTTGCGTTCGTTACGACCGATTCCGGCAAGGCGGGCCTCGGTCCGGCGCCGGGCAAGGTGCTGATCTCCGGCACCGCCTATGCCTTCTTCGACATCGACGACCGGGTGCCCGGGGCCGTGGTCCGGATCGACGAGTTCCCCGGGCTCTCGGCGCCGGTCCAGGCCGACGGCAGCTACGTGATCGAGGTGCCCGACGACGCCAACGTCACCCCTTACATCGATACCCCGGATGGCTACAACGACATCTACCTGCAGACCTTCCACACTTCCGGCAGCAACCTGGAGCACGTCAACTTCCAGGTGGTGCCCGACCTCTACTACAACGGCTTCGCCCTCCTGCTTGACGTGCCGCGCGACGAAAACGGGCAGATCGAGCAGTGCGTGATCGTCTCCACCTTCTCGATCCACGAAGCCCGTGACGCGACCACGTTCGACCCCGGCTTCAAGGACGTCTACCCGCACGGGCTCCCCGGTTCGACCGCGACGATCACGCCGCTTATGGGCGACACCCGCGGTCCGATCTACTTCAGCTACCCGGCCATCCTGCCCGACCCCGAACAGACCGCGTCGTCGGAGGACGGCGGCGTGCTCTGGGTCGAGGTACCGCCGGGCTACTACTGGCTCGAGCCCTCGCACCCGACCGAGCGCCTGGCCCCGTTCCTCGCCCACTGCGAGAACGGCCGGCTGATCAACGCCAACCCACCCTGGGGCTTCTACGAGCTCAAGGACGGCGAGGAACCGGACCCCGCGGTGATGGCCAGTGAGCCCGACACGACATTGGACGCCAGGGTGGACAAGAAGGCCAAGGCCGGCGGCAAGGGCAAGAAGCGCAAGGTCAAGCTCGGGCTGAACGCCGGCGAGCCGCTGACCGCCAAGCTGGTGGTCACCCGCGGCAAGCGCAAGCTCGGCCCGGCCAAGACCAAACAGCTCAAGCCGGGCAAGCGCAAGCTGGCGGTCAGGATCCGCAAGCAGGTCGGCCCCGGCCGCGTCAAGGCGAAGCTCATGCTGACCGACGAGGCCGGAAACACCAAGGTCGCCACCCGCAAGACCAGGATCGGCCGCTAGTCAGCGGCCGGCGACGGCCCGGTCTCCGGGGTCGTTGGTTCCCGGCGACGGGGCCGGGTCCCTAGCGGCGCGGCAGGCAGTTCAGCTTCATCGTGTAGCCGACGTCGGGACCCTCGTCGGTGCTGATGATGAACCGGTAGCCGCCGGGCCCGCCGAACCGGTTGGCCAGCGAGTTGCGGCGCAGCTCGAACGCGTCGGGACCCATGTTGCCGATCGACGGGTCGAACGCGAACGGGGCCTTGGAGGGACAGCTGATCGTGCCTTCGGCCTGGGTGAAGACGCCATCACCCGCGACCGGGTCGGCCGATGCCACGACCTTGGTGTGATCAAGCTTTGCCCGCCCGAGTGAGCGGGCACCGACCGATCCGTTGCGCAGATCACCGTTGCCCACCGTCTTCTTGCCCGGCAATGCGACCGCCGTGCCGCCGATCGCCACGATCAGGCTGATCACCGCCACCAGCATCGCCGGGGACGGTCGGGGAAACCCATTCATTCCTGCCCTCCTTGTCTGCCCGTGAATCCCTGTGGGTAAACAATGACTGATTTTCGCCCGGATGTCGAGCGTTGGTAGGGCCAGCCGCCTTCGGGCAGCGCCGCGGCCCGGAAGAATATGCGCTGCGCCGTGCTGATCGTGCGGAACCGATACTGGTAGCGGAACCGGCCGCGCCGATTGGTCCGCAACACCTCGACCGGGCGCCACCTGTTCCTGCCGGGGTCGAAATACTGGATCGCGACCAGCTTGCCCCGGGCGGGACGGAGCGCTCCGTTCATCCCGACCGCGCCCGACATCCGGACCTGCCCCTGGTTCCGCACCACGCGGGGCCTCAGCCGGAACGAGGTGTTGCCTCGGACCAGCACCCGGATCCGTTTGCTGGAGCTGTCCGACAGGGTCCGGGTACCGTCGAAGTGGACCTCGACGCGCCGCGACGGTCCCGGCTTGAGCCGGACCAGATAGCGGCCCGACCCGTCGGTAACGATCTCTCTCCGACGAACCCGGCGAATCGCGCCGGGCGGGAAATGCTCGTCCACCGACAACTGCGCCCCGGCCAGCGGCCCACCGGACACCTGGGTCAGGCGGCCGGTGATCTTCGCCGGCTTTCCGTACCCGATCCGGATCGGCCCGGGTGCCGTGCGGCCGATGGCCCGGGCGCTCAACCTGGTCCGCCGTTTCAGCGGCAGCCGGAGCACCATCGCCGTGCCACCCTCGGTGAGCGAACCGATTCCGAGGTTCCCGGCCCGGTCGACGGCCTCGGCCCGCAGCTCATAGCTGCCCGGTGCGAGGTCGTCGGACGGTATCCGGGCCTCCAACCGATCACCTGAGACAACGGTCGTGGTCGCGGTGAACGGCCCCTCGCTGCCGATCCGGCGATAGGCGATGGAGCCGTCGGCCAGCCCCGAGTCCCGGTCCTCGACCCTGGCCCTGACCAGCTCGGGGTCGCCCGGTTCACGGCGATCGATGAACGCCGGCTCGGGCGGAGTGGTGTCGATCCGTACCACCGCCGAACCCGGCGGCGCGTGCGGGTCCCCGTCCGGTGCGGTCAGCCCGTCGTTGGCGTTTCCGGCCAGATCGCGGGCCCAGAACCGGACCGGAGTGCGGCCGTCGGAGGCCACGGTGAAGCTGGCCCGGTCGCCTGGTGCCCGGTAGCTCGCTTGGCCTTCCGCTTCAATCACCGTGACCGGTGAGCCATCGTCATTTCCCGGGTCCGGGACCATGCCCGACCCGCTGTCGGTCGCCCGGGCATTCAACGTCACCGGGTGGTTGACCCACTCGCCCGGCACCCCCTCGAGCACGGTCAGCGGCTCGGTCTTGTCGACCCTCACCACCGTGCTGCCCGGGTGCTCCGACGACAGACCGGCACCCGACGCAGCCACTGCCGATATCCAGTGGCTGCCTTCGGACAGGCCGGCGACCACCCCGGTCCGCTGGTCCGGACCGTCGCTCAGCGACAGCTCGAACGGCAGGCAGCTCCCACCCGGGCAGGGGTGGGCAGGACCACTGTCGGAAACCGCCAGTGCGTAGCCGCCAACCCCCGACGGCCCGCCGGGTTGCGCCCTTTCGACGGTCTGCCGAAGCGGCAGCTCATCGGCTGAAACCCAACCCGGGGCAGGTTCCGGCCGGACGTCGGAAGGCCTGCCGTCGTCGAACCGGATCGTGGTCACCGACTCCGCTCCGAGGTTGCCGGCCGAGTCCAGCAGCTGGACCTCGAACCGGTACTCGCCGGGGCCCGGCACATCGACCGGACCGGCCCGGTCGACGCCGCCGCCGGACACGAAGCCGGAATCGACCACCGAGCCATCGTCCGGATCAACCACTCGATACACGGCCAGCTCGATCGCCGAAAGCTGGCCCGGGGGGTTCTCCCAGACGACCTCGAAGCCGTTCTCGGAACGCCATCCGCTGCCGCCCACGGGGCTCAACTCGAGCGGCGGGGCCGGGGCGGAGTTGTCGACCAGCACCAGCCGGCGTTCGGTGCAGGTCCGGTTCACCTGCGCCGGCGATGCTGCGTAGTCCTCGGCGCAGAACCGGACCCGGTTACCGCCCTCCTGAAAGGGCGGGTGATCGGTCGGCAGGCTGAGATCGCGGCCGACCGAAGCCGGACACGCGGTGAAGCGGCTGGAGTAACCGGGGTGGGCCCCGGGGCAGGAGACCGGGCTTGCGTCTACCCGCAAGTCGTTGACCTCCGCGTAGACGCCCGACACGCCGGAACCGACATCCGAGCCGACGATGTGGGCGGAACCGTTGCCGCGATGCCACTGCCAGTCGCCACCCCAGTCGAACAGCTGGCCCGATCCGGCGACGGCCGGGGCCCGGGTGTCGTTGGCTATGAACTCGGCATCGGTGAGCTCGAAATAAGCCTTGGTGGAATTCGACAGGTTGTCGCAACCGGCCGACCGGCCGCACTTGAGGCGGGCGACTATCACGGTCCGGGGCCGGCCGGGATCGGACCAGTGGGCCGTTCGCAGTGTGCCGTCATGCGGTTCGCCGTCCCCGAGATAGAGGCTCGACAGATCCGGGCCGAGCGCCTCCAGCGAGGCCCGGATTCCGTTGGCGTTCCTCAGCTTCGAGGTGATCGCGGTGCCGACCACCTCGACCCCGGGCGGTGTGCCCCAGATGAATTGACCGCCGCCGCCGTACGGCAACTGTGATCCACCGCGGTCCTGGTAGACGCCGATCTTGCCGGGACCCGATGTCCTGCAGCCATCAACCACATCGACACGATCGGTGCCGCCGAGCTGGCTGTAGGTGCCGAGGAAATCGAGATGACCGGCTCCTTCGCACTGTCGCACCGTGTACTGGCCGGCCGCGGCCGGGCCGGTGATGGCGTTGAGCGCCAGCGCGACGAGCACCAGGGCCAGTGAGACAACCGCCGCGCGACCGTGAACGTACCGGCGGCTGCGGGTCGCCAGGTCGGGTTGGTCGGCGTCCACCCGAGCAATGGATGTCCCCCGGTGGTCGGAGTGAGTTCTCATGGCCCGAATTCCCCGCCTCCTCCGCCCACCGGGACCCCGCCGCCGCCGGAGCCCGACGTCTGTGCCGAGGCGGGCGGTGGTGGAGGCGGCGCGGCCGCGGGAACCGGAGTCCCAGCGGCTTCCGGAGTAAATTCGGCCTCGGTCGGGGTGGGCGTCGGAGCCGGTTCGGGCGCCGGATCCGGGGACCTGGCGGGATCGGGCTTGGCGGGCGCCGGCTCGGGTGTCACGTTGACCGGAGTTTCGGGGGGCTGCCGTTCGGGAAGCCGGATCGGATCGATGGTGTCGGCCGCAGCCGGTGCCGGCTGCCGGTCCGCCTCCTTGACCACCCGGTCCGGCTCGCGCTGATCGGTCAGCTCCGGCGCCGGCAGCACACCGGTGGCAACGCAGACCGCGGCGCCACCGGCGGTGCCGGCACAGATCGCCAGCGCCTTGGCAAGCACCGCTGCGCCCGCACCTCTGGTCCCACCTGAGGCCGCCGCGGCGCCGATCGATGAATCCGGTCCCTGACCGAGCGACTGAAACCTGACCTGGGCGTAAACCGCCAGTTCCTGCGCCCGATCCCAGAGCGAGAGGCCGGACGGCACGACCGGCACCAGCGCGGCCGCGGCCCTGGGTGCAGCGCGATAGGCGCGCAACGTCGCCCGGCAGTGACCGCAGGCGTTCAGGTGGTCCTCGATCTCGGCCCGCCGGTCGGGGTCGATCTCGCCGTCACAGGTTGCGGAAAGCAGCGGTTCGAATTCGGAGCAGCGTTCGCCGGCCTCGCTCTCGCTGAAAACCGACCTGAACCTCTGGCGGCCTTCCGCAAGGCAGCGATTGACTTTGGTCCGGGTCCAGTTGCACCGCGCGGCGATCTCGGCGTAGCTGAAACCCTGTGCCAGCAGCGTCAATGCCTTGAGCTCGGCCGGCTTGAGGGTTCCGAGCGCCTCCCGGCTTCGGGCGACCTTCTCCCGGGCAGCCACCTGTTCGTCCGTGCCGTCACCCGGCGACGGGATCAACTGAACCCAGTCCTCGTATTCATCACCCCGTTCCGGCGGACCCGGCCGTCCCAGAATCCTCTCCCGGGATCGCCTGACGGCCAGTGCCTCGTGTTTGATCACCGTTCGGGCCCAGGGGAGGAGGCGCCGAGCGTTGTCGGTGGGCGCCTTTGCCAGAAGAATTTCGATGCCGCGCTGGTACGCGTCGTCTGCGTCGTCTGCGCAAATCGAATAGCGGCGAGCCGTGGCCTTCAGGGCCGGATCGTGATTCCGGATCAGCTCGACCGCGACCCGTTTGCGAGCCCCGTCCCCGACCTCCCCCGGAGCGGGCGCCTGCGGCGTGCCATCGCTGCCGGAACTCTCCGGAAGAGTTCCGGAGCGCTTCCGGTGTTCTGTATTGAGACCTACCGCCAATCCGGAGCCTTCCCTGCCGCCGAAGATCTGGTGCCTCCCTTCCTAACCTGCCGGGGCCGCAAATGCCACCCTTGCCAGGCGCTACCTGCTCCCTCCCGGAAGGTCATCCCTTTGGCACCAAACACGCTCATTTGCAGCACTAAGGCCGGACAGCCCGGAATCTCGCCCCCGGCTAACCCTAGGATTTCCCCGGAAATTGCGGCTTCTTCGGCAAACTCGGTAATTCATCGCTATTTGCGCGCTTCCAATTGCCCCGCCGGCGACACGACGAGCGGGCGTCCGCGCCGGTTCCGCAGGCCCGGGCCCGGTCAGTCCTGCAGGCGGGCCAGGGCCGACCAGACGCTGTAGTAGTGGCCGGCCCGGTCGCTTCCCTGCCGGTCCTCGACCGCGTCCTTAAAATTCGGGTAATCGATCTCGCGACCGAGCTGCTCGAGCGCGGCGGCCCAGTCCGCCCGCCGGGCGTAGATCCGGTAGCGGTAGTCGGCCAACTCGCTTTGCTCGATTCCGTCGGCGTACGAAGTCATCGAAGGCAGCTCGCAGAGCCGCTCGAGGTCCGCCCGAATCCGGGCCCGGACGCACAGGTAGCCCTCCCGGTCTCCTTTGTCCACGGTCGAGTAGAACCCTCTGTCGGTGATGATCCACATCGCTCATCTCACTTTCGTCCGCCTGTGAGTCGAACCGTCAGTCGTCCCGAATCGCCGGCTTCTGACAGATGCCCGTGAGTAGCGGTGCGACCGGGGCGACGGGCGGACCGGATTGCCTGAACTACCCGCGGCGGACCACCCGGTCGAGCTTGCGGAGGGTCTTCAGCCAGATCAGGTTGCGCCGGTTGGCGCCGTAGCGGAGCGCCTCGGGCCGAAAATCGACCGAGTCCCGGTATGTGGTCGGGCGCGGCGAGAGAATCGGGGTCTCACCGGTCTCGCGAAAGACGCTCAGATGAAGGTCGCCGACATCGATGCCGAAGTTGACCATCCGGGGGCCGGTCAGCGCTCGCCAGAGGTTCACCAGTGGTACGTGCCTGCGGCGCGCCAGATGCCAGATTCCCTCGTTCGTCTTCACAGCTCCGTCCCATCCGATTGGCCCTCTGGGGATAGGGGGAATCGTGCTGAGAACCGGCGTGGAGCCTCTCTCCCGGATCATCTTGATCATCGGTCCCAGTCGAGCGCCGATTTGGCTTCCGGGCTGGGTTCCGGAGAAATAGTCGAGCCGGATGTCGTTGCTCCCGGTCATTACGAAGACGTAGCGGGGACGCATGATTCTCAACTCACAGGTGAGCGGGGTTTCGTCTGGATCGCACTGCTCCGGAGCCGCGTAGTAGCCGGAATTCGGCAGCTCCGAGACTGTCCGAAGCGACCAGTTGCTGAATGAGCCCGACTGGACAGCGGCCGACCGCCGTGAAAACGAGTTCCATGGTCTGCAGCCGGCCATCGGATCTTCGTTCGCGACCCGGATTCGGCTGTAGCGATCGATCACGTCCGACAGGAAGTGTCGTCCGGCGAGTCTGGCCTTCTCGCAGGCGAGCCCGTAAAGGACCGGGGTGGCCTCGGTGTTGGAGTCGCCGACCTTGGCGAACACTCGCGACCTCACCTTCAGCCTGCGGCCCCTCTCGACATCGCGGAGAAACTGCTGTTTGGTCCGGCCGCCGAGGTCGGGGACAACCGGGGCCCTCAGCCAGGCCGCCCGGGCATCGGCCGCCGGGGCGTCGGGGGCTGCCGCCAACGCGACGACCAGGACCGCCAGGGCGGCCAGCACAATGCCGGTCGTCCCGGGGCCCGGGATGTCGAGCCACCTAACCGCGGCCGACCATACGCGTGCGGCCCCTTGATCGCCTCGTTTTTGTGACCCGGAAAGCTGATCCATCGCTTCTGTGAACCGCCTGACGCAGAGAGGTAGCGGATTCGTGAGGATATCCGGTCCCCGCTATTCAGCTGGGCACCTCCCCGGACGGCTCCGACCGTGCTCCAATACGATCCCGGCCATGTCTACATGCGTGGTGACCGGCGGAGCCGGATTCGTAGGGTCGCACCTTTGCGATGCGCTGCTCGAGCGGGGCTGCCGAGTGATCTGCATCGACAACCTCGACACCGGCTCGCTGCACAACATCGAGCACATCCGCAGCGGTGAATTCGAATTCACGAACCAGGACATAACCGAAGAGGTCCATATCGACGGGCCGGTCGACTTCGTCTACCACCTCGCCTCCCCGGCCAGCCCGATTGATTACGCGCGGCTGCCGTTGCACACACTGAAGGTCGGTGCCCAGGGAACCTGGCACATGCTCGGGGTTGCCAAGTTCAAGCGGGCCCGCTTCCTGCTGGCCTCGACCTCGGAGGTCTACGGGGACCCGCAGGTCCACCCCCAGAAGGAGGACTACTGGGGTCACGTCAATCCGATCGGCCCGCGCGGCGTGTACGACGAGGCGAAGCGCTACGCCGAAGCCCTGACCATGGCCTACCTGCGCCAACAGGGGGTCGACACCTCGATCGTGCGGATCTTCAACACTTACGGTTCGAGGATGCGGGCCCACGACGGCAGGGCGATCCCGACCTTCCTCCGCCAGGCGCTGCTCGGCCAGCCGCTGACCGTGTTCGGCGACGGCAGCCAGACCCGCTCGTTCTGCTTCGTCGACGACCTGGTCCGCGGGCTGATCGGCCTGGCCGAATCCGGGGAGCACCTGCCGGTCAACATCGGCAACCCGGTCGAGTACTCGCTGCTCGAGCTGGCCCAGGCGGTGATCGAGGCCTCGGGCACCGATTCCGAGATCGTCTTCGAACCGTTGCCCACAGACGATCCCCAAGTGCGCCAGCCGGACATCTCGCGGGCCCGGGAGATCCTCGGCTGG
>JAGQUV010000030.1 GCA_020438295.1 Solirubrobacterales bacterium
GAAGCCGAGCGCCGCGGCGTAACCCCAGCCGACTGCCGATTCCGCTTTTCCTCCGGCCTCGGTCAGCAGGATGGCCGCCATCAGCGAGGTGGCGAAGTGGAGCGACGGCATCGCCGCCCACGGGTTGCCGCCCAGCGTGCCGAAAATCCGGCCCCAGGCCGGGCCCCAGGTCCGCTCGCCGAACTCGACCATGACCCGCTTCACCTCTTCTTCGGTGTAGCCGTTTTCCGAGGCCCACCACGGCGGCGCGGTCGGCACCGCGAAATAGAGCACGCAGCCGACGTCGAAAGTGACCGCCATCTGCCGGGCCGAGCGTGGCAGATGCTCGTTGTGCCGGAACAGGATCCAGACCAGCGCCAGGTACGGCTGGAGGAACCAGGCCCAGTGGGTCCAGGCGGAAAGCCTGGTCAGGGCACCGCCGTACCGGCCGCTCTGCAGGGTGCGCTGGAGCAGCGAGTTGGGCAGCTCGCCCCTCCCGATCCAGCGGTCGATCCTGATCGGGTATTCGATCCGCAGCCTGCGCCGCAGCTTCTCGGGATCGTCGTAGGGAAGCTCGTGACTGACCGCGAAGGCCCACATCTGACCGAAGAAGAGGGCCGCATCCCGCTTCCTCGAGCGCGGCCAGAGCACCGCCATGGCCAGTGGTGCCGCCACGGTCGATGCGACCGTCACCGCGGTCGGGATCCGGAACCGTCGACGGACGTGCGGGACGATCGCCGCAGCCGCCAGCGCACCGATTGCGCCCAGCCGCAATGCGGTCCGCTTGGTCAAACCCCCATCCTTACGAGCATCGGCAGTCTCATCCGGAATGCACAGCGTATGGGACGGTCTGGCGCCAATGCCAACGGCCGCGTCGCCGGCCGGTCCGCGGTGTCACCGCAATCGCTTCGACCGACTCGCCGCCTGTCCGGCTCTTGCGATTAGAATGGCCCGGCCGTGCTGTCCCGTTCCCAGAAAACCCTCTCGCTGCTTATCGCGCTGGGCACAATACTCTCCGGAATGGCGATCGTCGCCGGGCCTGCAGCGGCCTTCTCGCTCAACCCCGATGCCGGTTCACCGGGAATCGCCGAGGTGAACGACTTCCACACGATCATCTTCATCGTGATCCTGGCCGCGATCGTAGTGGTCAACCTGGCCATCCTCAGGGCCGCCCGCCCGCGCCAGCGCCACGTGAAGTCGTCCGACGACCGACGCGGCCGGGGCGGCCAGTTGAAGGTGGGACTCGTGTTGAGCGCGATCGCGCTGGTCGTCTTCGTGACCGCGACCGTGTTTTCCGACCGGTCCCGCGAGGTTCCGGTCAGCAGTCAGACGGTCGCCGGCATGAGCGACGACAAGCAGCTCAATATCGACGCCACGGGGCAGCAGTGGTTGTGGCGTTTCAACTACCCCAACGGTGCCTTTTCCTATCACCGGCTGGTCGTGCCGGTCGGTGTCACGGTGGCCCTCCGCCTCGACTCAACCGACGTCATCCACGGCTGGAACGTACCTTCGCTGACCGGCAAGGCCGACGCCGTGCCCGGCCAGAGCAACCGGGTCTATTTCCGGGCCGACGAAGAGGGCGTACACAGCGGCCGCTCCTCGATTCTCAACGGACAGGGCTATGACACGATGGCAGCCGAGGTCGAAGTCGTCTCCCCCGACGAATACGAGGCCTACGTCAAGCGCCTCAAGTCCGACATCCAGACTGCGCAAACCAACGCCGAACGAACGATCGCGAGCGGCGACATCGAATGAGCGTCTACCCGCCCACAGCTCCTCCGACCCGCCCCGAGGTCGCCGGCGGCGGCCCGTCAGGGACCCGGCCGCGCTGGGTCCAGCTGGCGACCAGTCCCGACCACAAGGACATCGGCCTGATCCTGATCGTGTCTGCGTTCGGGGCGCTCTTCCTCGCCGCGGTCGAACTGCTGCTGGTCAGGATCCAGCTCGCCGTGCCCGAGAACCTGTTCCTAAATTCGGTGACTTTCGACCGGCTGCTCTCGGTCTACGGCGAAACCGCGATCTTCCTGTTCGCGCTGCCGCTCCTGCTGGGCCTGTTCTACTACGTGGTACCGCTCCAGATCGGCAGCCGGGGCACGGCCCTTCCCCGGCTCGGGCAGACCGGTCTCTGGCTGTTCATGTTCGGCGGGCTGATGCTGTACGCGGCCTTCCTCTACACACCCCCGGAAGCCGGGATCAACCCGCTGCCGCCGTTCTCCGAGGTCACCTTCACCTCCAACAACGGGGTCGACGTGTGGCTCGCCTCGACCGGGATGATCGTGCTCGGCTTCCTGCTGCTGGTAATCGACCTGCTGACCACGCTCCATCACCTGCGCGCCCCCGGCATGGTCTGGAGGCGGGCGCCGGTATTCGTCTGGGCGGCCTCGATCGTGAGCTGGCTGCTGGTCGCCGTGATCCCGGTGTTCCTGGCGGCGGTGACCATGCTGATGATCGATCGCCGGCTCGGTGGCACCTTCTTCACCGGAGGGGCCGGCGGCGCGCCGATGCTGTGGCAGCACTTCAGCTACATCTTCTTCACCGGCAGCTACATGGCGATCGCGATCGGTTTCCTGGGAGCGATCGCCGAAATCATCGAGACCTTCACCGGACGCGAGATCCCGGGCCGCCGGTCGGTGATCAACTCGATGATCGCGATCGCGGTGATCGGCACCCTGGCCTGGACCCAGAACATGCTGACCACGCCGCTGGCAAGCGGCTGGAAGTACTACGCGATGCTGATGTCGATCGCACTGATCGTCCCGTTCGGCCTGATCTTCTACAACCTGATCGCCGCGGTCGGCCGCGGCGACTTCCACATGCGGGCGCCGCTCCGCTTCGCGATGGGCGCCCTCTCGCTCGCCTCGATTGGGCTACTGGCCGAGGTCGCGCAATCGACGATCGCGGTCGGCAGCCGGCTTCAGCACACCTATGACGCCTGGGCGGCGACCCATTTCGCGCTGATCGGCTTTGCCGTGTTCGGCGGTTTCGCCGCGATCTCCTACTGGTACCCGAAGATGACCGGGCGACAGCTCAACGAGGACCGCTCACGGATCTCTTTCCAGGTGATGCTGGCCGGGGCGTTCATCGCCCTGCTGCCGCTGTTCGGCGCGGGCGTCGAAGGTCAGGTGACCGACGCCTACCGCTTCTTCGGTGGTCAGGACCTGGATCTCTACAACCTGATCGCCGGAATCGGCACCCTGATCCTGTTCGTGGGCGTAGTCCTGGCGATCGGCAACTTGATTAAGAGCCGGACCGAGGAACCGGTCGCGCCGCCGGACCCGTGGCGCGGTGCTTCACTCGAATGGCTGGCACTCTCTCCCCCGGCAGCACACAACTTCGACGTCCTGCCCGACGTTCGCAGCACCCGGCCCATGCATGACATCAGGGAGGCGCTTCAGCGGCGCGAGGCCGAGGGCTCCGAGCCGGCCGGCGATCCCCAGCCGGTAGCCTGAAACGATGACCGATGGAGCCGCCGCGCGGGTGATGCACAACCAGCAGGCGGCCGAGCCGCTGGGCTCGGCCTCGATCGCCGATGCGATCCCGGTGGTCCGCGACTACTTCGCGCTGACCAAGCCCCGGATAATCAGCCTGCTGCTGCTGACCACGGTCGCGACCATGTTCGTCGCCGACCCGTCGGGGCCGGCCCTCTCGACGATCCTCTGGACCATGCTCGGCGGCTACCTGGCGGCCGGCGGCGCCGGGGCGATCAACCACTACATCGACCGCGACCGTGACGCCCGCATGGCCCGAACCAGCTCGAGGCCGCTGGTCAGCGGGCGGATCAGCCCCACCCACGGCCTGGTCTTCGGCATCACCCTGGGAGCCATCTCGTTCTTCCAACTCTGGCTGACCGTCAACCCGCTCACCGCGGCGCTGGCCATGGTCGGGCTGTTCGGCTACGTCTTCCTCTACACCCTCTGGCTGAAGCCGCTGACCCCGCAGAACATCGTGATCGGCGGCAGCGCCGGCGCGGTGCCGCCGCTGGTCGGCTGGGCGGCGGCGTCTGGGGGCCTCTCCTGGGAGGCGCTCTGGCCGTTTCTGATCATCTTCTTCTGGACCCCTCCGCATTTCTGGGCGCTTTCGCTGATGCTCAAGGACGACTATGCCCGCGCCGGCGTTCCGATGCTTCCCGTGGTGAAAGGCGAAACCGAGACGCGTCGCCAGATCCTGGTCTACACGCTGCTGATGGTCGGAATCACGATCGGTCCGTACTTCACCGGGCTGCTCGGGTCGATCTACCTCGTCTCGGCAATCGTGCTCGGCGCAGCATTCATCGCGTTCTCGCTGGCGCTCTACCGCCACCCGACGCCGGCCCTGAACCTGCGCGCCTATCTCTATTCGCTCACCTACCTGGCCCTGCTGTTCATTGCCATGGCCGTCGACGCGGTCGCCTGATACAACTCCTGCCATGGATCGCAAGTCGTCCAAAGCGAATTTCTCGACCGGCATGCTGATCGGCACCGGGGCGGCCGCGATCTACGCGCTCACCTTCGTGTTCGCCCTGCTGTACATCGCCTCCTGAACGAGCCCCAAGCGCCAATGAACCAGAAACAACAGATCATCGAGCCGACCGAGACGATCCACCTCACATCTCCTTCCTGGGGACCGGCGGTTCTCGCGTTCGGCATCCTCGGGCTGGTAGCCGGTACCTTCGCGACCGGCTTCATGCTCCCGGCCTGGACCTACGCCGCAGCCGGTCTGTTGTTCGCGATCGGGGGCCTGAGGAGCATGACCCGCAAGGGCAAACGGGCCTTCTACGGCCTGCCCCGCGAAACGAGCGACGCCCGGGCCGAGCTACCGCTCGAGAGTTTCACCGCACCCCGGCACGACCGGTAGGCAGAGCGCTCGTCAAACGGGCGCCGGCGCGGCCGCCGAACGGCATCAGGGGGGCCCGCCAGAGGTTGCTCCGTCGCTCGTCCAGACCCGCATGATGTCCCTCATCGAGAGAACCCCGACCAGTTCGCCGTCGCGGTAGATCGCCAGGTGACGGATGTTGCGGCGCGACATCTCCATCGCGGCGCGCTCCATGCTCCACTCCGGAGATGCCGTGATCACGCTCTCGCTCATGTGCTCACCGACCTTCTCCCGGTCGGGATCGAGGCCGCTGCCGAGCGCCTTGAGGATGTCCCGCTCGGTGACGATCCGCGGCACCGGCCACTCTTCGTCCTCGACGATCGCAGCGCCGACCCCCTGCTCGGTCATCTTCGTCGCCGCTTCTCTCAGGGTGTGTCCGGGACCCACTCGCAGAACCACGTCCGACATTCCGACACTGACTCTCATTGACTGCTCCCTATCCGGCGCTTGTAACGATCGTTGCCATCTTAGTTGATCGCCCTGGCGCCGTGAATGCCGGACCGACATATAGAATGGCCGGGCCTCGATTCCAGCCATGACCTCGTCTCTCAAATCGACCAAGCTCCCGCTCGTACTGGCCATGCTCGGCCTCACGGCAGCCGCGATCGCCGGCTGCGGGACCTCGGATCCCGCCCCGATCTCCGGTGATTTCAACGACCGCGGCCGCCAGCTGTTCACCGCCAAGTGCGGAACCTGCCACAAGATGGCCCAGGCGGCCAGCACCGGCACCCAGGGGCCCGACCTGGACGCGGCGTTTGCCGCGGCCCGCGAGGTAGGGATGGATGAAGAAACGATTCGCTCGATCGTCCACAACCAGGTGCTACACCCCAGGCCTCCGGAGGAAGGCTTCCCCGGCGTGAACATGCCGGCCGACATCGTCACCGGCAACGACCTCGACGACGTCGCCGCCTACGTGGCCCGCTATGCCGGAGTGCCGGGCGCCGCTCCGCCCAAGGCTCCGGGAGAAGGGCCCGGAGCCCAGGTATACGCCGAAAACGGCTGCGGCAGCTGCCACACCCTGGCCGCCGCGAATTCGGCCGGCGTGCTCGGCCCGAACCTCGACGAGGTGATCCCCGGGATGAGCAAGGCCGAGATCAAGACCTCGATCGTCGATCCCAACGCGAGCAAGGCCAAGGGCTACGAGAACGTGGCAATGCCGGACAGCTTCGACTCGATCCCGGCCGACCAGCTCAACCAGCTGATCGACTTCCTGGTGACCTCGGCCGCAGCCGACAACTCCGGCGGTTGAACCCCGGGGCTCGGCGCCCGTTCGCCGAAGCACGATTGACACCATTCTGAGCCGGATCGAGATATCCCCGAAACGCTACGCGCAGGTGACCCAGGTCGCCCTGATCGTCCTGGTCACGATCGTGTTCACCGGGGCCGCCGTCCGGCTCTCGGCCTCGGGGCTCGGCTGCCCCGACTGGCCCAAGTGCTACGACCAGTACGTGGCCCCGGCCCAGATCAACGCCTGGATCGAGTACGGGAACCGGCTGTTCACCGGGATCACCGGCATCGTGGTGATCGCCGTCTCCCTGCTGGCCTTCGCCCGCAGGCCGTATCGCTGGCACCTGGCGCTGTTCGGGGCCCTGCTTCCGCTGGGGGTGATCGGTCAGGCCGTCCTCGGCGCGTTCGTGGTCAAGTACCACCTGCCGCCCGAGCTGGTGATCGGGCATTTCATCCTCTCGATGATCCTGATCGACGCGGCGTTCGCCCTGTTCTGGTGTTCGCGCTACGAAGTGGGCGAGCGCCGGTTCTCATCCGACTGGTTCGGCGTGTGGGCGGTCCGGGCGCTGATCCCGATCGGCCAGCTGACGATCTTCCTCGGGACCATGACCACCGCCTCGGGCCCCCATCCCGGCGACCACGACGAGGAACTGGTGCAGCGGTTCGACTTCAAAGGCGCCGACACCCTGGAATGGATGGTCCAGCGCCACGCCACGGCCGCGGTCTGCTTCGCGCTCTCGGTGCTCGTGGTGGTCGCCATCCTCCGCCGTCGCGGAGGAGACCGGCGGGCGGTCCGCCCGCTGACCGCCACATTCGGCCTGATCTGCCTCCAGATCGCGGTAGGGATCACCCAGTGGCAGCTGGAGCTGCCGGCGGTCATGGTCTGGTTCCACGTGGTGATCGCCACGCTCACCTGGGTCGCCGTGCTCTGGTCGGTCGCGACCGCGGGCCAGCTCGAATCGAGAGCCCGGATCGAATCGGCCGGAGCGACCTGAACCGACCGCCGCTTGCCGCATATGGCCGGAACCGGGACTCAGGCGAGCAGTTCGACCGCCGCTTCGGACAGGGCCTCGGTGTGGGCGTCGATATCCGCCTCGTCGGTGTCGGGGCACATGAGCGCCATCATGTGGAACGGGGTCATCAGGATCCCCCGGTTCAGCATGTAGAGGTGGAGCAGGGCATCGAGCCCGGGGTCGAAAGCGGCTGCCGCTTCACCCCCGGTCACCGGCCGCGACTCACCCAGCATGTATTCCACCCGGCAGCCCAGCCGGGTCACGGTCCAGGCCAGCCCGTGGCGGTCGATCACCGCCTGGACTCCGGCTTCGAAGCGCTCGCCCATCGAAATCATCCGCTCGAATGCCGCGTCGGTCAGCACCTCCGACAGCGTCGCCCGCGCCGCAGCCAGGGAAAGGGCGTTGCCGGCCAGGGTGCCTCCCACCCCGCCGACGTCGGCGGCTTCCCAAACCGTGTGATCGAGCACCCGCCCGGCTACTTCATCGGTCATGCCGTATGCCCCGGTGGGTATGCCACCCGCGATCGGCTTGCCGATGGTCAGCAAGTCCGGCTCGAGTCCGTGGGCCCCGGTGTAGCCGCCGGGTCCACAGCAGAAGGTGTGCGTCTCGTCGATCACCAGCAGTGTGCCGGCCTCCCGGGTCAACCTCCGCAGTGCGTCGTGAAACCCGGGCCGCGGGAGAACGATGCCGATGTTGGTCAGGGCCGGCTCGGCCAGCACGCAGGCGACGTCACCGTGGGCCAGCTCACGTTCAAGCGTCTCGGGATCGTTGAACTCGACCACCCGGGTGGTCTCGGCGATCGGGACCGGCGGACCGACGTTGCCGACCCGTCCCTGCGGCGCCCCGTCGACCAGGGTTGCCACCGTCTCGTCGACCGAACCGTGGTAACAGTGGTTGAAGACCAGGATCTTGCCGCGTCCGGTGATCTCGCGACAGAGCCTCATCGCGAACCGGTTGGCGTCGGTCGCGGAGAGCGAGAACTGCCAGTGGCCGAGACCGAACCGGCGGGTCATCTCCTGCCCCAGCGGGAGGGCGTCTTCGCTCGGAAGCATCGTGGTGATGCCTTTTTCGAGCCGGGCTGCGGCCGCCTCGACGGTGGGCTTCGGCGAATGGCCGGTCATCGCCCCGGTATCTCCCAGACAGAAGTCGACCAGGCGATGGCCATCGACGTCGGTCAGGGAGTTGCCCCTCGCCTGGTCGAAGAAGACCGGGTGCTGTCCCGGCCAACGAGTCATCCAGTTCATCGGGACGCCCGAGAGCAGGGCCTCGCCGGCGCTGTCGTGGATCGCCTTCGAGCGGGGGTTCCGCTCTCCGAACCGTTCGAGTTCGCGCTTCATCAGGGCATCGACCCGTTCGGCCCCGACGAATTGCCTTCCTGATTCCACCGCCAACTGCTCATCCCCCGTCATCGATTTCCGGAACTATTCGCTTGACAGACTAGCCGATTTATGATCTTTTGTGGAACGATCCAACAAGCGAAGTGGGCAACCCCCGATCGAGGAGATCCGACCAATGACCTTACCCTCCCCAGTTATCACCGGGCTGAGCGCGCGAGAAGTCCTCGACTGCCGTGGCTTGCCGACTCTTCAGGTGGATATCGAGCTCGACGAAGCCCTGCAGGCGACGGCCGACGTACCGAGTGGGCGCTCGACCGGGGCAAATGAAGCATTCGAGCTGCGGGACGGCGGCGATCGATTCGGCGGTTTCGGGGTACTGAGGGCGGCCGACCACGTTGCCGGCGAGATCTCCGAAACCCTGATCGGTACCCGGCTGAGCGACCAGCGGACTCTGGACCGGACCCTGGTCGAACTCGACGGCACCGATGACAAGCGCCGGCTCGGGGCAAACGCGATCCTGGGTGTTTCGCTTGCCGCCGCCCGGGCCGCCGCCGCATACCGCGATCTGCCGCTGTACCGGGCGATCAACTCGAATGCCCACCTGCTCCCGGTGCCACTGGTCAACCTGATCAACGGCGGCAAGCACGCCTCGAATGACCTCGACTTCCAGGAATTCATAGTCCTCCCGGTCGGCGCCGACTCGATCCTCGAAGCGCTGCAGATCTCATCCGAGGTGAACCTGTGCCTGGCCGGCATCCTGCTCGAGCGATACGGCAAAGTCGCACTCAACACCGGCGATGAAGGCGGCTTCGCGCCGCCGATCAGCGATCCGCGCGAGGCTCTCTCGCTCCTCCACGAGTCGGTTGCGGCCGCCGGATACGAGGGCCGTTTCCGCTACGGCCTCGACTGTGCTGCAAGCCATTACTACGACCCCGAAACTGCGACCTATACGGTAGCCGGAAGTAGACGGGACCGCGACGGCATGATCGATCTCTACCAGGGGCTGATCGCCGAATACGACATAGTCACGATCGAAGACCCACTGGACGAGGAGGACTTCGAGGGGTTCGCCGAACTGACCGCGGCCTCCGGCATCCAGATCGTCGGCGACGACCTTTTCACCACCAATCCCGAGCGCCTGGCGCGTGGGATCGAGGCCGGCTCCGCCAACTCGTTGCTCTGGAAGTTCAACCAGATCGGCACGCTCTCGGAGGCCCTGGACGCGGCCGACATGGCTCACAAGGCGGGCTACACCGTAGTCGTGTCGGAGCGTTCCGGTGAGACCGAGGATCCGATGATCGCCGACCTGGTCGTTGCTCTGGGCGCCGGCCAGATCAAGACCGGCGCTCCGGTCAGGGGCGAGCGAACGGCCAAGTACAACCGGCTGATCCGAATCTCCGAGGAACTGGGAGACTCCGCGCTGTACCCGGAAGACCCGTTTGCCCGGGAAGACCGATCGACAGGGGGTGATCCGGCCGATGGCTGACAACGGCCCCGATCTCGACGTCCGGATCGCTCCCGTTTCGACGGTCGAGGCCGCGGCCAACGCGCTGCGCGAACTGACGCTGGACGGCAAGCTCGAACCCGGGACGAGGTTGCGTGAACAGGAATTCGCCGAACGCCTCGGGATCGCCCGCCACTCGTTCAGGGCGGCGACCCAGATCCTGATCGGGGAAGGCCTGCTCAAGCGCGAGCCTCACCGCGGGGTGGAGGTCCCGGTGCTCTCGGCAGAAGACGTGGTCGACATCTTCAAGCTCAGAACGGCCCTGGAGCTGGAGGCGGTCAGGCTGGTCGGCGACGCGGGGATAGTGCCGGCCGAAGCCCAGCAGGCAGTGACCGAGCTGTCCGCCCTGGCCGAAGACGCCCCCTGGCGCGACGTGGTCTGGCCCGATCAGCGCTTCCACCGGGCGATCATCGATGCCACCGGGAGTCCCCGCCTGATCCGCGCCTACTCCGGACTTCAGTCCGAAATCACCCTTTGCCTGGCCCAGCTGAGGCCGGCGTACGACGCTCCGGCGGAAGTCGCGGCCGAGCACGAGGAACTTCTCGCGCCGTTGCTGGCCGCCGATACCGATCGGGCCGAACTGCTGTTCCGCAAGCATCTCGACGAAGCCGTGACCAATCTGGTCGGCCTCCACCACAGGCAGGCCAACGACCCTCCGGCAGATCCGGCCAGGGCCTGAGTGGAAACGACCGCACACAGACATGGTGTGCCGGTCGGGAATCTCAGGGCCCTCTGCTCACACGGGCTGACCAGTCTGAGGGTCCCTGCCCTGGAGATCGCCTCCGCCGGACTGATCGCGTGTGACGGCGAGAGGGCGGCGGCGGAAGCGGTTTCGGTGGTCGAAGGTGGGGTGCGGATAGCGGGGGTCGAGTATCCCGTCGCGCCCGGCGCCAAGCTGATCGTGCTGGGGGCGGGAAAGGCCACCCTGCCGATCGCCACCGCCCTCGAACAGGCGCTCGGTGACCGGATCGACGGCGGTGCGGTGATCCTCCGCCGGGGTGAAACCGCAAGTCTGGAGCGGATAGAGGTCTTCATCGCCGACCATCCGCTCCCGTCGAAAGCGAGTGTCCGGGGCGCCCTCAGGCTCGAAGAGCTGGCCGACGAGGTCGGGCCCGACGACCTGGTTCTGGCCTGTTTCACCGGCGGAAGCTCGGCCCTGGCATCCCACCCGCCGGACGGAATCCCGTTCGAGGACAAGCGCTCGCTCCACAGGGCACTGCTCGGCGCCGGAATGCCGATCGCCGAAGTGAACGCGGTCAGGAAGCACGTCTCGACCCTCAAGGGCGGTCGGCTAGCGGCCCGGATCGCGCCGGCCCGGATCGTCAACCTGACCGTGTCCGACGTGGCCGGCGACGTCCTCGACGTGATCACCGATCCCACCGTAGCCGACAGCACGACCGCCGCCGACGCGGTTTCCGTGCTCAGGGACTACGGCCTCTGGGACGGACTCCCGGAATCGATAGTCCGGCACCTCAATACGGCCGGTGCCGAATCCCCCGATCTGACCGGGGCCGACATCCGGACCGAGCTTCTGGTGACCGGCCGTTCCGTTTGCGACGCGATGGAGCGCGAGGCCTTCGCCCACGGTTTCCAGCCATTGGTGCTGAGCACGACGATCGAAGGCGAAGCCCGCGAAATGGGACGGTTCGTGGCCGACCTGGCCCGCTCGAGTTCGATCGCCGACTATCCGTTCGGCCCCGGCACGGTGCTGCTCGGATGCGGCGGGGAGAACTCGGTCGCGATCGCCGAGAAGGGCTCCTTTGGCGACGGAGGGCCCGGCCAGGAGGCCGCCGTTTCGGCTGCGACGGTGCTCGACGGAGCCAACGTCGTGGCTCTGTTCATGGATACGGACGGCTCCGACGGAGGGACCGACGCGGCCGGGGCCGTGGTCGACGGCCACACGGTCGAGCGGGCCAGGGAACTGGGGCTCGACCTGCGCCGGGCCCTGCTCAGTCACTCCTCGCGGGAGCCACTGGCCCGACTCGAAGACCTGATCGTGACCGGAGCAACCGGCACCAACGTCAACGATCTGTTCGTCGTCGCGATCGGCGACTCCCCGGACGAACTTCCAGAGCCGGTTTCCCCCGGACCACTGAACTCCGAACTGCGAGGCGCGAAGCACCGTGGCAATGATTGAACTTCACTCGCTGACCAAGGTCTTCGGCAATGCCGCCGCTGTCCGCGATGTGAACCTGACGATCCAGCCGGGCGAGTTCTTCTCGCTCCTGGGTCCGAGCGGCTGCGGCAAAACGACCACTTTGCGGATGATCGCCGGATTCGAGGAGCCGTCGTCGGGCAAGATCGTTCTGGCCGGCGACGACGTGACCTGGACCTCTCCGCGCCGCCGAAACGTGAACATGGTCTTCCAGAACTACGCCCTGTTCCCGCACATGTCGGTCGCCGAGAACGTGCGATTCGGCCTCAAGATCAAGCGTGTCAAGGACCCGGAGGCCGGCGAGCGCGTGGCCGACATGCTGGCCGCGGTCAGACTTGAAGGGTTCGAACGGCGGGTGCCGGCGGAACTATCGGGTGGGCAGCAGCAGCGGGTGGCCCTGGCCCGCGCCCTGGCGAACCGGCCCGAGGCCCTGCTGCTCGACGAACCGCTTGGAGCGCTGGATCTCAAGCTACGCAAGGAGATGCAGCTCGAGCTCAAGTCAATCCAGCAGCGCACCGGCACCACGTTCGTCTACGTGACCCATGACCAGGAAGAGGCGTTGACCATGTCCGATCGGATCGCCGTGATGAACGGCGGCAGGGTCGAGCAGGTCGACGATCCGCGGCGTCTCTACGAACGACCGAAGACATCTTTCGTGGCAGGGTTCATCGGCACCTCCAACCTGCTGACGATCCCGGTTGACGACCGTTCCGGGGGGGTGGCCACGGCCGACCTCGGAGACGGGATGCGGCTGACCTGTCGCGATCCGGTCACCTCGAACGGCAGCGTGACGATCACGGTCAGGCCGGAAAAGATCGGCCTCGCGCCTTGGCAGCCAGGGCGGGCGGAGCCGGCCGACAAGACCGGGTCGCGGGTCCGTGGCACGGTGGCCGAGAACGTCTACCTCGGCTCGATGACCCAACTGATAGTCGAAATACAGACCGGCGAACGGCTGATCGTGAACCAGCTCAACGACCGCGCCGGTGCCGAACCGATCCAGCCGGGCAGTGAGGTGGTGCTCAGCTGGGAAACCGAGAACAGCTTCGTGGTCGAAGACGACCGCCAGGAAAGGAAGGTGGGAGCATGACATCCGAATCGAGCCCTCGGGGCCCGGCTACCGGCGGCCTCAGGAGCCTGCTCGGCGCCGCGGTCCTGGCCGGCGCGCTCGCCCTGGCCGCATGCGGTTCAGACGGGGGCACCACGGACCAGGCGACCGCCCCTGAAGCCGCCGCTGCCGACCAGCCTTCCACGGGAACGCTGAGGGTCTTCGCCTACGAAGACTCGGTCACTCCGGAAATGATGGACCCATACCAGGAGCAGAACCCGGACCTGAACATAAAGACGGCGACCTTCGACTCCGACAGCGAGGCCGCGGCCAAGCTTGCCGGAGGGTTCGAGGCGGACGTGGTCGAGGTCTGTCTGGATGAAGCCGAGCCACTGCTCAGGCGCGACCTGCTGCGTCCGCTGGACACGGCCGGCGTAACCGATTGGGACCAGATCGCCTTCCACGACTCGGAGGGGGTCAAGTCTGACGGCCAGACGATCATGGTTCCCCTCTCGGCCGGGCCCCTGGGCGTTCTCTACAACAGCGAGGAAGTCCCCGAAGGGATCGATTCCTACGCCGACCTGTATGACCCCAGATTCGCCGGAAACGCGGCGATCGAAGGTGACTACGCCCTGCCCGCGATCGCCGAAACGGCGCTGGCCCTCGGTATCGAGGACCCGATGAACATGGATCAGGAAGAGCTCTCGAAGGTCAGCGACTACATGGACGAACACCGCGCCCAGTTCCGGTCGCTCTGGCGCTCGGACTCCGACCTGGTCAACCTCTTCAAATCGGGTGAAGTCGTCGTTTCCGACGGCAGCACCGCCCAGGCCGAGCGGATGAAGCAGGCCGGCCTGCCGGTCGAGTGGGTCGAGCCGACCGAGGGAACCATCTCGTGGGTCTGCGGTTTCGGCATCACCTCCAAGGCACAGAACATCCAGGCCGCCTACCGCCTGATCAACTGGCAGGCCTCGCCCAGGGCCCAGGCGATTCGCGGCAAGAACGGATACGTGGTGACAAACCCGGAGGCACTGCCGCTGGTCCCCGACGCCCAACGCAAGACGGCCGACCCTTCTGCGCTCGACCAGGCTATTCCCGAAACCTACCCCCCGATCTACGACCAGTGGGTCAGGGCCTTCGAGCAGTTCCAGGCGAGCGGGTGAACCGCCTCGCCGGCCGGATGACCTTTCGAAAACAGACAACCGAGACGGAGGAGACACGATGAGACCGACCATCAGATTGACCCTGCTGACCCTGCTGCTTGTGGGAGGTGCGCTCGGGGTTGCGGCATGCGGCTCATCGGGCGAGGACACCAGCGAGGCGACCGCGCCCAGTAAGGCCGAACTCGAGAAGCCGGCCACCGGAACCCTCAGGGTCTTCGCCTACGACGACACGGTCACCGACGAGCAGCTCGACCCCTTCCGTGAGGCCAACCCCGATCTGGACCTGAAGATCGCGACCTTCAACTCGAACGACGAAGCGGCGGCCAAGCTCGCCGGTGGATTCGAGGCCGACGTGGTCGAAGTCTGCCTGGATGAAGCCAAGCCGCTGCTGACCCGCAACCAGCTGCGCCCGCTCGACACCAGCGGAATCGCGGCCTGGGACAAGCTCAGTTTCCGGGACGAGCCCGAGGTCACCCAGGATGGCAACGTGATCATGGTGCCGCTGTCGGCCGGCCCGTACGGGATCGCCTACAACACCGACGACATCCCCGACGGGGTCGACTCGTACGAGCAGATGTTCGGCGGCGAATACGACGGGCGGATCGCGATCGAGGGTGGCAACCCGGTCACCCCGCTTGCCACGGCGGCGCTGACCCTCGGTTTCGACGATCCGTTCAACATGACCGACGACCAGCTCGAGCAGGCCAAGCAGTTCCTGATCGACCACCAGGACGCGATCCGGAGCTACCCCGACTCCGACTCAGACATGGTCAACCTGTTCAAGACGAACGAAGCCGTGGTTGCCAACAGCGGCCGGGGGACCGCGCTGGACATGATCGACGAGGGAATCCCGGTCAAGTGGGTGGCCCCGGAAGAAGGTACCTGGTCGTGGATCTGCGGGCTCGGCATCACCTCCAAGGCAAAGAACATCGATGCGGCCTACAAGCTGATCAACTACTACGCCGACCCGGAGGCCCAGGCGATCTCGGCCGAGAACGGATTCGTGATCACCAACCCGGATGCCGAATCACTGGTCCCGGCGAAATTCAAGGAGACGGCCAGCCCCAAGAGCATCGAGGGCTCGATACCGCTGACCGAACCGGAAAACATCGAGGCCTACACCAAGGCCTGGCAACAGGTGCGCACCGGCTGACCGGATGCCGCTCGGCCGTCGGATAAAGCGGGGCCTCCCGAACTGGCTCAGCGTTGCGCTGGTAGTCGCGGTGCTGCTGGTCCTGTTCGGGCCGGTCCTGCTTCTGGCTCTTTTCTCGTTCAACGATTCGACCGTGATCTCCCTCCCCTGGGAAGGTTTCACCACCAAGTGGTACACCGAAGCACTCGACAACAGCCAGGCGATGACGTCGATCGGGCATTCGGTGGTCGTCGCGACGATCGTCATGGTCGCCTCGCTCATCCTGGGAACGCTGGCGGCCTGGGGGCTCACCCGAATACGGTTCCGCGGACGTCCCCTGTTCGCCGGGGTCCACGGGGCGGTGCTGGTGGTTCCCTGGCTGATCATCGGGGTGGCGGGGCTGATCTATTTCAGCCAGTTGCAGTACGCGCTCTCCCTGCAGACGATCGTGCTGATGCACGTCGTGGTCACCTTCCCGCTGGTCGTAGCGGTCGTCTCCGCCGGGCTGATTCGGTTCAATCCATCGCTGGAAGAGGCGGCGATCGACATGGGCGCGACCCAGTTCCAGATGATGCGGTACGTCGTGTTGCCGCAGATCGCACCATCGCTCGCTGCCGCCGCGATCTTCGCCTTCGCCTGGTCGTTCAACAACTTCGAAATCAGCTTCTTCACCGGGGGATTCGAGCAGACGTTCCCGGTCTGGGTCTTCGGCGTCCTGAGGCACTCCTCGAACCTGCCGATCGTCAACGCCGCATCGACTGTGATCTCGCTTGCCCAGGTGATCCTGGTCTTCGCCCTCTGGTACGGGATGAGGTTGATGAACCGCCGGCGCGGCGGCTCTGACTCGGACGTGGCCAACCTGATGACCGGCTCGGTGCGCTGATGGAGGCGTCGTCGGTAACCCCCGGCGCGTCCGCGGCGGCGGCGGGACCCGCGCCACCCGGACCCCAGGTTCCGGTCCCGACCGTGGCCGGCGAGCGCCCCGGCCGGATTCGCCGCATCATCCGGCCGCTGGCATTCATGTCGCTACCGACGGCGGTGCTGGTCATGCTCTTCCTGGTGCCGATGGGCATCCTCGCCATCTACAGCTTCCAGTACGGGGACCTGACCGGCAAGTCCGGCTTCACGCTGAGCAACTTCAGCGACATCATGACCGACCCGCTGTACCGCGACATCGCCTGGACCACGTTCCAGATCGCAACCATCGCGATGATCGCCCAGCTGATCGTTGGGCTGCCACTTGCCTACGTCCTCGCCTACAAGGCGGGCAGGTTCGAACTCCCCCTCCTGCTCGCCCTGGTCCTGGCCGACGAACTCAACCCGATGGTCCGGATCTACGCGTGGCGCATGCTGCTGGGCCGGGAAGGCCTGATCAACGAGGCGTTGACTTCGATCGGGCTGATAGACGCTCCGATCGACGCCCTCCTTTTCAACAAGTTCTCGGTGATCGTGGTGCTTTCGACCAGCTACCTGACCTACACGGTGATTCCCATATACGCCTCGATGAAGGCGGTCGATTCGGGGCTGTTCGAGGCCGCCCGCGACATGGGAGCCGGCTGGTTCACCACCTTCCGCCGGGTCCTGTTGCCGCTGATCGCCCCGGGGATCTTCATTGCGCTCCTGCTGGTCTACGTGCCGCTGTTCACCGACTTCGCCGCACCCACGCTGGTCGGAGGCACCACCGGCTACATGCTGGGCAATGTGGTGGCTGACCTGGTCCTGGAAAACGGCAACCTGAACGCCGGCGCAGCAATGAGCTTCCTCATGCTGACCGCCGCCGCCCTGTTCTCGCTGGCCGCCTATCAGCTTTCGAAGATCAGGCAGGGGACCGGATGAGCCCCCGATACGACGTGGCAATCATCGGCGGCGGTCACAACGGGCTGGTCGCCGCTTTCCACCTTGCCCGCGCCGGCCTGAAGACCGTGGTCTGCGAGCGACGGGAGATCGTGGGCGGCTGCTGCGTGACCGAGGAGTTTGCCCCTGGTTACCGGGCCTCGACCGGCGCCTACGTGCTCAGCATGCTGCGCGAGTCGCTCTGGGGCGAGATGCGTCTTCGCGAGCGCGGGATCGAGGTGGACCCGGCCGGCCCCTCCCTGCACCTGTTCGCCGACGGCACCCGGCTGGAGCTTCCCGAGGAGACCCCCGGGGCTCAGCGGGCGATCGCCGAACTGTCGCAGGCCGACGCCGAAGCTTTTCCGGCATTCGAAGAGGACCTGGCGCGCCTGGCCGGACTGGTCACCCCGCTGATCGAGACCACGCCGCCGGACCCCCACCCCAGACGGCCCGGCGACTTCGGCGCCCTACTGAAGCTCGGCGGCATGGCCGCCGGCAAGCGCGACCTGATCAACGAGGCGCTGTTCCTGTTCTCGACCTCGGCCACCCAGTTCCTCGATGAACGGTTCGAAAGCGAGTACGTGAAGGCCGCGATCGGCTGGCACGCGATCAACGACTCGATCTCCGGGCCGTCGACCCCGGGTACGGCCTACATCCTGCTGCACGACCACGCCGCGGAGGATCCCGATGGCGGGGCCCGTGCCTGGGGCTTCGTGAAGGGAGGGATGGGCCGTCTGACCGAAGCCATGGCCGACGCCGCCCGGGAGGCCGGCGCCGAGATCCGTACCGGGGCCGCAGTCCGCGAGATCCTGGTGCAGGACGGTCGCGCGGCCGGGCTCGAGCTGGCCGACGGATCGGTGATCCGGGCCGGACGCGTCGTCTCCAACGCCGACCCGAAGACAACCTTCCTCGGGCTGGTCGACGAAGGGGAGCTGCCTCCGGGGTTCGTCGCTTCGGTCCGGGCCTATCGCTGCCAGGGGACCAGCATGAAGATCAACCTCGCCGTCGACCGCCTGCCGATGGCGACCGGGCTGCAGGGCGATCCGGCCGGCGGCGAGGTCCAGCCCTACCACCGGGGAATCATGGAGGTGAATCAGCCGCTGGCCGAGATGGACGCGGCCCAGGCCGAAGCCCGGGCCGGCAGACCGGCCGAAGACCCCCACGTCGAGATGTGCATTCCGACCGTGCACGACCCGTCACTCGCCCCTTCAGGACACCACGTGCTGACCATCGACGTCAACTCGCAGCCCTACGAGCTGGCCGAAGGCAGCTGGGACGGGATCAGAGACGAAGTCGCGGACCGGGCGATCGCCAAGCTGGAGGGCTATTTCCCCGGGTTGACGGGATCGATCGTCCACCGACAGGTCCTCAGCCCGCTCGACCTCGAGCGGCTGCTCGGGATCGCCGGCGGCCACGCCCTCCACGGTGACATGGGCTTCGACCAGCTCTTCACCCTGCGCCCGGTCCGCGGTTACTCCGACTACCGGACGCCGGTCGAGGGCCTCTACCTGTGCGGGGCGGGCACCCACCCGGGCGGTGGGGTAACCGGGGCCAACGGCATCAACTGCGCCCGAGAGGTGGTCCGCGACCGCCGTCCCGGCCCGATCGGCCGGCTGGTGAACCGATGAAGGAGGTTCACCCGGTGACCGACCAGCTCCGGCCCGATCCGCTGGATCCCGATCAGATAGTCGACGGCGACCCGGAGACTTCCGATCTGGCCCTGGCCGAATCCGAGGACGGGACCGAGACCTGCGGATTCTGGCGCTGCACCCCGGGCACGTTCACCGACGTCGAGGTCGAGGAGTCGTTCCTGGTGATCACCGGGCGGGCAACGGTCGAATTCGAAGACGGACGGCGACTCGACCTGAAGCCCGGCGCCACCCACACCTTCGAGGGCGGCGAGAAGACGGTCTGGACCGTCGCCGAGACCCTGCTGAAGACCTACTGGGCCAGGAGCGGGGACTGAACACCGGCGGCCCCGGTCCGGCCGCCTGCCTCAGCGCTTCTTCAGGACGAGTGACCGGGAGGTGGCCGCGTTCGACCCGGCGGCGTCGGTCATCCCGGTGGTGGCCCTGCCCTTGAGCTTCTTGCCGTTCGCCTTCCTGCCGGCCTTGGTCAACTTGAGCGTGAGCTTCTTGCTCTTGCCCGACTTGACCCGACCGGATCCCCTGGCGACGGTCTTCTTGCCCTTCTTCACCTTGAGTTTCACCCGACAGTCGATCCCCTCGGCCTGCGGACAGGAGACTTTGACCTTGCCCTTGCCCTGCCTGCTCAGCTTGGCTCGGGAGCTCTTCAAGAGCGGCCCGGTCGAGCTCGAGTCGCAGGTCACGCTGAACTGGTCCAGTGAGTCGGCCAGGAGGACGTCGACGTCCGATCCGCAGCCGATCTCGTCGGGCTTCGAGTCGCGGCTCCTGATCCGGTCCGAGCCGCTCTCGCCCTCGATCGCGTCGATTCCGTTGCCGCCGTCCAGGTCATCGTCGCCGGATCCGCCGATCACGGTGTCGGGACCGCCCAGGCCCTCGATCCGATCGTCGCCTGGACCGCCTTCGATCCGGTTGGCCGATGCGTTGCCGATCAGGATGTCGTCGGCGCCGCCGAACGACGCAACGGCCAGATTCTCGACGTCGGCCCCAACGTTGTCTATCGCCGGGCCCTCCGCAGGGTCGCGATAACCGTCGTCGGCGACGCCGTCGAGGCTGATCGTCAGACCCAGGATCGAATCGTCGCTGTAGCCGTCGATGCCCCCGCCGCCGCTGATCTGGTCCGCCCGGCCGTCGAAGAACTCCGAGTTGAACGTGTCGTCGCCGTCGTCGCCGGCGATCGTGTCCCCGCCGTCGTCGCCTTCGACGCTGTCGTTGCCGGCGCCGCCGGAGACCGTGTCGTCGCCGTCGTCGCCGTTGATGTCGTCGTCCCCTCCGCCGCCGGAGACCGTGTCGTCTCCCCTGCTGCCGTCGAGTTGATTGGCTTCGTCGCTGCCGATCAGGGTGTCGTCGCCGTCGCCACCACCGGCGCCCTCGACGTCGGCGCCGACGTTGTCGCCTTCGCCCGCCTCACCGTCGTTTGCGACCCCGTCGAAGCTGATCGAGACGGGCAGCTTGCGGTTGTAGTACGCGACGAAGTCGAAGCCGGAC
>JAGQUV010000031.1 GCA_020438295.1 Solirubrobacterales bacterium
CGGATTTCTGCTCGCCCGAGTCACCTCCCTCGCCCCCCTCGTCCTCCTTCGGCCGGATCCGGCGGTAGAGCCGGCGGACCACGGGCATGATGCGATCACCGACGAATACCATCGCCACTGTGCCCCCGACGCTGCCGACGAACGCGGCGACCCCGATCGCATTCGCGCTGAGCTCAAATCCGTAGCCCAAGGGAATCGCCACATACAGGTTGAGCACGGCAACCAGCGCAACAACGACCACCCCGACGATTTGCTTCAACGAACGCCTTTCTCTGCCGCGGTCGCCCGCGCAACCGCTCCTCGCGATTCGACGGCGCCAGACTACATCGATACTTGCCGCTCATTCCCGGGACGGCCGTTCCGGTTCGGACGTTGCAACCGTTCCCAGCCTGAGCGCGTTGACAACCATCCCGGCGAGCACTGCGAGGTTTGACACGTAAAGCCAGATCAAGAAGACGACGAACCCGGCAAGGCTGCCGTAAACGAGGCTGAAGCCAGTCAGGTTGGAGACGAATACCGAAAACAGCCCCGAGGCGATCAGCCAGCAGGCGATCGCAACCAGCGCACCGGGCAACACCTTGCGAAGCCCGGCCTGCCGCATCTCTTCCGACGACAGGTAGAGAACCGACAGCATCGCGACTCCGACGACGCCCAGCAGTGGCCAGCGCAGGATCTCGAACAGCTCCCGCCCGTTGCTGGAAAGGCCGATCGCCTGCGCGACCGCCACCGCGATCGGCCCGGTGATCACCAGGGTCAGCAGGGTCAGAGGCAGGAGGATGATGATCACCCCGACCAGCAGCACCGCCAGCGGCCGACGTCGCCAGAACGGTCCGCGCCCGGGCGGCTGGCCCTGGATCCGATCGGCGGCGCGACCGAATGCCGCCACATACCTCGACGCCGAGAACAGCGAGAAGCCCACGCTGAGCGCCAGGACGATGCCGCTCATCCGGGTGTTCCCAACCGTCGAATCGAGCGGTTCAGCAACCGTGTCCGAAACCGACTCTGGAGCGATATCGCGGATAACCTCCATCACGGTGTCGGCCGATCCGTCTCCCGCTATCAGGGCGACGGCGGCAATGACCAGCGCGAGCCCCGGGAACAACGAGAGCACCGTGTAGTAGGTCAAAGCGGCGGCGGAGTCGGTCAACACGCTGAATTGCACCACTCGAAATTTTGCGACAAGCGAAGTCATCTGACTGCTCAGGGCGCGAGCGTACCTGTGGAGCGGGCCGGCCGGGGATCCGGAAGCTCCCAGAAGGGCTCGGCAGCACCCCGGATATGAGGTTAGTCTGGACGGGGGCGATCAGATGACCAAATCGAACTCCGGGATCGCCCGGCTGAGGCCAATGTTCTCGCGGAAGGTGATGCTGGCCTCGGTCACGCCGCTCGCCTCGATCTTCGGCAGCGGCTTCCTGATCATCGTGCCGGTGCTGGAGCGGACCATGGGTGGTCTGGCGGTGCTCGGGGTGATCGCGGTCTGCGCGGTCGCCTGGCTGGTCGGGACCGCGATCCGCCACAACGTGGCCACGGTCGAGCCGTTGATCCTGGACGAGCGGCTCGGCCGGTTCGACCGGTTGACCGAATGGACGAGCGACCTGGTGATCGTGGTCGCCTACGTGATCTCGGTCGCGCTCTATCTCCGGATCATGTCGGAGTACGTGATCGAACTGGTCGTCCCGGGGTCCGACACGGCCGAGCGGGCGCTCGCTTCGGCGGCGGTGATCCTGATCGTCGGGGTGGGGATCTTCAGGGGGTTCCGCGGACTCGACCGGATGGAACGGCTGGCGCTCGCCGCGGTCCTGGTCCTGACCACGGTGCTCGGCGGAGCCCTGTTCATCAGCGACGCGACCAGCCTGGTCGACGGAAGCATCGACCTGCCGCCGGTCCCGGACCGGTCGATAACCGACGTGCTGCTGGTGCTCGGCGGCATAGTGATCACGGTTCAGGGCTTCGAGACCGTGCGATACCTGGCGGCCGAGTACGACCAGCAGACCAGGATCTGGGCCAGCCGCCTGGCCCAGGCCGTCTCCAGCTCGATCTACATCGGCTTCGTGATCGTGGCCACCCCGCTGATGGGGTTGGGCACGATCCACGGGGCCAGCGAGATCCTGCTCGACATAACCAAGCGGGTGGTACCACTGCTCTCGATACCGATCGTGGTCACCGCGGTGCTCAGCCAGTTCAGCGCGGCCACGGCCGACACCGTCGCCGCCAACGGCAACCTGCGCGCCTATTTCGGCAAGTGGATCGGCCGGCCCGGACCGTACCTGCTGATCGGCGTGGCGGCTGTTCTGCTGATCTGGAGCGTCTCGACCTTCGCGATCATCGCGCTGGCCTCCCGCGCGTTCGCGGCCTACTACGCGCTGCAGTGCCTGATCGCGCTGAGAACGTCCGAAAGCGTCCCGGCGAAGGTCGGCTTCGGGCTGCTCGCGGCGCTCTTGGCAGCGATCGCCCTGCTGGCCCGGCCGGTCGGCTGACCCGCTTCCCCCGGCCGCGAATTCCGCGAAATGTAAGAACTTTCCCGGGGGGAGGTGACAGAATCCGGGTACCAGTGCTCCCGAGACTGCTCGTAATCGCCAAGGCCCCGGTTCCGGGACGCTCCAAGACCCGGCTCTGCCCGCCGTGCAGCGCGGAGCAGGCGGCCGCGCTGGCCGAAGCCGCGCTGGCCGACACGCTCGACACGGTCAGCCGGACCGACTGCGGCGGCCGGACCATCGTGCTCGACGGCGAGCCGGGCGACTGGCTTCCGCAAGGCTTCGAACTGGTCGGGCAGGCCGGGGGCGGGCTGGGCGACCGCCTGGCCGCCGCGTTTTCCGGCTGCCCGGGCCCGGCGCTCCTGATCGGGATGGATACCCCGCAGGTCAGTCCGGAGCTGCTGGCCGACGGCCTGGGGCGGCTCGCGCGGCCCGGCACCGATGCGGTGCTAGGGCCGTGTGAAGACGGCGGGTACTGGGCGATCGGCCTTTCCCGTCCCCAGCCCGGCGCTTTCGACGGGGTTCCGATGAGCACCGGCCGGACCGGAGAGGTTCAGCTCGGCCGCCTGCGCGAGCTGGGGCTGGAAGTGGACCTGCTGGACACCCTGTGCGACGTCGACCACTTCGCCGACGCGGCCCGGGTCGCCGCCGAGCGGCCGGGAGGCCGCTTTGCCGAGGCCCTGCGCATGATGGAGCCGTCCTTTGCCTGAGCTTACGCTCCGCAGCGCCACGGAGATCTACGAGCGGGGCATGGACGAACTGCTGTCGAGCGTCGATCCGGGCTCTTACTACGCGGTCAGCGAGGATGGTGCGCGGCGGCGGTTGCCGCTCAGACGATGGCTGAGGAGCGCGCCCGAAGAAGAGGAGACCCTGCTCGACCGTGCGGTCGGACCGGTGCTCGACATCGGCTGTGGCGCCGGCCGGCACCTCGAAGCGCTCGGGCGCCGGAGGATCGAGGCGACCGGCGTGGAGGTCTCGAGATACGCGGTGGCGATCGCCCGCGAGCGGGCGGCTTCGGTGATCCACGGTTCGGTGTTCGACGTACCCGAGGATCCGCGCTGGAACTCGGCGCTGCTGCTCGACGGCAACGTCGGCATCGGCGGCGAGCCGGAAAGGCTGCTGACCAAGGTCGCGCAACTGCTCAGGCCGGACGGCCGGGTGCTGGTCGAACTGGAACCACCCGGCACCGAATCGCGGGTGCTGAACATCCGCCTCGAGGGTCCGGGTGACGTCAGCGAATGGTTCCCCTGGGCCTGGGTCGGTTTCGATTCGATCGGCCGGCTCGCCGAGCGGGCCGGCCTGACGGTGGTCGACCGGTGGTCGACCGGTGGTCGCTGGTTCGGCCAGCTCCGGCTCGATTTCCCCGTATGAGCCGGTCCGGCCTGCGCCGGCCCTCGCGCAGGCCGGTCGTTCCCGAACTTGGCGGCGAGACCACTCCGCCGCCGAGCGGCGACCGGGTCCCGGTCATCGTCGCCGCGATGGTCGCGATCACCGTGGCGGTCGGCCTGACCGCGAAGTCGTTCGGCGTCTACTGGGGGGCCCCGGCCCAGCCGCTTCTGATCACTCTCGATCCGGTGCTAACCGGTTGGCTCGCGCTCAGCCTCGGTGGCCTGGCGGCGGGCCTGCACCTCGCACTGCGGCTTTTCCGGTCGGAGGCCGGGCCGGGCCGGTTCGGCCTGGCCCTGTTCGGCCTGGCCCTGTTCACCCGGCTGGCGCTCAACCTGGCCCGGTCGGGCCCGGACGAGTGGTACTCGGTCTACATCGTCCGCCCGGTCAGCTCCGGGCGGCTCGAGTACCTCGGCGCGATGACCGAGCTCAGGGCCGGGATCGGGTCGTTCCTCGACAACTTCGTCGCGCTTGTGCCGACCCTTCCGCTCCACCCGGCCGGCCACCCGCCGGGCCTGGTGGTGACGCTCGACCTGCTGGGGATCGAGACACCCGAAGCGATGGCCGCGCTCACCATCGTGGTCGGCGCCGCGGCGACCCCGGTGCTGTACGCACTCGGCCGGCAGCTGTTCGACGAGAAGACGGCCAGGGTCGCCTCGCTGCTGTTCGTGTTCGTCCCGACCGCCCTGCTGTACGGGGCGACCTCGGCCGACTCGCTGTTCGCCACGCTCGGCCTGGTCGCCGTCCTGCTGATGCTCTCGAAGCGGGCGGTGGTGGTCTTTCTCGGCACCTTCTTCCTGGCGATCGCCACCTTCTTCTCCTACGCGCTGCTGGCCGTCGCCGGTTGGGCCGGGCTGGTCAAGTGGAGACGGGACGGTCTTCTTTCGATGCTCCGCCTGGCGGCACTCTGCGTTGTCGTGCTGGTCGGCTTCTACGCGGTCCTGGCCTGGACCACCGGGTTCGACGTGACCGGCGCGATCGAGGCCACCCACGACCGCTACTACAAGGGGGTGGCGAGCATCCAGCCGTACCTGTTCTACTTCTTCGGCTCGCCGGCCGCTTTCCTGATCATGCTCGGCCCGGTCGCCTGGTTCGCGTCACGTTCGCTGGGCAGCCGCGAGATCACTGCGCTGGCCCTGGCGGCGGTGATCCTGGTCGCGGTGATCGGTGGCTACACCAAGGCCGAGACCGAGCGGATCTGGCTGTTCCTGGTGCCGCTGGCCTGCCTGAGTGCGGCCCGGGCGCTTCCCGATCGGTACCTGAAACCGATCCTGGTCGCACTCGCCGCCCAGGCCGTCCTGGTCGAGGTGGTGTTCAACACCACCTGGTGAATCCGAGGCCGCCGGGCCCGGCCGGGGCGCTCAGCGAAGCTCGGCGGTGGCGAACTCGCTCATCCCGGCCTCGAGTCCGATCTCGGCGGTGAACCCGAGCCGGTCGCGGGCCCGGCCGGCATCGGCGAAGACGTGCCGCACGTCGCCCAGGCGGAACTGGCCGGTGACCTGCGGCGGCGGTGCCCCCGTGCCGGCCGCCTCGGCCAGCAGGCTCGCCATCTCGATGATCGTGCGCGGCCGTCCGCTGGCCACGTTGTAGGTGCCACAGGCGTCCGGCCCGGCGTCGAGGGCCAGCAGGTTGGCCCGGGCCACGTCGCGGACGTGGACGAAATCGCGGATCTGGCCGCCGTCTTCGAACACGGCCGGCGGCCGGCCCTCGGCCAGCGAGCTCCGGAAGATGCTGGCCACGCCGGCATACGGGGTGTCGCGCGGCATCCTCGGCCCGTAGACGTTGTGGTAGCGGAGCGCCGTGTAGCGCACGCCGTCGCACTCGCGGGCGAACAGGCCGCAGAGGTGCTCCTGGTGCAGCTTGGTCGCGGCGTAGACGCTGCGCGGGTCGGGCGGAGTCTCCTCACCGATCGGGAACGGCGCCAGTTCCGCCCCGCAGTCCGGGCAGCGCGGCTCGAACCTGCCGCCCTGCAGGTCTTCCGGGCTGCGGGCCGGTGGGCGCACCGGCCCGTGCTCGGGGCACGAGTACCCACCCTCCCCGTAGACGACCATGCTGCTGGCCAGGACCAGCGGCCCGCGGAAATCGCGCCGGGACATTGCCGACAGCAGTCGGGCCGTGCCCAGGCAGTTGGCGGCCACATAGTCCTCGGCGTCACCGAAGTCCTTGCCGAGGCCGACCATGGCGGCCTGGTGACAGACCGCTTCGACTCCGTCCAGGACCGCTTCGAAGGCTGACCGGTCCTCGAGGTCGGCCGTCACGTACTCGGCGTCCGGGTTCAGGTAGCCGGGCCGTCCGCTGTGGGCCGCGGGGTGCAGGCAGTCGACCACCCGCACATCCCGGCCGGCTTCGACCAGCAGGTCGACCACGTGGGACCCGATGAAACCCTCGCCGCCGGTGACCAGAACCTTGCCCGCCATCGGGCGACCTTATACAGCAAGCGGGTGCGTCCGCGACCGCGGGTCCGCCCACCCGCGGCAATCCTTAAACCTTTGTGAACACTGGCCCGAATCGGTTCCGGAACGGCCCTTTGGTGGCACAATCGGACCATGGGCACTCGGCCAAGACGCGGCTCGGACCGGCGGCTCCGGTGAACTTGCGACCGCCGAAGCTGCCGGACGAGCCACCGCCCGGGCCGGCCCGACCCGGCTTCTGGAAAAGCCCGCTGAGGGGACCCTGGCTCAGCTCGTTCCTCGGCTCGGCCCTGCTGCCGCTGATCGTGATCTGCGCGCTGACCGGTTTCCTTTCCCAGCTCGCCTACAGCCCCGACCTGGGCGACAACAACATCCTCCCGGCCGGCGGACTCGGTTTCGACATCTTCCCGTTCTCCTGGCCGACCGACCCGGCCTGGCTCTATGCGCTGACCCAGGGGCTGCACGTCGTTTCCGGGGTGGTCGCGATCCCGCTGCTGTTCGCCAAGCTCTGGTCGGTGATGCCGAAGCTGTTCGAGTGGCCGCCGCTCAGGTCGGTCTCCCACATGTTCGAGCGGATCTCGCTGGCCTTCCTGGTCGGCGGCGCCCTGTTCGTGTTCTTCACCGGGGTGATGAACATCCAGCTCTACTATCCGTGGAACTTCAGCTTCGTGCCGTCCCACTACTACGCGGCGATCGTCTTCCTGGCGGCACTGGCGCTGCACGTGGGACTGAAGATCCCGACGATCCGGACGGCCTTCCGCGAGCGGGGCGTCGTCCGGCCGCTGAACGACGACCTCGCCCACACCGTTGCCGAGCCTTGCCGGGAGGGCTCGACCGCCCCGCTCGAGCCGGACGCGGCGACGATGTCGCGCCGGGCCCTGATCGCCGGCGTCGGCGCCGCCTCGATCGGGATCGGCGCGATGATGGCCGGGCAGGTGATCGGGGGACCGCTCCGCAGCATTGCGCTGCTGGCTCCCCACGGCACCAACCCGGGGGACGGGCCGAACGGGTTCCAAATCAACAAGACCGCCGACGCGGTCGGAATCGGAGCGGCCGAGACCGGCGCGTCGTGGCGGCTCAGCGTGGAGGGACGACGAGCGCTGAAGCTCTCCCGCGACCAGTTGCTGGCCATGCCGCAACACACCTACGAGTTGCCGATCGCCTGCGTCGAAGGCTGGTCGACCACCCAGACCTGGACCGGGGTCCGGCTGCGCGACCTGGCCGAATCGGCCGGGGCGCCCGGCGCCTCGCAGGTCCTGGTCGAGTCGCTGCAGGAGGCCGGCTCGTTCAGGAAGGCGACCCTGAGCGGGGCCCAGATCGACAACGAGAAGAGCCTGCTGGCGCTGCGGGTCAACGGGGTCGACCTGTCGCTCGACCACGGCTTCCCGGCCCGGGTCATCGTGCCGGCCCTGCCCGGGGTCCACTGCACCAAGTGGGTCGGCTCGATGAAGTTCGAGGTGGCCTGAGGTGGGCCGGTTCAGGAAGCTATACGGCGCCTCGCCGCTCCACCTGCTGGCGGTGATCGCCACCTTGGCGCTGGTCGGCTACGGATTCTTCATGATCTTCAAGAGCCCGGCTCCGGAAAGCACGCTGATCTTTTTCGTCGCCGCGATCTTCGCCCACGACATGCTCGCCTTCCCGCTCTACTCGGGCCTCAACCGGATCGCCGGGCAGGCGGTGGGACGCGGGGCGTCCCAGCACGACGAGCGGCGCGTGCCGGCGATCAACTACCTGCGGGTGCCGTTCATCCTCAGCGCCTTCTGCTTCCTGCTGTTCTTCCCGCTGATCCTCGGCCTGAGCTCGGACCGCTACTCGGCCAGCACCGGCATGGACGTCGACATGTTCGTCGGCCGCTGGCTCGGGATCACTGCCGCCGTATTCCTCGGTTCGGCGGTCGCCTACGCGGTCCGCCTGCGTCGCACCGCGGGCGGGCCGGACGACGAAACCTGATCAAATCCGGCTGTGCCCGACGTCATACTGCCGGTCCTCGACGAGGCCGAAGCGATCCCGAAAGTGCTCGCCGCGATGCCGGCCGGGTTCCATCCGATCGTGGTCGACAACGGCTCGACCGACGGTTCCGGCGAGATCGCGACGGAGGCCGGAGCCGAGGTCGTGGTCGAGCCCCGGCGTGGCTTCGGCTCGGCCTGCTTCGCCGGGCTGACCGCGGCCGGCGACGACGTGGTCTGCTTCATGGACTGCGACGGATCGCTCGACCCGGCCGACCTGCTCTCGCTCCACGACGCGTTCGCCGACCGTGCCGACCTGGTGATCGGCGCCCGCCGGCCCGAACCGGGCGCCTGGCCGGTCCACGCCCGGATCGCCAACCGGGCCCTGGCCCTCGAGATGCGCCGCCGGACCGGACTGGCGCTCAGCGACCTCGGTCCGATGCGAATGGCCGGCCGCCGGGCCCTGCTCGACCTGGGACTACTGGACCGCCGCAGCGGCTGGCCGCTGGAAATGGTGCTGAGGGCCGCGGCCGCGGGCTGGACGATCGCCGAAGTGCCGGTGCCGCTGCGAGGCCGCTCCGGCCGCTCGAAGGTGACCGGCACGCTGCGCGGCACCGTTCAGGCGATCCGCGACATGTCGGCCCAGCTCAGGGCGATCAACCCGGACGCCCCGACCGAAGGCTAGGCGGACGGGGGTCCATGGCTTATCGGACTCGGGTGGCCCGGCGCCAGGTAGGCGGCCATCCGGTTGAACATGATCGCGCTCGGATTGGTGTCGGCTTTCGCCGCCTTGAGCCGGTTGGTGGCGGTCACCGCGATCGTCAGCTTGCGGGCCGGCAAATAGCCCGAAATGGCCGTGTACCCGTTGAGTTGCGGGTTCTGCATGCGCCAGCCCCCGCCGGCCAGCAGCCCCAGGCCGAAATAGAAGTCCCTGGTCTGTCCGCCCTTGCCGACGTTGTCGGGGGCCACCAGCTGCCGCCGGCTGCGAGCAGACAGCAGCTTCCCGCCGAAGACCGGCCGGGCCGCTTTCGCCACGTCGTCGATCGTCGAAGTCAGGACCGTGCCGGAACCGATCGTCCAGGAGGGACTCCATGAGGTCGAATCCTCATACGGGCCGCGATCGGCGATGTATGCGTGCAGCACCGGGCGGGGCATCGGGGCCAGTCTTGAAATCCTGGTCTGGTCGAGATTGAGCGGAGCGAGGATCCGTCTCTTCATCCGGGTCCTGGTCGAGCCGGTGAGCCGGGTCACGATCTTGCTCAGCAGGATGTAATTGGTGTGGGCGTAGTTGAAACAGGTGCCGGGGTCGCAGGCGAATCCCCGGGCCAGGGCGATGTCCATCAGTTCATCTGGCGTCCACTGCCTGAAGACGTCCGAGAAAAGCGTGTCGATGAACTCCGGGTTCCCCTGCGCGTAGTCCAGGTACCCCGAAGTGTTGTTGCCCAGCATCTTCACGGTGATCTGATCGGCCCGCGGCAATCCCGGAAACCAACGGGACAGCTTGTCGTTCAGCGAGAGCCGTCCTTCATCCTGGAGCTGGAGGACCAGGGTGGTCAGGTTCGTTATCGCGATCGAACCGATCCGGAAATGCATGCGGGGGTTGGCCGGGACTCCGGTCTCCGACTGCCCGATCGCGGTTCGCAGCACGGTCGAGCGACCGACATCGACCCGGGCGATCGCCGCCTTGGTCGCATTCTGATCGCGGCTCGAGTCAACGATCCGCTGCAGTCGGCGCTCGACCGCCGCTTTCGACTTGCAGCCGTCGGCAGTCGACATCGAGCTACCGGGACAGCCGGCCGCCGCCGGGGCGACCGCCAGAGACAGAGCCAGCGCGCCGATACAGAAGCCGGCGAAGCCGACTGACCTGTTGCCGATCACCCGCTCCATGCATCCACCCTAGCCGACCAAACCGCGATCGATCGCGCTGCCTGGAGGCCACCAAGTGCCGGGAAGGGGACCGGTCTGGGTCTGCTACCTTCGATCGCATGACCGCGCAACCGAGTTTTTCCGCTGAAGAAGCCAGGGCGGCCGGCGAGCAGATCGGCATCGACTGGGAGACCGCACCGTTCGACGTGGAGCAGTTCCGGATGGGGATGGACGTGGAGCTGGAGCATGGGTCCCAGGACCCGGCCACCGACGTGACCGGCGACGACCCGATCGTCACCGCGAAGATCGCTTTGGCCCACCTGAACGAGTTCGCCGACTACTACACCCGGCTGGAAGTGATGGAGGCTGAAGGCGAGGCGGCGCGCGACGCCTGAGCCCGACCCCCGACCGCGGAAACGCCATGGATGAGCGAAACGTCCTCGGCGGTGAGCTGGAGCCGTGCGGCCTCGACCCGGTGACCGGCTTCTTCCGTGACGGCCGTTGCCGGACCGGACCGGAAGACCGCGGCAGCCACACGATCTGCGCAGTCGTGACGGCCGAGTTCCTCGAGCACCAGAGGTTGATCGGCAACGACCTGGTTTCGCCAATGCCCGCTTACGGCTTCCCGGGTCTGAAACCCGGCGACCGCTGGTGCGTCACGGCGATCAACTGGCTCCGGGCCCACGAGGACGGAGCGGCCGCGTTCGTCGTGCTCGGCTCAACCAGCGAACGGGCGCTGGAGATCGTGCCGATCGAAGCGCTGCGCGAGCATGCGGTCGACATCCCCGACGACCCCGGCGGGATCACTGCCTGAGTGACCGCCAGCTGAACCGTTCGACCAGCTCGCCGGCCAGGCATTCGGTCCCCGCCGGGACCAGGCCGACCGAGGCGGCCATCTCCCCGACGACTTCCTGGACCGACTGCCCCGGGCCGGTCGCCTGCCGCTCGTCCGCGGCTTCTCCGGCCCCGGTGCGCTGCTCGAGCGTGACCGCGCCGTGGCGCTTGGCCAGCCGGCTGCCGTCCGGGCCGAGCATCAGCGGGACGTGCGCGTAGCGGCCCGGCGGGTCGAGGCCGAGCCGGTCGAACAGCCAGAACTGCCGCGGAGTCGAGTCGAGCAGGTCGGCCCCGCGGACCACCTCGCCGATGCCCTGCTCGGCGTCATCGACCGCAACCGCGAGGTTGTAGCCGAAATCGCCGTCGTTGCGGCGGACCACGAAATCGTCGACCGTCGCTTCGACCTCACCGCAGAGCAGGTCGGTGAAGCCGGCCCGGGCCGCTCCCGCTCGCACCCGGAGCGCCGGCGGGCGCCCCGACGACCGGCGCCGGTCGAGTTGCGATCGGCTCAGGTCGGCACAGGTTCCGGGATAGGCACCGTCCGGCAGGTCCCCGTGCGGGGCCGAGGCGGCCTCCCGGATCTCGGCCCGCGTGCAGAAGCATTCGTAGATCAGGCCCTGACGGCGGAGCTCGGCGATCGCCTCTTCGTAGAGCGCGTGCCGCTCGCTCTGGCGCACCGGCTCCTCATCCCAGTCGAGCCCGATCCGCCCCAGCTCACCGAGCTGGACCCCCACCCACCGCTCCCGGGAGCGGCCGGAGTCGAGGTCCTCGATCCTAAGCAGGAAGCCGCTGCCGGCCGAGCGCGCGCTGAGCCAGGCCAGCAGCGCGGTACGGAGGTTGCCCAGATGGAGCTCCCCGGTGGGACTGGGCGCGTACCGCCCGGGGCCGCTCACAGCGCCCCGGCCAGTTCCGGGGCCAGGTCGCCCCGCCGTTCCACCACGACCCGGTCGAGCCCGAGCCAGCCGGCCATCGACTCGAGTTCTGCCGCCAGCTGGGCCGCGGTTTCGGGCGGTGCCCCGTCTTCGGCCCAAGCCGACCTGACCAGCAGGGCCGAGCCGGCCCGATCGGCCTTCAGGTCGACCCGGGCGACCAGTCGTTCGTTGAGCAGGAACGGCAGCACGTAGTAGCCGAAGCGGCGGCGCTGTCGCGGAACGTAGATCTCGATCCGGTAGCGAAAGCCGAACAGCCGTTCCAGCCTCGCCCGCTCGAAGACCAGCGGATCGAACGGCGCCAGAAGCGCCCGGGCCTCGATCCGGCGGGGGCGCGACGCCTCATGGTGCATGTAGGCCGGAGCGGGGAAGCCTTCGACCTCGGCCGGAATCAGGCGGCCGGCCGCGACCAGCCCGGCGATCGCCGCGTCCGATTCGCGGGCGGGCAGCCGGAAGTAGTCCCTGAGACAGGCGGCGGTGCCGACCCCGTGGGCCCTGGCCGCGATCTCGATCAGCCCGGCGAAGGCCCGTTCGGGCTCCGGGGTCGGCGTGTCGAGCACCGCCGCCGGCAGGACCCGTTCGGGGAGGTCGTAGCGACGCTCGAACTGGGCGGTGCGGCCGGCGGCCGTCAGCTTCCCGGCGAAGAACAGGTACTCGAGGCCGCTCTTGACCGGTGGCCAGTTCCAGCCCCACTCCTTCTTGCCGGGCAGGTGCCCGGGATCGAGCCTGCGGCCGACTTCGGCGGCGGTCTGCGGGCCTTCCCGGCCGACCTCGTCGAGGATCGCTTCGAGCAGCCGCGGTTCCGAAGCCGCAGCCCGCACCGTCGTCCAGGCTTCCCGGTCGACCCTCGCCATGCGCCAACGCAGCAGCGGGTGGGTCTCGGGCGGGATCAGCGATGCCTCGTGGGCCCAGTATTCGACCAGCCTCCGCGGTGCCCTGCCCGAGGCGCGCCCGATGATCGCCGGGTCGTACGGCCCGAGCCTGGAGAACGGGGGCAACAGGTGCGCCCGGGCGAGTACGTTGACCGAATCGATCTGGATCAGGCCGACCCGGTCGAGCAGCCCGCCGATCTGCCGCATGGTCACCCGGCCGGCCGGCCGGGGCCGTCCGAAGCCCTGGGCCCGCAGGGCTACCCGCCGGGCCTGGTCGTTGTTCAGCCGTAGTAGGGGGGCTCGGGACATCACCACATGATGACTGGCGGCCGGTATCGATTCATGGCAGGATGGCCGCGTGAGCGGGAGCGATGCCAGCGCGGCCAGGGCCCGGCGCAACGTCGTGGTCACCGCGGCCATCGCCGGACTGGCCGGGTTGCTGTTCGGCTACGACACCGGGGTGATCGCCGGGGCGCTGCTCCTGATCACGCCCGAGTTCGGTCTCGGCAGCCTGGCCGCCGGCATGGTGGTCGGCGCGGTCCCGGTCGGCGCGGTCGGCGGAGCCTGGATCGCCAGCACCAGGGCCGACCGCTACGGCCGGCGCCGGCTGATCGTCGCCTCGGCCGTCGCTTTCATCGCCGGCGCCGTGATCTCGGCTGTTTCGGAGTCCGCCTCGGAGCTGGTCCTGGCCAGGATCCTGATCGGCATCGGGATCGGCGTGGCTTCGGCCGTCGCCCCGGTCTACATCAGCGAGATCGCCCCTCCCTCGATCCGCGGGAGGCTGGTCACCTTCTTCCAGCTCTCGGTGACCGTCGGCATCCTGGTCGCTTACCTGGTCGGCCTGGCCTTCGCCGACGCCGACGAAGGGTGGCGCTGGATGCTCGGCCTGGCCGCGGTGCCGGCGGTGGGTCTCGGGCTCGGAATCCTCAGGCTGCCACCGAGCCCGCGCTGGCTGATGATGAAGGGGGACGAGAGCGCAGCGCTAGAGTCGATGAGACGGATCCGCCCCCCGGACGAGAACGCGATCGTGCTCGAGCTCCAGGAGATCAGGACAAGCATGGGCGAGGACACCGGCAGCTGGAAGGACCTGCTCAGGCCTTCGGTCAGGGCGGCGCTCATGGTCGGGGTCGGCCTGGCCATCCTGCAGCAGATAACCGGGGTCAACACGGTGATCTACTACGCGCCGACGATCATCCAGGAAGCCGGCATCGACTCGGCCTCGTCGGCGATCTTCGCCTCGCTGGGAGTCGGGGTCATCAACGTGGTGATGACCGTGGTCGCACTGCAGCTGCTGGACCGGACCGGTCGCCGGACCCTGCTGTTCATCGGAGTCAGCGGGATGTCGTTCTCGCTGTTCCTGCTCGGCCTCGCCTTCCTCGGCGACACGGGGACGGTCACCTCGGTGATCGCGGTCTTCAGCCTGATGCTGTTCGTCTCCTCGTTCGCGATCTCGCTCGGCCCGATATTCTGGCTGCTGAACGCAGAGATCTACCCGCTCGAGGTGCGAAGCAGGGCCGCCTCGGTCGGCACGATGACCAACTGGCTGTTCAACTTCGTCGTCTCGCTCACCTTCCTCTCGCTGATCGACCTGCTGACCCAGACCGGGGCGTTCTGGTTATACGGCCTGATCGGGCTGGTCACGCTCTGGTTCTGCTGGAGGTTCGTGCCCGAGACCAAGGGCCGCTCGCTGTCACAGATCGATGCGATCTTCAGGCGGCGGGCCCGGAAGTAGGCGGCCGATCGCCGGGGACGCCCGGGACGGGCAGTGCCTAAGATCAGACCATGTCCCAGACCCCGACCGTATCGCTGCGCGAGTTCCGGGCCGACGACGCCGAAGCGGTGCACCGCTGGTTCAACAACCCCGAGGCCACCCGCACCCTGATGGAACGGCGCCCGAGCTTCAGCCTCGAGCAGGCCCGGGGCTGGACCGAGAACGCGGCCGCCAGCGCCGGCGAGGACCGCAAGTACGCGATCGAGGTCCCGGGGATCGAGCAGCCGGTCGGCTTCACCGCCCTTTACGGGCTGTTCCGGCAGACCGCCCCCGAGCTCGGCGCGCTGATCGGGGACCAGGTCCGGGGCCGCGGGGTCGGCCGGTGGGCCGAACGACTCACCGTGACCAAGGCGTTCGAGGAGTTCGGGGCCCACCGGGTCTACGGCCGCATCCCGGCGTTCAACGATGCCGCCAAGAAGGTGGTCGCCGCCCAGGGCTGGCAGTACGAGGGGACGATGCCCGGCCACATCAAGCGGGACGGCGAGCTGTTCGACTGCGAGATCTGGGGCGTCTCGCCGGAGCAGTTCTTCGCCGCGGTCGCCAAGTGGTAGCCCGGGTCCCGTGAGCTACCGGGCCGAACTGATCGAAGACCGGGGCGAAGCCGCCTCCGGCCCCGACTTCTTCCGCTCGCCCGCGTTCCTGGAGGCCGAGGGCACGACCCACTCGCTGCGGATCGCCGGAGACGGCGTCGACCTGTTCGCGCCGGTCCTGGTCCGCGAGATCCCCGGCAGCGACAGGACCGATGCGATCTCGCCGTACGGCTACCCCGGTTTTCGCAACGCCGGGACCGACCCGGCCGGACCGGTCGACCCGGCGGCGGTCGATTTCTCGGCGACCGGACTGGTCACTGTCTTCGTGCGCCACGCGCTCGGCCGGCCGGTCCCGTTGGCCGGCGCCTCACCGAGGAACGTCTGCCTCGTCTCCGACCCGTCGCTGCCCCGCAAGAGCCGGATGTCGGACCGCCAGCAGATCCGCCGTAACCTGAAGAACGGCTACGAACTGGCGCTCTCGGCCGGGCCCGAGACCGCACCGGACGACCGGGCCGGCTTCCTCGCCGCCTACACCGAGACCATGCACCGGACCGATGCGGCCGAGCGCTACTTCTTCGACGCGGCCTACTTCGACCGGATCCTCGGGGTCGACGGGACCTGGCTGGTCACCGCCCGGGCGCCCGACGGTGCGATCGCGGCCGCTTCGATCGCGGTCGCCAGCGACGACCTGCTCCACTACTACCTGTCGGGCACGGCCGACGCCCACCTGCGTGATTCGGCGATGAAGAACGTGCTCGAGACGTTGATCTCGTTCGGCGACGAAACCGGCCTGGCGGTCAACCTGGGCGGCGGCATCACGCCGGGCGACCGGCTCGAGGAGTTCAAGCGCGGTTTCGCCAACCGGGAAGAGCAGTGGTACACGTCGGAGATAACCTGCGACCCCGAGGCGTCGACCGCACTTGCGGGAAGCCGGGACCCGGGCGACTTCTTCCCTCCCTACCGGGCCTGACCCCCGGCCTCACTGTTCGGTCGAGTCGCCGAAGCTGGGGCCGGACAGCGGTGCGAAGACGGTGATGTCTTCCGGCGCCTGGCCGTAATGGGCGCGGCCGAACGCCCTGACCGCGTCGAGCGTGGCCGCGCCGCGGTACTTCGGGCAGCCGATCAGGGCCCGCCAGGCGGTCGCCGCGACCGCGTAGTCCATGTCCGGGTTGGGGTAGAGCAGGGCGCCGGAGTAGGCCGTGTCGTACAGGCCCTTGAGCGCCAGCTGGTCTTGCTGCGGCAGGGCCGCGTCGTACTGGATCGCGATCCTGCCGTGCTCGAGCGAATGCACCACGTCCTCGGGCGCGGCCGGTTCGATGTACGCGCCGTCGGCCTGCTGCAGCGGCGGGCCGATGTGGTCGCCCGAGGTCGGCGGACGGGTCCCGTAGTCGGGCACCGGCTCGTCGCGGGTCAGGTGGTCCCGGCCCTCCTCGGGCAGGTCCTCCCTGACCGTGCACCCGGCGGCCGCAGCTGCAGCGGCCAGGTCGGTGGTTCCCGTGGCCGGCGGTGCGATGCCGGTGCGCTCGTCGGGCGCCACCCCGTTGCTGTTCCCGGTCGAGGTCGCGATGTGGGCCGGGCCGCCGTCTCCGTCGCCGTCGCCCCCGCCGGAGGTGAACGCCAGGTACAGCCCGCCGACGATCGCGACAACCATGGCCAGGCCGACCAGGTAGCCGAGCGGCGACGGCCGGTCGCGTTGCCCGTCCCGATCCGGGTCCGGGTCGCCGGGGGTCGCGCCGGTCGCCGACCCGCTCATGCCGGGGCGGTCTGCCCCCGGGCGCCCCGCCAGGGCCGCGCCGCCCGCAGTGCACCGAGCACGGCCCTGGTCGCGGGTGCCTTGTTCAGCGCGTAGAAGTGGATCCCGGGAGCCCCCATGGCGACCAGTTCGGCGCTCTGCTGGGCCGCATAGGCGACCCCCAGGTTGAACTCGGCCTCCGGATCACCGTCGGCCGCGATCATCGCCCGCTCGAGCTCGGGCGGGATGCCGGCGTCACAGAGGTCACAGATGCGCCTGGTGTGGGCGAACCCGGTGACCGGGATCACGCCGGCCAGGATCGGGACCGTAATGCCCTTCGCCCTGGCCGCATCGACGAAATCGAAGTACTTGCGGTTGTCGAAGAACAGCTGGGTGATCAGGAACTCGGCCCCGGCCTCGACCTTGGTCTTGAGGTAGGCGAGGTCGGTCTCCAGGTCGGGCGCCTCTGGATGCACCTCGGGGAAGCAGGCGCCGCCGACCGAGAACGGGTACGACGCGGTGATGAACCCGGCCAGCTCCGCGGCGCTGCCGAGACCGCCCTCGGGCTGGACGAAATCGGTCTCGCCCCGTGGCGGGTCTCCCCGCAGCGCGAACACATTGTCGATCCCGGCTTGCTCGAGCCGGTCCAGGGTCCTGGCCAGGCCCTCCCTGGTCTCCCCGACGCAACTCAGGTGGGCCATGACCTCGAGGCCGACCTGCTCCTTGAGTGCGGTGGTGATGTCGACCGTGCCCTCGCGGGTCGACCCGCCGGCGCCGTAGGTAACCGAGACGAAATCGAGGTCCAGCGCGGCCAGGTCACGGGCGGTCCTGAGCAGCTGGTCGCGTCCCTCGTCGGACTTCGGAGGGAAGAACTCGACCGAAAAGACGGGCCGCCTGGACGCGAGTATCTCGGCGATCTTCACCGGCAGAGCCTAGCCGGACGGCGTTTTCGGCCCGGCTCCGGTCATTCCGGTGCAAGTCCCTGGCCGGTCGCGGTCAGGCGGATCGTGCGTCGGAGGATCTCGAAGTCGAGCCGGAGCGAGCGGTTATCGACGTACTCGATGTCGAGCTCGATCCGCTCGTCCCACGGAATCGCGGCCCGGCCCTGGACCTGGGCCCACCCGGTGATGCCGGGCCTGACTTCGTGGCGTCTGTGCTGACGCGCGGTGTAGTCGACCACCTGGGCCGGGATGGTCGGCCGCGGCCCGACCAGAGCCATCTCCCCCCTCCAGACATTGATCAGGTTGGGCAGCTCGTCGAGCGAGGTGCGCCGCAGCCAGCGGCCGATCCGGGTCACGCGGGGATCGTCGCGGGCGACGATCGTCCCGACCCCGACCGGATCCGAGCCCGGGACCATGGTCCGGAACTTGAGCAGTTCGAACTCGACCCCGCCCCGGCCCACCCGGCGCTGGCGGTAGATCGCCGGCCCCCCGCCTTCCAGCCGGATCAGGATCGCCGAGACCAGGGCCACCGGCGCGGTCACGACCATCAGGACGACGGTTATCAGCAGCTCGAGCGGGCGGCTCACCTGGTGCCCTCTGCCTTCTCCCAGATCGCCGGCGGGCCGTGGCGCCACCGGTCCCAGAGCCCGAGCGCGATCGAGAAGGTGACCATCACGTAGTAGCGGGCGACCCGGAACGGCAGCCAGCCGACCCAGCGGCCGACCAGCGCGGACAGCAGCACCGCGAGCTGGATCGCCAGTAGCCAACGGTAGACCGCCCCGTCCCCGAGCAGGACCAGGTTGGTCACCAGAAGGACCAGGTGGAGCAGCGGGCTCAAGTAGCGCAACAGACGGTGCGAGAAGATCTCGAATGCGTAGACCGGCCCGTAGCCGCGCGGGTCGACCATGCCCTCGCCGATCACGATGTCCCACAGCCCGACCATCATCCTGCGCTTGCGGGCCAGCTCGCCGTCCATGCTGGGGACCATCTTCTCGCTGGCCGCCGCCTTCGGCCGGTACAGCGACCGCAGTCCCCGCTTGGCCATCGCGAACGGGAACGAGAGGTCGTGGCTGCCGGACGGGGCGAGCTTCAGGTAGCCGGCCGCCCGCACCGCGTAGATCGCGCCGTTGCCGGCGGTGACCCCGGCGACTTCCGATTCCAGCTCCCTCACCTTCATCTCATAGCGCCAGTAGGCACCTTCCAGGTTGCCCCCGTCGGGACCGGTGAAGGTGACCCGGCCGCAGACGTATCCGACCCGGGCGTCGGCGAACGGCTGGACCAGCAGCCCGAGCGCGTCGGCCTCCCAGACCGAGTTGGCGTCGGAGAAGGCCAGGATCGTCCCGGTGGCGGCGTCGGCCGCCGCGTTCTGGGTCGCCGCCTTGCCGGCCCGGGGCAGCTCCAGCACCCGGTCGGCCCCGGCTTCGCGGGCGATCTCGGCTGTGGTGTCGTTGGAGCCGTCCGAGGCGACGATGACCTCGAGCAGCTCGCGCGGGTAGTCGAGCGCCAGCGCGTTCTCGATCTTGGCCCCGATCACCGACTCCTCGTTGTAGGCGGCGATGATCAGCGAGACCTTCGGCAGCCCGTCCTCGCCGGTGTCCTCGTCTGCCAGGCCCAGCGGGATGCGCCCGACTGGACGGTGCCGGGGCTGTCCCACGTCGCCGCCGACCCCGAGCGCGTCGAGCAACCAGAGCACCGCCGGGTAGCCGAAGTGGGTGAACACCAGCAGCCCGGCCGAGAGCCAGAACAGGACCAGCGCGAGATCGGTGACGACATTCAAACGACTACCTCGCGGTAAAGGTCCAGGGTCCTTTCGGCGATCGATTGCCAGCCGAACACCCCGCTGCCGGCCGCGGCCGCGCGACCGGCCAACCGCTCCCGGGCCTCCCGGTCGGCGGTCAGCTCGGCCACCGCCCCGGCCAGCTGGTCCGGGTCATCCGGAGCGACCAGCCGGGCCGCGTCGCCGGTCCGGGCGACCTCGCCGAAGCCGCCGACGTCGGAGATCACCATCGCCTTGCCGAACGCGAGGCCGGTGTAGAGGACGCCGGACTGCTCGCCGTCGCGATAGGGCAGGACCAGCAGATCGGCCCGGCGCATGATCGCCGGGATCTCGCGATCGGGGATGAACCGGGGCAGCCAGCGGACCGCCCCTTTGAGCCGCGCGGCCGCCTGCTGAAGTCCCGAGATGTCCATGCGGGGGTTGCCGACGATCCAGAGCTCGGTACCTTCGGGCGGGTCGATCCGGCCGAACGCCTCGATCAGCACGTCGATCCCCTTGTAGGGGCGGAGCAGGCCGAACATCAGGACCACCGGGCCTTCGGCCCCGTCCAGCTCGGGTGGCAGCGGGGCCTCGTCCCGCTGTTCGGTCAGGTAGTCGAAGACGCCGTGCGGAATCACCCGGACCCGTTCCCCGGGCAGGCCGACCTCGTCGCGCAGCCGGGATGCGCCGGCCTCGGAGTGGGCGATCACCGCGTCCATCGCGCCGAAGACCCGGCCTGCCCGCCGCAGCTCGGCGGCCGAAGGCTCGGGCGGGGCTATGTAGTGGGCGGTCATCACCCGGGGCAGGCGGTGCGGGATCAGCCGGCGGTCGAGGCCGGG
>JAGQUV010000032.1 GCA_020438295.1 Solirubrobacterales bacterium
CGGACAGTGCGGCTCAGCCGGTCGCGGGCTCCGAGATGAATTGCCCGACCTCCCGGTTGAACCGGGCCGGCCGCTCCATCTGGACCATGTGTCCGGTGTCATCGATGATCGAGAGCCGGGCCCCGGGGATGCGCCTCAGGTAATCGTGAGCCGCCGCGACCGGGACCAGCCGGTCCTTCCTGCCCCAGATCACCAGGGTCGGGATCCCGATCTCGGCCAGTCTCTCCCGGGAGTCGTAGCCGTACAGCGCGTCGGTGGCCTCGATCATGCCGGGAGCGGTGGCGGCGTACCTGGCCAGCTCCCAGAGGATCTCCCGGTCGATCAGGCTGGGGTGGGCCACGAGTCCCGAGAACGAAGCGACCCGCAGTCGCTTGCGGTGCAGGGCCCGATCGACCCGGTTGGCCATCAACGGCCGGATCATCTTGATCGCCGCACTGGTAACCGATTTCCTCGAGTCACTCATCGCGGCAAAGGTGATCCCGGCCGCAGCAACGAGCGTTAGTGTCGAGAACCGTTGTGGGGCGGCGGTGACCGCATCGGTCGAGATAAAGCCGCCCATCGAGTGGCCGACCAGGGCGGTCTCGGGACCGAGTCCCAGCCGGTCGGCCACGGCGACGACCAACTCTCCGTAGGCGCTGATCGAGATCGTCTCCGGTGGCATCGGGCTCGTCCCGAAGCCCGGCAGGTCGATCGCCACCACCCGGTGGTCCCGGGCGAAAAACGGGAGGTTCTCGAGCCAGTTTCGCCAACTGCCGCCCAGGCCGTGCACGAACAGCACCGGGGACCCTTGGCCGAGCTCGACGTAGTCGACCCGGGTCGTGCCGAGCCGCGTTTCGACCACCGTGTTTCGCAGTAGCGATGACCAGTCGAGCTGAAGCCACTTCCGGTCCGACCGGCCGTAGTCGTCGAGCGCCGGGTCGCTGGTCGTCGTTTCGGTCTCGGCCGAACCCATCGCGGGAGAGATTATCCGGTCTTCGCCGTGCGACAATCAACTATGGCTACGGACGAGCAGCCACGCAATCCGAACGGCGCCCGGCGGGTACTGGTGACCGGGGTGTCGAACTACTGGGGCGGTCGCCTGGCCACGGCGCTCGAATCGAACCGGTCGATCGAGGCGATAGTCGGCGTCGATTCAGACGAGCCGACCCGGGAGTTCGGCCGGACCGAGTACGTGAAGGTCGGTGAGCAGCACGGCCTGATCGAGAAGATCGTCAGGGCGGCCCGGATCGACACGGTGGTCGACACCCGCCTGAAGGTCGATTCGGTGCGCGGCCCGGGCGGGGGGCCGCCGGTCTCGCTGCACGAGAGCAACGTGATCGGAACCCTGAACATCCTGGCCGCCTGTTCCACCGCCGATTCACCGGTCAGGAAACTCGTCTTCAAGAGCTCGGCTCATTGGTACGGCTGCGAACAGGACGATCCGGCCTTCTTCGCCGAATCGATGAGACGCAGGCACCCGCCACGGACCGCGATCGAACGGGACGTGGTCGAAGCGGAAGCGGCGGTCGACGAGTTCAGCCGGCAGCGTCCTGATGTGGTCGTTTCGGTGCTTCGCTTCGCCAACGTGCTGGGGGGCGAGGTGGATACGTCCCACGTCCAGCTGTTCGGCCTGCCGCTGGTACCGATGATCGCCGGATTCGATCCCCGCTACCAGTTCGTAGACGAGGTGGACGTCGTGCACGCGCTCGAGCATGTGACCATGAGGGACCTGCCCGGTACCTTCAACGTCGCCGCGGATGGGGTACTCACACTTTCGGAGACTATTTCGCTGATCGGCAAACGGCCGTTACCGGTGATTCCGCCGTGGGGCACGGGGCTTGCCGCCGCGGCGATGAGGCGGTTCGGGCTCAGCCTGCCGGCCGAGATGGTGAACCAGCTCCGGTTCGGCCGGGGCATGGACAACCGGCTACTCAAAGCGACCGGCTTCCATTACCGCTTCACCTCCAGGGAGTCGGTGATCCATCTCCGGGAGCGGCTCCGGCTGGATCCCGTTTCGGCCGGGGTGGCGAACCCGTATCGGTACGAACCGGCGGTAGAGGAGTTCCTCCGCCACAGCCCCAACGTGGTCCGCGAGCCCGGCGATTCGGTCGGCCGGGAGGATGCGGCGATGTTCGATCCGTCGCCGCCGGTAGACGACTGAGCCGCCTGAAATCACGGCCGGGACGGTGCAAGCCGGTTTGCCCGGCCCGGCAGGATTTGGCCGGTCCTCCGTGGTATCTACAATTGATGGCCGTTGCCCAACCGGCCCCTGCCAGGATACGAGCTAGATGTCACGCAAAACACAGGTCCTGATCGTCGCCCTTGTAGCCCTGCTCATCGGGGGGGCGGTGGCCGGCTATGCCTATGACCGGTCGCAGCGCGACCTGATCGCCGAGGGCGTGACCGTGAGCGGGATCGACGTCGGCGGGATGACCAGGGCCGAGGCCACCGAGGCGGTGACCAATCGCGTCCTGGCACCGCAACGCAAGCCGGTCGAGGTGACCTACGGGAACGAGACGTTCAGGCTGCCGGCCAAGGAGCTGAAGATTCACGCCGACGTGGACGGCAGCATCGACCAGGCGATCGAAGAGAGCCGGAGCGGCCCGCTGCCGGTGAGGCTGGTCCGCCAGATCACCAACGGATCGGTCGACGCGACCGTTTCCGTAGCGGTGGAGTATTCGAAGCCCGCGGTGAACCAGTTCGTACGGCAGGTCGCCGACGGCGTCCTGGCGGAACCGGTCGACGCCGGGGTCGGTGCCAGCGCCGATTCGCTGAGCGTCACCCGGAGCAAGAACGGGCACAAACTGCGCGACAACCTGCTGACCACTCAGCTCACCTCCCTGCTCGAAGACGGCGCCGGCAACCGCAGTATCGCGGCCAAGGTCAACCAGCTGAAACCGACCGTCACAACCGACGAAGTGGCTGCGCAGTACCCGACCTACCTGACCCTGGATCGCGGCAACTTCACGCTTCGCCTTTGGAAGAACCTCAAGCTGGAAAAGAGCTATACCGTGGCGGTCGGCCAGGTCGGGCTCGATACTCCGGCCGGGCTCTACTCGATCCAGAACAAGCAGGTGGATCCGGCCTGGCACGTGCCGGATTCGGACTGGGCCGGTGACTTGGCCGGCCAGGTGATCCCGGGCGGCGTGCCCGAGAACCCGCTCAAGGCCCGCTGGATGGGGATCTTCGACGGAGCCGGCATCCACGGCACCGATGACACCGGCTCGCTTGGCTCGGCGGCGTCCCACGGCTGTGTCCGCATGGCGATCCCGGACGTGGTCGACCTGTATGACCGGGTCGATGTCGGAACCCCGATCTACATCGGCTGAGCCGGTGGCCGGCGACACCGCTGTCGAGGCGGAAACGGGACCGGGTTGGACCGAGGCGCGGGAGCTCTACGAGGGCGACCTGCGGGCCGGCGGCGCGGCCGACGCGACGATCACGGCCTACCGGCGCGATCTCGACCAACTGGCCGAGTGGTGCCGGCCGTTCGGCTACGGACCCGGGGATCTCGGGCACCGGGAACTGCGTCGGTACGCGGCGTCGCTGTCGACCGCGGGCGGTGCACCGTCTACGGTTGCCCGCAAGCTGGCCGCGGTGCGGGGTCTGTACGGGTACCTGCTCAGGACCGGCCGGGTCGCCCAGAACCCGGCCGACCTGCTCTCGGCGCCGAAAGCGGAGAGCAAGCTGCCGCAGGTGCTCACGGTCGAGCAGATGGAGACGCTGCTGGACCGGGTACCGGCCCGCACACCGCTCGAGATCCGGGACCGGGCGATGCTCGAGATCGCCTACTCGTGCGGGCTGCGGAGCGAGGAGGTGATCTCGGTCGAGGTCGGTTCGATCGACTTCGAGAGCGAGCAGATCGACGTCGTGGGCAAGGGATCGCGACACCGGCGGTTGCCGATGGGTGAGCCGGCGCAGCGGGCGGTCGAGCTGTACCTGGCCAAGTCCCGCCCGGTCCTGGTCTCGGACAACTCGGAACAGGCCCTGTTCCTGTCCCGTAACGGGCACCGGCTCTCGCCGTCCGACGTGTCCCGGCGTCTCTCGCTCTGGGTCAGGGAGGCCGCGGCGGCCGGTGGCGTATCTCCGCACGCGCTGCGCCACTCGTTCGCCACCCACCTGCTGGAAGGGGGTGCCGACTTGCGCACGATCCAGGAGCTGCTCGGGCACTCCTCGATCTCGACCACGCAGGTCTACACCCATCTCGATGCGGCACGCCTCCGCGACGTCTATGCCGACAGCCACCCTCGCGCCTGACCGCGTCCGGCCGGTAGGTTTACCCGATGGACCGGCCCCACGACCATGCCATGAGGCGACCTTGAAGCTCGTAGTCAACGTCGACGGCGGGGCGAGGGGCAACCCCGGCCCGGCCGCGGTCGGGGTCGTGGTGCGGGAGGCCGACGGCGGCCTGCTCGAGCAGCACGCGGAGCTGATCGGCGAAGCGACCAACAACGTGGCCGAGTACCGGGCCCTGATGCTGGGGATCGAACGGGCGATAGAACTCGGCGCCGACGAGGTCGAGCTGATCGGCGACTCGGAGCTGGTGGTCAAGCAGGTGCTGGGCGAATACAAAGTCAAGAACGCCGGCATCAAACCGTTCCACCGTGCGGTCACCGAGGCGCTCGCCGAACTGCCGAGCTGGTCGATCAGGCATGTCCGGCGGGAGCAGAACAGCCAGGCCGACGAACTGGTCAACCGGGCGCTCGATGGCTGAGCATTCCGGAAACGGCGGTCCGAATCCGCTTCCGGACAGCGGACCGATCGACCCGGAAGCCAGGATCGGCCACGTCCACCTGAAGGTGGCCGACATCGGGCGCGCGCTGGACTTCTATTGCGGAGTGCTGGGCTTCGAATTGACCACCCGTTTCGGCGATCAGGCGGCGTTCGTCTCGGCCGGCGGCTACCACCACCACATCGGGCTCAACACCTGGCACTCGCTGGGGGCCGGCCCGGCTCCGCAGAACGCGGCGGGGCTGTTCCACGTCGCGATCCTCTACCCGACCCGCGCCGCCCTGGCCGACGCGCTGGACCGTCTGCGCCGGGCCGGGGTCCCGCTCACCGGCGCTTCCGACCACGGGGTATCCGAAGCGCTCTATCTCGACGATCCGGACGGAAACGGGGTCGAGCTCTACTGGGACCGGCCGCGCGAGCAGTGGCCCACCGCCGACGACGGGGGCATCGAGATGTACACCCGGCCGCTCGACCTGCACGACCTGATGTCCGAGCTCGGCGCCCGGTGACGGACCCCATGGGGGCCGGGTATACTCGCCCGACTTCGCGGCTGTAGCTCAGTTGGCTAGAGCGTCTGCTTGCCATGCAGAAGGTCGAGGGTTCGAATCCCTTCAGCCGCTTGCGAGTCATCGGCCCGGCGGGCCAATGGCTCACCCGGCGCCTTGGCGGAGTGGCTACGCAGCGGCCTGCAAAGCCGTTTACACCGGTTCGACTCCGGTAGGCGCCTCTCCGCAGGCCGGTCGGCGTTGCTAGGCTCACGGTCTCCCGGGCGCATAGCTCAGTTGGTAGAGCGCCACCTCGACACGGTGGAGGTCACTGGTTCGAGCCCAGTTGTGCCCATCATCCGCGGAGCAGCTGCCCGGCCGCCGCCCGCCCGGAACGCACCGCTCCCTCCATCAGACCGCTGAACGACCCCGCGGTGTGTTCCCCGGCGAACGCGATCGGACCGACCGGGGCGCGCAGCAACTCGGCTTGGTCGGCCGGCGGGGACACCGAGTAGGCGGCCCCCATCCAGGGGTCGTCGTCCCAGGTCGAGAGGATGGCCCGGTCCGTCACCAGCGGCAGGTCCGGTCGCAACGACCGGAGCGAATCGAGCCATCGATCGGGCCCCGCCTCGACCTCGAGCATGTCCAGCGCGAAAGTTGACCCGGCGAAGCAGCTGACCAACGGGACCGGGAGGTCTTCGGCCCCGGTCTCGGTCCAGCACCAGTAGCGCTGCGGCACGTTGAGCACCGCGCTCGGCGGGGCCGGCTCGGCCAGCGGCACCAGCAGCTTGGCCGCGTGGCCGTAGCGCACGCCGGCCATCGCCGAGGCCTTCTCTTCCGGCAGGGCCGGCGAGAACTCGATTCGGCCGATCACGCTGGCCGGGACCGATACGACGCAGCCCGACCCGCGCCAGCTGCGACCGCTCGCGGATTCGACTTCGACCGACCGTACGCCGCGCCGGCTGACGGATACGACCGGGTCTCCGAGGGTCAGCCGCTCGCCGAGCCGCGAGGCCATCGCGTGGCTCAGCATCTGGTTCCCGCCGGCCACACCCGGGGACGGCTGGTCGTTTATGTGGGCCACGCCGGACAGGTCGCCGGCCGGGATCAGGTCGGCCGAGCTGGCGGCCGAGATCTCGGCCCTGGCCAGCAGGACGTCGCGGGCTCCGGCATCGATCGCGAGCGTGGAGATCAGCTCGGCGGCAGAAAGCGGGCTGTCGGGCCGGAGGCCGGCCAGTGCCCGGTCCAGGGTCTCAACCGCGGAATCGAGTGAAGCGCGATCGGTGTACAACCCGCCGCGCGGTTCCCGTCTGCCGTAGCGGACCCCTTTGTCCCAGAGCCCGATCTCCAACTCGTCCGCCAACCGCCGGACCGCCGTGTTCCCGGGCAGGATGAACTCGGCGCCCATTTCGGCTACGGCTCCCCCGGGGAGCGGCCTGGACCAGGTCCGACCGCCGACCCGGTCTCTGGCCTCGACCACCTCGACCTCCCAACCTTCGCGCTGCAGCGAAATCGCGGCGGTCAGCCCGGCCAGTCCGGCGCCGATGACTATCGCGTTCGGGGTCCGGCCGGTCTGCTTCGGTCCTGTCATCGCCCGCTCGCTCAGGCCTGGTCGACGATGGCGACGACCCGGGCCGGCGCGGCGCTCCCGCCGACTATCGGAAGCGGCAGGCAGGATAAGGTGAACCCGGTGGGAGGCAGTTCGCCGAGGTTGACCAGCCGTTCGATCTGCGAGTAGGGGAGGTCGGCCTGATGAGCCTCCCAGAAGACGCCTTTCTCGTCGCTTTCGATCGCGTCCCGGGCCTGCATCCAGAGGGGACGGTCCCAGCCCCAGGCGTCGATGCCCATGACCCGTACCCCCTGGTCGAACAACCACCTGGTCGCCCCGGCCGAGACTCCGGGTCCGTGCGCCATGTATTCCGGGCTCTCGATCCAGCGGTCGCAGCCGGTGCGTACAAGGACTATGTCAAGCGGCTGGAGCGAGTGGCCGGCGCGATCCAGCGCCGCCTCTACCTCGTCGACCTTGATCACGTCGCCGTCACCACGACCGTCGAAGTCGAGCACCACGCCCGGTTTGACGAACCACTCCAGCGGGAGCTGCTCGATCGTCCGGGCCTTCTCGCCGGCGATGGTCGAGTTGTAGTGCCAGGGGGCGTCGACGTGGGTCGAGTTGTGGGTACCGAGCCGCACGATGAATTCGTTGGCCCAGCCCTCGCCGTCGCGCAGTAGCTGCGGACCCACGCCGAACAGCTCTTCGATCACCGCGGCGCCTTGCTGGTGATCGGAGAATTCGACCTCGGTCCGCAGGACATCGGGTGTCCCCTCGGGGCTTGACATGATCGGGGCGGAGAGATCGATGACCGGCATGGACTGAGCCTATCGCCGGACACGGGATACGATCCGGCCAATGACCGTCGCCAGTGATCGAGCGGATGCGGCCGCCGACCGCCGGTCCGGGCCACCGCAGGCCGCCCGCCGGGCGCTGGACACGATTGCCGTGTTCGTGCTCTCGTTGTTGGCCCGGATCATGTTTGCGTTGCCCGGCCGGCTGCTGTGGGCGGCCTTCGGCAGGCCGCCCGAGATTGCATCGGGAGTGGCCCCCGACGCGTGGGCGATCGCCAGGTTCGCGGAACTGATCGAGCGGGACCCGTACCTGCAGACTCCCGACCAGGCCCGGCGGGTCATCTCGGTGCTCAGTGCCGGGGTCGCCTCTCGCGAGCGGCCGGAGGTCGAAACCGACGACATGGTGCTCGATCTGGACCAGCGGTCGATCCGGGCCCGCCTCTACCGGCCGTCAGGTGCTCCGGACCGGGGTCCGCTTCTGGTCTACTTCCACGGTGGAGGCTTCGTGGTCGGATCGCTCGAGACCCACGATCATGCGCTCCGGATCCTGGCCGATCGATCACGGGTTTCGCTGCTGTCGGTCGAGTACCGCAAGGCGCCGGAGCATCGGTTCCCGGCCGGGGTCGACGATGCGCTGGCCGCCTGGGAGGCGGTTTGCGGCGATCCGGAAAGTTTCGGGGCCGCCCCGGATCGGATCGGGGTCGGTGGCGACAGCGCCGGCGGCAATCTGGCGGCCGTCCTGTGTCAGGACCTGAAGAGACTGAACCGCAGCCAGCCCGCTTTCCAGGTGCTGATCTATCCGGTGACGGTGATCGGCGGGGCCGGCGATTCCTACCGCGAATTCGGAGAGGGTTTCTTCCTGACCGCCCGGGGCATGGACTGGTACGCCGACAACTACCTGGGCGGACAGGACCGGGATCAGGCCAGGGTGGCCCCGCTGCTCTGCGACGACCTGTCGGGGCTGGCGCCGGCCTACGTGACCACCGCGCTGGCCGACCCGTTGCGCGACGAGGGGGAGTCGTACGCGGCTCGCCTGTTCCGGGCCGGGGTCCCGGTCCGGCTCGACCGGATGCCGCTGGTCCACGGCTGGTTCAACACCACCGGCTCGCGCAGCGCGCAGGCGGCGATGGATGTGCTGGCCGAGGTGCTGGCCGAAAGCCTCGGTCCGAACGAGTGACGAGCGGATAGCAGCCGGCCCCCCGGCACCGGTCGGCCGCCGGTCCGGGCAGGCCGGTTCGACGGCCGGACTGATTACGATGGAGCGATGCCGTCAAGTGCCCAGACAGTGACCGTGCGCCTCCCCGACGGGACCCCGCTCGAACTCGAGCCCGGTGCGACCGGAGCCGATGCCGCGGCCGCGATCGGACCGGGGCTGGCCCGTGCCGCCCTCGCGGTAATGGTCGGAGACGAAGTCCGGGACCTCGACGCCCCGGTCGGCGACGGTGAGCAGATCGCGATCATCACCTCCCGTGACCCCGAGGGTCTGGAGCTGATCAGGCACGACGCCGCGCACGTCATGGCCACCGCAGTCCAGGAGCTCTACCCCGGGACCAAGGTCACGATCGGGCCGGCGATCGAGGACGGCTTCTACTACGACTTCGAGTTTCCCGACGACGTCAAGATCACCGAGGAGGAGCTGCCCGGAATCGAGGCGGCGATGAGGCGGCACATCAAGGCCGATGAGCCGTTCGAGCGCCGGGACCTGGGCACCGACGAGGCGATCGAGCTGTTCAGGGACCAGGGCGAGGACTACAAGGTCGAGCTGATCGAGGACCTGGTCAGGGACGAAGGGACCGAGACCGTCTCGCTCTACCGCAACGGGCCGTTCGAGGACCTCTGCCGCGGACCGCACGGACCCGGGACCAAACGGATCAAGGCGATCAAGCTGAATTCGGTGGCCGGCGCCTACTGGCGGGGTGACGAGAACCGGCGGATGCTGACCAGGATCTACGGCACCGCCTTCTTCTCGAACGAAGACCTGGATCAACACCTCCAGCGGATCGAGCAGGCAAAGGCGCGCGATCACCGTCGGCTCGGGCCCCAGCTCGATCTGTTCATGCTGCGCGACGAAGCACCCGGCATGCCGTTCTGGCTGCCGAACGGGACGGTTCTGCTCGGGTTGATCGAAGAGCAGGTGCGCCAGCAGCTCGACCGGCACGGCTACAGGGAGATCGCCACGCCCCACGTGATGGACGAGCAGCTCTGGCACCGCTCCGGGCACTGGGACAACTACGTCGACGACATGTACTTCATGGACGTGGACGAGCGCCGGTTCGCGCTGCGCCCGATGAACTGCCCCGGCGCCTGTCTCGTGTACGGCGCCGAGCGGCACTCCTATCGCGACCTTCCGCTGCGGTTGGCCGAGTTCGGCCGCGTGACCCGGAACGAAAGGGAAGGCGTGCTGCACGGGTTGTTGCGGGTCCGGGCCTTCACCCAGGACGACGCCCACGTCTTCTGCACCGAGGACCAGATCGAATCGGAGGTGACCGGGATCTGCGAAGCGATCGACGAGCTGTATGCCCGGTTCGGTTTCGACGACGTCAGGGTCGAGCTCTCGACCAGGCCGGACAAGGCGATGGGCTCGGTCGAACAGTGGGAACGGGCCGAAGCGATGCTGAAAAGCGCGCTGGACAGCCAGGGCAGGGAATACGCGATCAATCCCGGCGACGGTGCGTTCTACGGACCCAAGATCGACTTCCATGTGACCGACGCGCTGGGGCGTTCCTGGCAGCTCGGGACCTGTCAGCTCGACTTCCAGATGCCGGAGCGGTTCGACCTCAGCTATACCGGAGCCGAAGACGAGCGCCACCGGCCGGTGATGATCCACCGGGCTTTGCTCGGCTCGATGGAGCGTTTCACCGGAATCCTGATCGAGCACTACGCCGGTCGCTTCCCGGCCTGGCTGGCCCCGGTTCAGGCGATGATCGTGCCGGTCGCCGATCGACACCTCGAGTATGCGAGGCAGATCGCCGAGGACCTCCGGGCGATCGGGGTCAGGGTCGAGGTGGAGCAGCGCTCGGAATCGGTCGGCAAGAAGATCCGGGCGGCCGAGCTGGGCCGCTATCCGTTCATGTTGGTGGTCGGGGACCGCGAGGCCGAAGCGGGCGAAGTGGCGGTGCGGTCCCACGATGACGGCGAGCTCGGATCAATGGATGTCGAGAAGTTCTGTATGCTGCTTGACACTTGAACCGCAGCACAAAACAGATCTGCGCCCCGACCGGCTCTTCCTTGCCTTCAACTCCGGTCTCCTCGTCCACTTGAATCTCCGCCTGGCTCTTATCTAGTGCCGATTCCTCGCAGGTTCGATCGGCGACCGCCCGAACGGGATTCGACTCGTATAAACGAGCGAATCCGTGTGCCCAAGGTGCGGCTGATCGGCGCCGACGGTGAACAGGTCGGGATCGTCGACACCGACGACGCCCGTCAGATGGCCCGTGACGCCGACCTCGACCTGGTCGAGGTCGCCGCGGGCGCCAAGCCCCCGGTCGCCCGTCTGCTGGACTACTCGAAATACCGGTACGAGCAGGACCAGAAGGCCAAGGCGGCCCGCAAGCACCAGACCCAGGTCAACGTGCGCGAGATCAAGCTCCGGCCGAAGATCGCCGACAATGACTACAACACCAAGAAGGGCCACGTAACCCGCTTTCTCAAGGGTGGCGACAAGGTCAAGGTGACGATCATGTTCCGCGGGCGCGAGCAGGCCCATCCGGACCGCGGGCGCGACCTGCTCGAACGGCTCTTCGAGGACCTCGATGGCCTGGCGGTGATCGAGTCCAAGCCGCTTCAGGAAGGCCGCAACATGAGCATGCTGCTCGGACCGTCCAAGGAAGCGACCCGCGAAGCCGGCAAGGCGGGGCAGAAAGCGGAAGCCGAAGAGAAGCCGAAAGCCGAGAGCAAGCCGAAAGCCGACGCCGAGCCGGATGCCAAGGCCGGGGCAAAGCCGAAGGCTGAAACCAAGCCGAAAGCCAAGCCGAAGGCAAAGGCCCGGACCTGAGGCCGGGTCGGTCGCGGGCTCCGGCTACGGGGCCAGGCCGGCGATGTGGTCGGCGATGCGGTAGGCCGCCCTGCCGTCCCAGAACGGGGGCGGGGTGGGTCTGTCGCCGGAGCGCTCGGCGATCAGGTCGGGGATCCCGGTTATCCGGGCCGGATCGAGTCCTAGCAGGACATTGGTGCCGAGTTCGATCGTGACCGGCCGCTCGGTGTTGGCGCGCAGCGTGAAGCAGGGGATGCCGAGGTAGGTCGTCTCCTCCTGGATCCCTCCCGAATCGGTCAGGACGGCCCCGGCGTCGGCCTCCAGCGAGAGGAACTCGAGGTATCCGACCGGATCGATCAGTTTCAGGCCGGGCCCGGCCGCTTCGCGGCCCGCCAGACGGGCCTTCGTTCTCGGGTGGACCGGGAAGAGAACCGGCATCCGGGTGGCGACCCGTTCGAGCGCCTCCACTGCCTCGAACAGCAGCGGCCCGTCGACCAGGGCAGGACGGTGGAGGGTGACCAGCAGGTACTCGCCCGGGTTCACGCCGTGGCCGGAGCAGGCGTCCAGGGCCCGGAAGCGGTCCTCGAGGGCGACCAGGCTGTCGATCATCGTGTTGCCGACCATGTGGATCTTCTCGTCCGGGATGCCCTCGCTGGAGAGGTTGCGCCGCGCATCCTCGCTGTGGATATAGAGGTGGTCGGATATCGCGTCGGTCAGAACCCGGTTGACCTCCTCCGGCATGGAGCGGTCGAAACTGCGCAGGCCGGATTCGAGGTGGGCCACCGGGATGCCCAGCTTCACCGCGGTCAAAGACGCGGCCATGGTCGAATTGACGTCTCCGGGAACGACCACCAGGTCCGGCCGGGAATCGACGAGCAGCGGCTCCAGCCGCTCCATCACCCGCGCGGTCTGCTGGGCGTGGCTGCCCGACCCGACTTCCAGCATATGGTCGGGCTCGGGGACGCCGAGTTCCTCGAAAAAGATCTGCGACATCATCCGGTCGTAGTGCTGTCCGGTGTGGACGACGACCTGCTCGGCGTCCGGCAGCTCGGTCGCAACGGCGGCGATCACGAGCGCCATTTTCACGAAGTTGGGCCGGGTTCCCAGCACATGGACGATTCGCATTGGCGCTCACCCTATCCCGGCATCGCGGCGGCAGGGACGCCGGGCGGGGTCCGGGCGGGGCCTCTCCAGGCCTCGCTCACACGGTGCCGAACACCGGTTTTTGATTGAATGCCGGGGCCGATGCCGAAGATGAAGACACATTCCGGGGCCAAGAAGCGGTTCAAAAGATCCGCCAACGGCAAGCTGCGCGGAAGGCGGGCCTACTCGAGCCACATCCTCGAGAAGAAGTCGCCGAAGCGCAAGCGCAAGATGACCCGGCCGGTCCACATCTCGGACAACGACGCCCCGCGGGTCAACCGTCTGCTGGGAGGCAAGTAGATGGCACGGGTCAAGCGTTCGGTCAACGCACGCAAGAAGCGCCGCAAGGTCCTCGAGGAAGCGAAGGGCTACAACGGCCGCAAGAAGTCGTCGTACAAGCTGGCCAAGGAACAGGTCATGCGGTCCGGCGCGTATGCCTACCGCGACCGCCGGGTCCGCAAGCGGGAGTTCCGCCGGCTCTGGATCACCCGGATCAATGCCGCTGCCCGCAGCGAGGGCATGAGTTACTCCGAACTGATGCACGGCCTCAGCGCGGCCGGTGTCGAGGTCAATCGCAAGATGCTCGCCGAGATCGCGGTCAACGACCGTGACGATTTTCGCCGATTCGTCGAGATCGCCCGGGAGGGTGCTGCCGCCTGACGCGGAACGGCACCTTTCGATACCCGGGCGGCTTCGCAGGTGCGAGCCGCCTTTTTTTATCCGATGAGAACAAGATGATCACCAGCCCCGACAACGAAAAGCTGAAACTGGTCCGCCGGCTCGCCCGCAAGAAGTACCGCGAGAGGCTCGGCCTGTTCGTGACCGAGGGCGAGGACCTGGCGCGGGCCGGTCTGGCTGCCGGCTTCCGGCCGGAGCTGCTGCTCGTCCACCAGGATCTGGAATCCCTGGGAGGGTCGGAGCCCTCGCACCACGCGGTCGACGACCTGCCGGCTCTGGAGCGCGTCGAGCCGGACCTGCTCGACCGAGTCTCGGCGCTGGGCTCGGGGACCAGGGTGATCGGTGTCTGGCCGCAGCGATGGGGTCAGGCGGGAGAGCTGGATGGCGTCTGCCTGTTCCTCGATTCGGTCGGCGACCCGGGCAACGTCGGCGCGATCGTCCGGACGGCCGATGCCCTGCTCGAAGCGACTGTGGTGCTCGGCCCCGGCTGCGCCGACCCCTGGGCGCCCGGATCGGTCAGGGCCAGTATGGGCTCGGTTTTCGGGCGGCCGCTCGTCCGGGCGGAGATCGGGCAGACGCCGGAGCCCAGGATCGCGATGGTCGTCGAGGGGGGCGAGCGGCCCGGACCGCGGCCGGCGAACCCTCGCCGGTCGGGTGCTCGGGGGCGGCCTCTACGAACTTCGGAAAGCGCGGCAGGAAGGTCAGGTGGCTGACCCCGATCGGGCCGTTCCTGTGCTTGGCGACGATCACCTCGGCGGTGCCGTCGCGCTCCTCCGGCTTGCGGTACACGTCCTCGCGGTAGAGGAACGCGACCAGGTCGGCGTCCTGCTCGATGTTGCCCGAGTCGCGCAGGTCGGACAGGATCGGCCGCTTGTCCGGCCGGCTCTCGTTGCTCCGCGAGAGCTGCGACAGCGCCATCACCGGTACGTCGAGCTCGTTGGCCAGCAGCTTGAGCCCCCGGCTGATCTGGCCGACCTTCTCGACCATGCTCGTACGCGATTCGTCCATCCGCATCAGCTGGAGGTAGTCGACGATGATCAGGCCGAGGCCTCCGTTGGGCTGCTCCTTGACATGGAGCCTGCGGGCCTTGGCCCGCAGGTCCAGCAGCCCGAGGTCGGAGGTCGTGTCGATCCAGAGCGGCGCCGTCTCCAGGCGGTTGCAGGCCCTCAGGACCTTGGTCCAGTCCCGTTGGCTGACCGTGCCCTTGCGCAGCAGATCGCCCTGGACCTTCGACTGGGAGGCGATGAAACGCTGGGCCAGCTCGACCTCGGACATCTCGAGCGAGAAGAAGGCGACCGAACGACCGCGCTCGACCGCGACGTATTCGGCCACGTTGGCGACGAACGCGCTCTTGCCGACCGAGGGGCGGGCGGCGACGATGATCAGGTTGGACGGCTGGAAGCCGCCGGTCATCTCGTCGAGGTGGGCGAAACCGGAAGGCACGCCGGTCAGCTCGAGCTCGCCCTGCGACAGCTTCTCGAGCCGCTCGACCTCGTCACCGAGGACCTCGTTGAGGCGGCGGAAGTCCCCGGCCTGCTCCTTGTGGGCGACGTCGAACAGCAGCTGCTCGGCCCGCTCGGACAGTTCCTGGCCGCCCGCCTCTCGTTCACTGACCCAGCTGCCGATCTGGTGGCTGGTGTCGAGCAGGCGCCTCAGCAGCGCGTTCTCCTGGACGATCTCGGCGTAGTGGCGGGCGTTGCCCGGGGCCGGCACCTTGGCCGCCAGCTCGGAGACGTAGTTCCTGCCGCCGGCCTCCTCGATCTGGCCGGCCGAGACCAGTGCTTCGCCCACGGTCAGCTCGTCGCAGGGTTTGTCGGTCGTGTACAGGCCCAGCATCACCGCGTAGATCGCCCGGTGGCGGTCGAGGTAGAAGTCGCCGGCCTTCAGGCCGACGTCATCGATCACCCGGTTGACCGCGGGCTCGCTGACCAGCATCGCGCCGAGGACCGACTCCTCGGCCTCGATGTTCTGAGGCGGTACCTGGGCTATTTCTCTTCGGCGACGATCGTCTTGACCGAAGCCGTGGCGCCGCCGGTTACTTCGACGTCGATCATGTAGGTACCGATCTGGTGAATCGGGACATCGAGGCGGATCTTGCGCCGGTCGACCTTGATCCCCCGGGCGTCACGAATCGCCTCGGCGATCTCCTTGGTGGTGACCGACCCGTACAGCTTGCCGTCCTCGCCGGCCCGGTGGTGGATCGTCAGCACGGTCTTGGCCAGCAGCGAGGCCGACTCCTTTGCCCGGGCCGCGGCCTCACGGGCCACCCTTTCGGCCTGCTCCTTGCGGCGGATCGCCTCTTCCAGCGCACCGGGGGTGGCCGGCTGGGCGAGTCCCCTGGGCTGCAGGTAGTTGCGCAGGTAGCCCGGTGAAACCTCGACCGCGGTGCCGTTCTCGCCGAGCCCCTCGACGTCGGCCAGGAGGATCGCCTGCTGCGCCACTATCGCTCACCCACGTAGGGGAGCAGGGCGACCTCGCGGGCGCGCTTGACCGCTATCGACAGCTGGGCCTGGTGCTTGCGGGAGAGCCCGGTGACCCGGCGCGAGCGGGTCTTGCCCTTGTCGGAGATGAACCGGCGCAGCAGCGTCAGGTCCTTGTAATCGATGTCTTCGGCGGAAATCTTGGTGTACTTGCGGGGACGGATGCGCTCGTTGAAGCGCCGTCCGCGTCGCGATGGTCCTGCTTCTCGTGTCTTAGCCACTTGCTCTTGATGCCTTACATGGTCGTGGCCCGGCCGGCCCGGGCGTTGTCGGACGAGCCATCCTAACGGTTCCCGGTCGCGATCGGTATGCCTCCGCGGCGGGCCGCCGATCCGCGATCCGCAAACTCCGGCCTCTGCGTGGGTTCCAGGCCGGGCGGCCGCCGTTGCGCCGGCCGCCGGACCGGCGCCGCGCGGCCGGTCGCTAGAACGGGATGTCGTCGTCGGCTCCGCCACCGGCGCCGGCCGGTGCGAAGTCCCCGGTGTCGGCCGGGACGTCGGATGAGGGCTGGAAGCCACCACCCTGGCCACCCTGGCCTCCGGGCGCCGAACCGTCGCGGGATCCGAGGAACTGGACCGTATCGGCGACGATCTCGACCGCCTGCCGTTTGCCCGATCCGTCCTTCGCCTCCCATTCACGCCACTCCAGGCGCCCGTCGATCGCCACCGGGCGGCCCTTCGACAGGTAGTTCGAGCAGTTCTCGCCCTGGGCGCCCCAGACGACGATGTTGAAGTAGTTGGGCTTGTCGACCCACTGGCCGCTCTGGTCCTTGCGACGCCCGTTGACCGCTACCCGCAGCGAGCAGACGGCGGTGCCGCTCGGGGTGTGGCGGAGTTCGGGGTCCGCGGTGAGGTTGCCGGTGATTGTGACTCTGTTGATGTTCTCAGCCATTGCGTGTTCGCTCCTGTTCGTTCTTCGTGTGCATCTCGAGTCGGTCTCTGGGTCCGACCGGCGGATGGCTTTCTGACAACGCCCGCCGAACCGTCCCGGCGCCGTCGGTCCGGCGCCGAACAAGAACCTAGCGAGAGGCCTTGACGCCATAAAGGGCCGAAGCCTCTGGACTCTCCCCCCATCCCCGCAATTTGGGCGATAAACATGGGTGCGGGGAATCCCGGTGCCTTCCGCCGAACCGGGTCCGAGGCCGAACCGGGTCCGATGTTCCTGGACAGTCCGGCAACATCCGACCCGGGTCGGCCGGCTGACGAGAGGCGGGGTTACTCGTCGCGGTAGCGTCCGCCGCGGCCCCGGCGCTCGTCGTCGTCTCCGGTCGGAGCCATGACCGTCGCGGTGGCCGGTGGTGCGGGGAGCACGGGCGCTTCTGGATCGACCCTGAAGATCCGCGAGCGCATCACGCCGTCGGCGATCTTCAGGGAGTGGTCGAGCCGGTCGAGCAGTTCGCGGGAGGCGTCGAAACGGAACCAGCGGTAGTCGGCCTCCGGCTTGTGGTCGATCTCGTAAGCCATCTTGCGAACGCCCCAGTTGTCTTCGTGCTTCAGCTCACCACCGGAATCGATCGCGGCCTTGGTCTCGGTGACCAGTTTCTCGCGGGCCGATTCCTCGACGGCCGGGTCGAGCATCAGGACAAGTTCGTATTGGCGGGCTTCGTCAGACAAAATCGACGCGGGACTATAACGGGGTTTGGGGGGCGAGACTTCCGCGCCGGGCGCTTACGGTGGAATGAGCGACCTCCGAATCGATCGGGACCGGGCGATCAGGGTTGCCGCCATGGCCGCTCTGGCGGCGATCGGGATCTCGGTGCTTCCCGGAATCCTGCGCGGCCCCGAGGCCCCCGAAGTCCCGCCGGACGTCGGCTTCCTGCCCGCCGAGCGGGCTCCGGTCGATCCCCGGTCCGGGCTCGGGCCGCACGGCCGGCGAACCGGGGTCGAAACCGGCCTTACGGCCCGCAGCGTCCGCCGGAGTCGAGGCGGCGCTTCGGCCGGCCGTGCCGGGCGGCGTCACAGCAACCGGAGCAGCCACGATCGGAGACGACACGATGGAAGACGGCCGAACCGCCGAACCCGCGCAGCGGCCGGCCCGGCGTCGCCACCGGAAAGCGCGGCAACCGCCGCCCCGGCCTCGTCGCCGGGCCCGGCCCCCACCCCTTCGCCGGCCCCGGCTCCGGTGGCCGCTCCCACGTCGGTTGCCGGAGCGGGTTCGGCGCCGGGCTCCGGAGCGGGCCCGGCAACCGCAGGCCCGGCAACCCCGGCCCCGGTGCATGACCGACCCGGCAGCGGGACCGGAACCGGCCGGCCGTCACCCGCTCCCGGCGACGGCTCCGAGGAATTCGCGCCCCGCTAGGACCGGTCAGCCGCGCTTGTCGTGGTTGGCCCTGGCCCGCAGGTCCCGGACCGAGTCGATGTCGTCCAGCTGCGCCTCGATCCAGTCGTCGGGAGTCCGCGAGACGATCACCTCCCGCAGGCCGTTGGCCCGGCGGCGTCGTTCCTCCGGCGACATGGTCAGGGCACGGTAGATCGCATCGGCCTGGTCCTGGATGTCGAACGGGTTGACGGTCAGCACGTGGTCCTTCAGCTCCTCGTGCGAGCCGGTGTTCTCGGACAGCATGACCACACCGTCGCGCAGGTTGATCGCCGGAGCCTCCTTGGCGACCAGGTTCATGCCGTCGAAAATCGCGTTGACCATCAGCAGGTCGAAATGCTTGTAGCGGGCCACCGCCTCGGGGAAGTCCTCATACACCCGCAGGTCGATCGGCATCCAGTCGGTGGTTCCGTGGCGGTGGTTGACCACGGCGACCAGCGCCTCGATCCGCTCCAGGTACTCGGCGTACTCGGGAACATCCTGACGCGACGGTTGCAGGTGCGCGATGAAGGTCACCTTCTCGCGGAATTCGGGGTGCCCGGTGAGAAACGTGTCGAACGCGGTGAAACCCCGCAGCACGTTCTTCGAAAGGTCGGCCCGATCGACGCGGAGGATCATGTGCTCGCGACGGCGGCCGAGGACTTCCTCTTCCGCGGTCGCGACCTCGGGCGACTCGGCCGCCCGCTTCAGGCGGTCGGAATCGATCGGCAGCGGGTAGGCCCTGACCCTGGTGCGGCCGCCGGGATGATCGACCGTGGACTTCTCGAAATCGACCTCGTAGCCCATCAGACGCTGGCAGCAGGCAAGGAAGTTGGTGCAGTACGGAGTGGTGTGGAAGCCGATGATGTCGTTGGCCAGCATCCCGTTGTAGATCGCATCGCGGATCCGGGTCGGCAGCACCCGCCAGGCATCGGGCTGGGTCCAGGGGATGTGGACGAAGTGGTACAGCAACGCGTCGGGCCGGGCCTCGCGGATCTTCTCCGGCGCCGTGTAGAGGTGGTAGTCATGAAGCATGACCAGCGGCTTTTCGCGACCCTCGATCTGCTCGATCACCACTTCGGCGATATCGGAGTTGACCACCTCGTAGCCCTCGTACCACGCTTCGATCTCGGCCATGCGGATGTCGGGGGCGTTCGAGAGGTCCCAGAGATAGTGCTGGATGAACCAGAGGATCGGGTTGGCGATCACGTTGTAGAAGCGGTCGTAGGCATCGGCGTCGCTTTCGACCATCAGCACCCTGTAGGAGACGTCGTTGATCTCCAGATCGATCGGCTGGTACCCGCTCTCTTCGGTGACGGCCACGTCTTCCGGGGTCATCGCCGAGGCGATCCAGAGGGCATCCCGATTGGCGACCAGACCGGACAGCGCGGTAACCAGCCCGCCCCCGCCCCGGGTCAGGGTCCTTTCCCCGTAAGCGTCGATCTCGAACTGGGCCGGACCACGGTTCGAGACGATGATCAGCGATTGGTCGGCCGGGTGCTCTTTCACGACGCGTCCGCCTCCCGGACCCGGATCCGATCCTCCTGATGTCGGTTTGCCTCCACGGAACCAGTCTACGGTCCCGGGCCGAGTCCGAGCGCCGGCTACCTGATCGAGGTCGGGCGGTCGTCGAGTTCGACTTCGACCGTTTGGTCCTCGCCGTCGCGGATCACCTCGAGTCGGACCGTCCTGCCGGGATCCAGGGTGCTGACGATCCGGCCGAGGTCCTCGGCCCGCTCGATCGCCTCGCCGTCGGCCGAGATGATCACGTCGCCCCCGGTCTCGAACTGACGGCCCTGGAACCTCATCTGCTGATCGCCGCCGCGCAGACCGGCTCTGGCCGCGGGGCTGCCGTCGACCACTTCGGCCACGATCGCGCCGCGCTCGGCATCGATGCCGAGCTTGTCGGCGAGCTGTGGGTAGAGCGGCTGCGTGCTGACCCC
>JAGQUV010000033.1 GCA_020438295.1 Solirubrobacterales bacterium
GCTGCAAAACGGCGCACCACTCCCTTTGAAGAAGAGGCGGCGTCCGCGGGGGTCGCATCCGAATCAAGCGTCGAGGTGACCGACCCGGGAGCTCCCAGGGCCGTGTCGGGGCCGATCCGATGGTGATGCGATCCGTTGTTCATGCTCTGTCTCCTGTGCTCATCAGGTGATGCGTTCGGCGCCTCTCTTGCGCCCTTCCCTTTCGAGTCCCGGTCGGCGGTGAAGCTGCCTTTCGGGATCACGCCTGTTACGGCAGGGTCAAGCAGACAGGGTCTCGGCGGGCGAAGCAAGCAAGTTCAGCCCCCGGGAGTAGGGCTCGGCCCGGATCTACGCGCTACGGCATACCCCGTTCGGGGTAGATTCCGCAAATTAGGGAGGAATCGGTGCGCTGGTGGCGGTTGCCTAGTGGCCGCTCAGGCGGAGAGACAGGTGGATCCTGGAGTCGACGCCCAGCTTGGAATAGACGTTCCTGAGATGGGTCTTGACCGTGCCGGGCGAGATGTGGAGGGCCTCCGCTATCTCTTCGTTGCGGGCGCCCCGGGCCGCCATGTTCGCGACTTCGAACTCGCGTGTGGTCAGCAGTCCCGCGATACCGTTGCGCTCCGGAAGGTCCGTCGTCATGTTCACCGCCGAGTGGTACGACTGAGCGAGCACCGGCGCGGCGTGCCGCAAAAAGCCCCGCTCCCGCTCGTTGAACTCGAGCTCGTCGTTCGAGCGGATCAGGACCAGCATGCAGCTCGGGGCCGATTCTCCGTCCCTGAGGTAAAGGACCACGATCGGTCCGAGCCCGTTGTCCGACAGGAACGACTTCAGGAATGTGCTCTGCGAGAAAACGGGTTTCTCGGCCAGTGCCTCGGTGCCCACCAGCGATACGCGACCGCCGTTGTTGGCGGCGGCCAGGATCGGGTCCTGGTCGTCGAGGGTTTCCAGGTACTCCCCGCCCAGCCGTTCGGAGTCGCTTCCGAGAATCGGGTCCGCCTTGACCACGGTCAGCCGACATTCCGCGGGACGGCTGTTGACCAGGAACATGGCCAGCGGAGCCGACACCATCCGGGTCACGAAATCCAGCGCCAGTCCAGCGGACCGGGACACCGGATCGCTGTTCCGTATGGCGTCCCGGTAATCGAGAAGCCGGCTGCGTTGTCGGATTGCCTCCATCGACCTGCTTTTCTTGAGCGATTCGACCCTGCTCGGTCGGGATTCGCTTCGAGCCACGATTATATGGCAGCAAGGGCCACTGTCAACAGGTCCCGGGCTTTGAGAGACCTGTCCCATTCGGCTTCCCGAAGCCAATTTGGACCACTTCCCCCCGCCTCAGGCCGAATTCCCGGCACCCGGGCAGGGATTCCGGACTGGCCGCAAATCCGGACCCCGAACCATCGCTCCTGGAGCCCCGGTGGAAGGATCCGGGGAAACCGCCCCGAAGACGCCCGGGCCGGCCGACCGGGGATTCCGGCCGTGAGCTCCCCGGGGCAGGCTTCCGATTACTTCGCAAAGACGCCGGCGAAAGGATGGCTCAACGAGACGGCAGGACCTTCCCCGGGGAGCTTTCGGCCGGGATTCAGGGCTGCCGATTCGGCGCCGAATTCCGGGGTCGCGAGGGTTTGAGCCTCAGCCTCGAGTCGAGGGTTAAGCCGGAGGGGTAAAACCCTCGACTTCAGGTTCAGAGATCAGATCCCGGCCGCCTCGCGGATCGCCTCGGCCCGGTCGGTCCGCTCCCAGGTGAAGTTCTCGTTGCTGCGTCCGAAATGCCCGTAAGTGGCCGTCTCGCCGTAGATCGGGCGGTGGAGGTCGAGGTAGTTGCGGAACGCGCTCGGGCGCAGGTCGAACTGGTCGGCGACGATCTGCGAGATCTCCCAATCGGACTTCTTGCCGGTCCCGTAGGTCTCGGCCATGATAGATACCGGACGGGCCACCCCGATCGCGTAGGCAAGCTGGATCTCGCAGCGGCTCGCCAGGCCGGACGCGACCACGTTCTTGGCCGCGTAGCGTGCCGCGTAGGCCGCCGAGCGGTCGACCTTGGACGGGTCCTTGCCGGAGAACGCTCCACCGCCGTGGCGGGCCGCGCCGCCGTAGGTGTCGACGATGATCTTGCGACCGGTGAGGCCGGCGTCGCCGACCGGCCCGCCGATCACGAAGACCCCGGTCGGATTGATCAGAAGGCTTTCGTACAGCGCGTTTTCGTCGAGCAGGTGGCCGTACTCCTCGCTCAGGACCGGCAGGATCACGTTCTCCCAGAGGTCGGGCCGGATCTTGTGCTCGCTGTCGATGCCTTCTGCGTGCTGAGTCGAGATCAGGACCTGCTCAACCGCGACCGGGACGCCGTCCGCGTAGCGCACCGTGACCTGGGTCTTGCCGTCCGGCCGCAAGTAGTCGAGCGTGCCGTTCTTGCGGACCAGGGCGAGCCGCTCGGACAGCCGGTGGGCGATCTGCACCGGCATCGGCATCAGGGCCTCGGTCTCCTCGGTGGCGTACCCGAACATCATCCCCTGGTCACCGGCGCCTTCGAGGTCGAATTCGTCGTGAGAGCCGCCGGTCCGGGTCTCGATCCCCTTGTCCACGCCCTGGGCGATGTCGGGGGACTGCTCGTCCAGCGCCACCATCACCGCGATGTGGTTTCCGTCGAACCCGTACTCGCCCCGGTCGTAACCGATGTCGCAGATCGTCTTCCTGACCAGAGCCGGGACGTCGAGATGGGCGTCGGCGGTCAGTTCTCCCGAGATCACGGCCATTCCGGTGTTGACCAGGGTCTCGCAGGCGACCCTCGAGTTGGGGTCCTGTGCAAGGCAGGCATCGAGGACGGCGTCGGAGATCTGGTCGGCGATCTTGTCGGGATGCCCCTCGGTTACGGATTCCGAGGTGAACAGGTGCTCGCCCTGGGCGAGCTTCAACGACTGGTTCATTTGGGCGAAATCTCCTTGGCTATCGGTTCGGAATCGTTCCAGTGCCGGAGCGTTCGCCGACACCGTGGCCAGAAACCCTAGTCACCTATTCGCCGGAGTGCCTTCGCGGCACGTAGTCGATCGTCAGCGGCACTCCGTTGAGGCCGCGGCTCTCGCGAAGGCGATTTTCCAGGTGGTATGCCCAGTCGCGGGAAATCAGCCGGCGGTCGTTGACCTGGATCTTGAACCTGGGCGGAGAGGCTTCGGTCTGGGCTGCGTAGAGCAGCCTCAGCCGCCGGCCGCGTTTCGCAGGCGGTGGGGTCGTTGTCGTCACCTCGGAGATGAACCGGTTTAGCCGGGGCGTCGGGATCCGCCGGGCCGCCCGGTCGGCCAGGTCGGCCGCCCTGGGCAGGAGGCCGGCGACGTTGCGGCCGGTCTTCGCGGAGCAGGTGACCACCTCCGGGCGCAGTCTCATCTTGCGCTCCACCCGGGCCCGGGTGTCGTCGATGTCTGATTCGGTGATGTCCCACTTGTTCATCACGATCAGGGTGGCGCAGCCGGCCTTCATCGCCAGCTCAGCCACCTTGAAGTCCTCCGACCTGACCCCTTCACCGGCGTCGCAGACCACGATCGCCACGTCTGCCCGCTCGATCGCCCGCTCTGTACGGAGCTGGGCGTAGTGATCGACCGTGCCGGCCACCTTCGATTTCCGCCTCAGCCCGGCGGTATCGACCAGGGTGAACGCCCGGCCGTCGATCTCGACCTCGGTGTCGATCGCGTCCCTGGTGGTTCCCGCCGCACCAGAGACGATCACCCGCTCGTCGCCCAGCATCCGGTTGACCAGCGACGACTTGCCGACGTTGGGGCGGCCGATCACCGCGACCCTGACCGCTCCGGCCTCCGCCGCTCGCGCCGGCCGGTCGGCGAGCGAGTCGACCACGCGGTCGAGCAGGTCACCGGTACCGATGCCGTGAGTCGCCGAAACCGCGATCGGCTCGCCCAGGCCGAGGGCGTGAAACTCGGCCGCCTGGAACTCGTCGTCCGGGCGGTCGGACTTGTTGACCGCGACGACCACCGGGACCGGCGATGCACGCAGCTTTCGGGCCAGCTCGGTGTCACCGCTGCGCAGGCCGGCCCTGCCGTCGGTCACCATGATGATCGTGTCGGCCTCATCCATGCCCAGCCGGGCCTGGCGCTGGATGTCCGCCGCCATCTCGCTGCGGTCGCCGAGATCGATACCGCCCGTGTCGAGCAGGTCGAACTCGCGTCCGTTCCACTCGCACCGGACCCGCTTGCGGTCCCTGGTCACACCTGCCTCCGAGTGGGTCACCGCCTCTCTACCGCCGGCCAGCCGATTGACCAGGGCCGACTTGCCGACATTGGGGAATCCGACCACCGCCACGGTCGGTACGGCCGCCATCTCAGGCCAGCCCCCGCCCGCGGGCCAGCCCGGCGATCACCGCCACGACTTCGTCCAGCGAGCGATCCGTCGTGTCCACCTCCACCGCGTCTTCGGCCACCCTGAGCGCGCCGACTTCGCGCTCCGAGTCACGCCGGTCCCGCTCGTTCTGGGCGAGCAGGATCTGATCGGCGTCACCTCCGGTCTGCAGCGCCCGGCGGCGGGCACGCTCTTCCGGGGTCGCGGTGAGGAATACCTTGAGCGGCGATTCCGGGCTGACCACGGTGCCGATATCCCGTCCCTCGGCGACATAGCGGCCCCGCGAGATCAACCGGCGCTGTTCGGTGACCAGGGCAGCCCTAACGCCGGGATGGACCGAGACCCGCGAAGCGGCTTCGGTCACCTCGGGCGTCCGGATCAGCTGGTCGACCTGGTCGCCGTCCAGGCTTATCCGGTCCCAGTCGAAGTCGATCTCGATCGACTCGGCTACCGCCGTCGCGCTTTCCGGATCGCCTGGGTCCAGATCCCGCATCAGGACCGCTGCGGCGACGCAGCGGTACATCGCTCCCGAGTCGAGGTAGGTGAAGCCGAGCTCGTCCGACAGGGCCCGGGCAACCGACGACTTGCCGGCTCCGGCCGGTCCGTCGATCGCGATTACCAAGGTCTCGTCCCACTCATCGGAAACCGCATGCTACGGGTATAGGCTGGGGCCGAGAGAACGAGGAGGCGGAGCATGAAGGTCTGGAATCTGGTCGAAGAGGTAGTCGAGCCGAGAAAGCCCCGGGTGATCGGCGCGGCCGAGGAGGGGCGGGCGATCCTGATCAACTTGCCGGCCGGCGAATCTCTCGGCGAGCATCAGGTCCGGGAGCGGGCGACCGTGATCGTGCTTTCGGGCGATCTCGAGATCTCGACCGCCGACCGCCCGGCCACCGGAGCGGGCGCTGGGACAATGGCGGTGTTCGAACCGACCGAACGCCACTCGGTCCTGGCCCGCCAGGACTCGCGGTTCCTGCTGCTGCTGGCGCCGTGGTCGAGCGACGAGCACTCGAGCATGATGCCGTGGCGGAGCGAGGGCGAACCGGCCGCGTAGGGCGCGCACCGCGGTGGAGCGGTCAGGTCGTCGCCAGCCTGGCCAGGTCGCGGCCGAAGCCGGGGTAACTGACCGCGGCCGCGTCCATTCCGCTCACCTCCACCCCTTCGCGGGAGGCCAGCCCGGCTACCGCGCCCAGCATGGCGATCCGGTGGTCACCGTGCGAATCGACCGCACCGCCTCTCAGACCACCGGTGCCGGTTATCTTCATGCCGTCGGCCGTCGCCGCGATCTCGGCTCCGAGGCCGGCCAGCGACTCGACCACGACCGCGATCCGATCCGATTCCTTCCGCTTCAGCTCGCCCGCGTCGGCGATCACCGTCTCGCCCTCGGCGAAGCAGGCGGCGAGCGCGACCAGCGGCAGCTCGTCGATCGCCAGCGGTATCTCGGCCCCTTCGACCCGGGTGCCGGTCAGGTTCGATCCGCCGGCGGTGATTCGGGCGATCGCTTCGACGCCCCCGGCCTGCGGCGTTACTTCGACCGCCGCGCCCATCCGCTCGAGGATCGAGAGGATCCCGGTCCGGGTCGGATTGACCCCGATCCGGTCCAACACAACGCGCGAGCCGGGCACGATCGCTGCGGCCACGATGAAGAAGGCGGCCGACGAAATATCGGCCGGGATCTCGACCTCGTCCAGCCGGAGCTCCCGGCCCGGATGGATCGTCACCGACCCCCGTTCGCGCTCGATCCCGGCCCCGGCGGCTCCCAGCATCAGCTCGGTGTGGTCGCGGGTCGGCATCGGCTCGATCACCGTGGTCGGGCCCCGGGCCCGCAGCCCGGCCAGTAGCAGGCAGGACTTGACCTGAGCGCTGGCGACCGGCAGTTCGTAGCTGATGCCGGTCAGCGATCGGCCGTCTATCCGGATTGGGGGGAACCGGCCATCGGTGACCTCTATCGAGGCGCCCATCCGGGCCAACGGCTCGGCGATACGGTCGACCGGCCGCCGACGGATCGAGGCATCGCCGTTCAGCCGCCACAACCCGCCCTCGTAGCCGGCCAGCCAGCCCGGCAGCAGGCGCATCAGGGTCCCCGCGTTGCCGACGTCGATCCGGCCCAGGCTGCGCGGGCCGCCGGGCCCGACCCCCTCGATCGCGAACTGCGCCGGCATCGCCTTCCAGGGCTCGGGACTGACCATGGCCCCCAGACCGGCCACCGCGCTCAGGGTCGAGCGGGTGTCGTCGGAGTCGAGGAAGTTGACGACCCGGGTCGGGCCGTCGGCGATCGCGCCGATGATCGCGGCCCGGTGCGAGATCGACTTGTCGGCCGGAGGGGTCAGCCGGCCGCCCAGCGACTGGGCCGGCGCGAAGAACTCGGTGGCCCGGCTTCGCTGCTCCGATCCCGGTTCCGGTTCGGCCCGGCCGCCGGCGGAGCCGTTGCGGCCGGGCTCGCTCATCCCGCCTCTCCGGAGGCGGTTACCGTGTGCCCCAGGCCGGAAATGCAGTCGAGCGCCTTTTCGGCCTCGTCCTCCCCGGCAACCCAGAGTGAGATCGCGCCCGAGCTCATGTCCGGTGCCGGCTCGAGCGACATGTCGGTGATGTTGACCCCGGCCCGGGCCAGGGCCAGCGCCAGCTCGGCCAGGATCCCCGGACGGTTCGGGACCAGGACCCTGATCTCCTGCGTGGCCTCGCCTTCGGTCTCGACCTCCGAGAGGGCCGCCCGCTCGGCGGCGGCCGCGTGCTGCCACTCGGCTATCCGCCCGGGATCGGCCGAATCGATCACCTCGGCGGCCCGCTCCAGGCCCGTGATCGACTCCCTGATAGCGGCCGCTACCGCGGCGTGGTTGGTGCTGAAGATCTCGCCCCAGATCGCCGGGTTCGAGCCGGCGACCCTGGTCGCATCGCGCAGGCTCGGGGCCACCGCTCCGAGCCGTTCCGTGCCGGGCCTGCCCTGGGTCGCGAGCTGGTTGGCCAGCACGTGTGGCAGGTGGCTCACAACGGCCATCGCCCGGTCGTGCTCGTCGGCGTCGATCGCGACCGGGCGGGCACCCAGGTCCTTGATCACCCGCAGCAGCCGGTCGTACAGCATGCCCGAAGAACCCTCGTCGGGGGTCAGGTACCAGCGGGCACCCTCGTACAGATCGGGACGCGCGTTTGCCACGCCGGCCGACTCGGCTCCGGCCAGCGGGTGTCCCCCGATGAAGCGTTGGTCGCCGGCGATCGCCGCCATCAGCTCACCTTTGGTCGAACCGACGTCGGTTACCACGCAGTCCGGTCCCGCGGCGGCCAGGGCCTCGGCGGCCATCGCTGCCATCGAACCGACCGAGGCGCAGCAGAACACGACGTCCGCACCGTCGACGGCCGCTTCGATCGTGTGCTCGATCCGGTCTACCGCCCCGAGCTCGAGGCACTGCCCGGCGCGGTCCGGGTTGCGCACGAACCCGGCCACCTCCCCGATCCCGCGCTCGCGCGCGGCCAGGCCGATCGAGCCGCCGATCAGTCCCACGCCGAGCACGGCGAGGCGCACGGTCAACCCCGTGAGATCGTCTTGCCGACGATCCCGGCGATCGCCTCGAGCTTGGCGGTCAGCTCGCCGAATTCCGAAGTCGGAACCTGCTGGGCCGCGTCACAGATCGCCTTTTCCGGCTCGTTGTGCACTTCGATGATGATTCCGTCGGCCCCGGCCGCAACCGCGGCCAGCGACATAGACTCGACCCAGTCGCGCCGACCCGGCGCGTGGCTGGGATCGACGATCACCGGCAGGTGCGTCTGCTCTTTCAGCGCCGGCACCGCCATCAGGTCGAGCGTGAACCGGTAGGCGGTCTCGTAGGTACGGATCCCGCGCTCGCAGAGCATCACGTCCTCGTTACCTTCCTTGAGAATGTACTCGGAAGCCATCAGCAGTTCCTCGATCGTGGCCGAAAGACCCCGCTTGAGCAGCACCGGCCGGCCGGACTTGCCGACCTCAGCCAGCAGCGAGTAGTTCTGCATGTTGCGGGCGCCGACCTGAACCACATCGGCGACCTCGAGCACGTCGTCGAGGTCGCGCAGGTCGAGCAGCTCGGTCACGATCGGCAGGCCGGTCTGCCGCTTGGCCTCGGCCAGCAGCCTCAGACCCTCCCTGCCCAGGCCCTGGAAGCTGTAGGGCGAGGTACGGGGCTTGTAGGCGCCGCCCCGCAGCATGGTCGCGCCCGCGGTGGCCACCTGCTCGGCCGAAGCGAGCATCTGGTCGCGGTTCTCGACCGTGCACGGGCCGGCCATCAGCGCGAACTTCGTTCCGCCGACCTCCCTGCCGTCGATCTCGAGTACCGAGTCCTCGCCCTTCCTGAACTCGCGCGAAGCCAGCTTGTAGGGCTTGGCGATCGGCACCAGGTGGTCCACGCCGGGGGCGCCCTCGAGGCCCAGGTCGGCCACCTTCTCCCGGTTGCCGATCGCCCCGATCAGGGTCAGGATCTCGCCTTTGGAAACGTGAGCCGAACAGCCGATCTCCTCGACCCGCTCCACCACGTGGGCGACCTCTTCTTCGGTCGCCCCTTCTTTCATCACGATCATCATCTCGTCTTCAAACCTTTCTCGAACTTCCCGGAGACTCTACTTTCCGTGCGATTCCAGAGATTGCGCGGCTGATACCCGAGCCTCGACGAGTCGTTCAGGTGCTCATCCGGCAACGGGATCACGGTGCAGGCGCCCGGCGGCTTTTCTGGATACGGCGCGGCAGCTGCCGCGTGACCGGACGCCTAGGTAAATCGCCAATAGGAATAGAAAACGGCAGGGGCACAGGTCGGGGCGGGCGGGCCACCCACGCTCGCAGGCGCGATCGGGCTGTGTCCGTGCGGTTTCACTGCCTGTGTTGTATCAGGTGTGGTCGCCCACCGCTCGGGAAAGCGCCTCCAGAAAGCGATCGTCCTGGTCGGCCGTGCCATAGGAGACCCGCAGCCAGCCCGGTCCCCCCAGTAGCCGGCCGGGACGGCCCACCACCCCGGCCGCGGCCAGGTCGGCGACCACCTGCTGCTCGATCTCGGTCCCGTTGTCTCCCAGCGAGAGCCAGGAGAAGTTGGCCTGGGTTTCGGCCGTCTTCAGGCCGATCCCGGCGATTTCGCTCTCGACCCGGACCCGCTCGACTATCACGCTCTCAATCCGTTCCTGGATGCGGTCACCGTGGCGAAGCGCCTCGGTGGCGGCGGCCTGGGCAAGGGCGTTGACGCTGAACGGCTGGCGGACCGCATCCACCGCAGCCTTGAACGCGGGCGAGCAGAGCGCATACCCGACCCGGAGGCCGGCCAGCGAGTAGGCCTTGCTGAAGGTCCTCAGCAGAACCAGGTTCGGATGCCAGTCGAGCAGGTCGACCGAGTCTTCGGGGTCGTCGTATTGCTGGAACTCGATGTAGGCCTCATCGAGGATCACCGTGACGTGCTCCGGCACCCGCTTGAGGAAGTCCGCGATCTCGGAGACCCGGAGGTAGGTACCGGTCGGGTTGTTCGGGTTGCAGACCAGGACCAGCTGGGTGGCCGCGGTGATTTCCTCGAGCATCGCCTCGAGGTCATGCTTCTCGTCCCGGTCGAGCGGCACCCGGATCTCGCGGGCTCCGCTCATCGCGGCAAGCTGCGGATACATCGAGAAGGCGGGCCACCCGTAGACGAGTTCGGCGCCAGGCTCGAGCAGGGCCTCCCCGGCCGCCAGCAGGATCTCGCACGAGCCGTTGGCGACCGCGATCCGGGCCGGTTCGGTCTCGTGGCGCTCGGCCAGCCGGCGACGCAGCGTGGTTGCATCGGGATCCGGGTAGCGGTTCATCGAGGCGGCGGCCGAGCAAATCGCCTCGACCACTTCTTCGAGCGGCGGGAACGGAGACTCGTTGGAGGCGAGCTGGGCGATCTCGGAACCTGCCACGTCTTCGGCCGAATGGCCTTTGGGCACGCCCGGCGTATAGCCCGGGATCGAACTCAGCTTCTTGTTGAACCGGACGCTCACGCCGGCCTACTGCGCCGCGTCGAGGTCGGATCGGAGCGCGCCGGCCTCGCCCAGGTAGACGTGGACGGGCGGGCGATCCGCCGGTCCGTTGTAGTGGAGCATCAGCCGGATCACCCGGTTCATCGACCCGGCCACCGGGATCTCGCGGGCGCACATCAGCGGCACCCCGTCCAGGCCCATCCTGCGGGCGGCGACCGCCGGGAACTCGGCGTCCAGGTCGTCGGTCGTGGTGAAGATCGCGCTGATCATGTCGTCGGCTTCGAGGTCGTTGCGGCTGATCACTTCCCGCATCAGCTGTTCGGTGGCAGACAGGATCGCCTCGGCCGAGTTGTTGTCCGCCTGGACGGCGCCCCGCACCGCCACGACCTTTGTCTGCTCACTCATGTCTTGCATCTTCCCAGAGCCTTGCCACCTCGTGGTCGTCGAGCAGGCGCGACCTGCCGGTCCCGAGCCGCCCCAGCCGCAGTGAACCGATCGAAATTCGCTGAAGGCCCACGACCTCATTCCCGATCGCCTCGGCCATCCGCCGGACCTGCCGGTTGCGACCTTCATGGATGGTGATCTCGAACGAACGCTCACCGGTCCTCCGGACCCCAGCCGGAGCGGTCGGCCCGTCGTCCAGGCGGACCCCGTCGGTGAGCCGGGCGAGGTCGCGATCGGAAACGGGGTGCCTCGTGGTCACCCGGTAGGTCTTCGTCACCTCATACCTGGGATGGGTCAGCCGGTTGGCCAGTTCGCCGTCGTTGCTGAGCAGGATCAGACCGCTCGAATCAGCATCGAGCCGGCCGACCGGGTAGAGGCGGGCGGCACTGTCGACCAGCTCGACCACGGCGGTCCGCCTGCCCGGCTCATCGGCGGTCGAAATCACGTCTACCGGTTTGTTGACCATCCAGACCTCCGTTCCTTCGGGGACCGCCGCGTGGCCGTCCACCCGGACGTCGTCGCCGTTCTCGACCGGGGTTGCCGGATCGGTCACCACCGTGCCGCCGACCCGGACCCGGCCCTCGGCGATGATCGCCTCGGCCTTGCGTCGCGAGGCAACTCCGGAATGAGCCAGGTACTTGGCAAGTCGCATTACCTGAACTTACGCCAGCCGGCAGCCGCTGTACGTGCCGGTCCCGGAGCTAGGGCTCGATTCGCTGTTCGCCCGCGGCCAGCAGGCGCTCGCGCATTTCCCGCTCGTCTTCCGGGCTGGGGTCGAACCTGGACGGGTCGGGGAGCGCTCCCAGGCCATCGAGGCCGAAGACCTTCTCGAACAGGTCCGAAGTCCGGTAGATGACCGCCCCGAAACGCGAGCGTCCGGACTCCTCGATCAGCCCCCGCTCGCTGAGGCTGGTCACCGCCGACTCGGACGAAACGCCACGTATCCTGGCGATCTCGGGGCGTGAAACCGGCTGCAGGTAGGCAACGATCGCCAGCGTCTCCGCCTGTGCCTGGGTCAGCGGCGGGGTTCGCGGCTTCGACAGCAGGCGGCGCGCCGCCGGTTCGGTCGACGGGTCGCTGGCCAGGGTAAGGCCCTCCCCCACGCGACGCAGCACGATTCCCCGGCGACCGGGAGCCAGTTCTTCGTCCAGCGCCCCGACCGCCGCCTGAACCTGTTCGAGTTCCTCCTGGCAGGCCTCGGCCAGCGCGATCTCAGAGACCGGCTGGGCGGACAGGAACAGCAACGCCTCGATCGTCCTGACCAGCTCTCTGTCGGGCGTCTGCTCGGCCATCGCCTATCCCGCCTCGACCAGTCCGCCGATCGCCCCGGTCCGGCGCACGGTTATCGGGCCACACTGCTCCGCTTGTTCCCACGCCGCTTCGCCCCGCTTGTACAGCTCCAGCAGGGCGAGGATCGTCACCGCCTGTGTCAGGCGGTCTTCGTCCCCGAATTTCCGGTCGAAGTCGAAGCTCGACGACCCCGTCAGCACGGCTCGGACGACCGAGAGCCGCCGCCTCAGTGATACGACCGTCCGCATCTGGGAAAGGTCCGGCCCCGGCGGGGACTCGAGCAGGTCACCGATCGCCGCGGCCAGTTGATCCGGCTCGTAGACCTGCTCGGCGGTCTCGACCGCGACCCGCCGCAGCTCCACCGGCAAAGGCGCCGATCGGTACATGTAGCCCCGCTGGCTTTCGAAGTGTTCGGCGAGCAGTCTGCCGGCATCGCGGTAGCGCCGATACTCGAGCATCCGGGCGACCAGCTCCTCGACCGCCTCGGCCGGCTCCATCTCGCCCAGTTCCTCGTCGGCTCCCGGAAGCATCAGCCTCGACTTCAGCTCCAAGAGCGACGCAACCAGTACCAGGAACTCGGTCGCGTCCTCGAGCTCCATCTCACCGCGCTCCTCGAGTCGCCTGACATAGCTGTTGACCACTTCGCCCAGCTCGACCTCGAGCAGGCTGACCTCCTCCCGCAGCACGATCGTGAGCAGGAGGTCGAACGGCCCGACGAAGACATCGAGGTCGAGGTCGAGGCCCAGATCCAGTCCGGAAGCCACGTCAACAGGGTAAAGAGACGGTCGGTCGCGACCGGCGCTCAATCACGCAATTTGCGGGACCGCCGCGACTCGGTCGGTTCACCGACGACGAACCGACCGCTTCCGGGTCCGGAAAGGGCTGATATCGGGAAAAACCGGACCCAGAACGATGCCGACACCGTGACACGCCCGGCCAGGCGAGCGGCGTGGTGGTCGCCGTTTTCAGGCCGGTCCGACCCCCATCGCCGATCTCACGTCGGCCAGGGTCACGGAAGCGAGTTCCCTCGCCCGCTCGGCCCCCGCGGCGAGCACCGCTTCCAGGCCCTGCTCGTCGGACCTGATCGCCGGGTAGGCCTCGCGGACGGGGCGCAGGTACTCGACCACGCCGTCGGCCACCGCCTTCTTGAAGTCGCCGTAGCCGGCCCCCTCGAATTCCGCCTCGACCGACTCCTCTGAGACCCCGCGCGCGGCCGAGAGGATGCCGATCAGGTTGGCGATCCCCTGCTTGCCTTCACCCCGCTTGATGTCGCGGCCCGAATCGGTGACCGCGCTGCCGAACTTTTTGCGGATCGCCTTCTCTTCGTCGAGCACGTAGACCCGTCCGCTGTCGGAACCGACCGTGGTCGACATCTTGCGATCCGGCTCCTGCAGGTCCATGACCTTCGCTCCCACCTCGGGGATCCGGTGCTCGGGCACGATCAGCGTCTCGCCGAAGCGCTCGTTGAAGCGCCGCGCGATCTCCCGCATCAGCTCGATGTGCTGGCGCTGGTCCTCTCCGACCGGTACCTCCTCGGCCCGGTAGGCCAGCACGTCGGCCGCCTGCAGCACCGGGTAGAAGAAGAGCCCCGCCGAAACCAGCTCGCGCTGGGCCGCGGACTTCTCCTTGAACTGGTGCATCCGGTTCAGGTCGCCGTGTGCGCAAACGCCGCCCAGAAGCCACGAGAGCTCGGTGTGCTCGTGCACGTCGGACTGCCGGAAAAGGACGCACCGAGCGGGGTCGAGCCCGGCCGCGAGCAGGATCGCGGTGGTGTCGTAGAGGCGCTGCCTGAGATCCTCCGGGTCGTAGGCGACCGTGATCGCGTGCAGGTCCACGATGCAGAACAGGGCCGGGTCGCCCCGCTCCTGGCCTTCCACGTACTGGCGGATCGCTCCGATGTAGTTGCCGAGGTGCTTGCGACCGGTCGGCTGGATGCCGGAAAAGATTCTCATCGGATCGCACCCTAACCGCTGACCCCGGAACGGCGACACCCCGCTCGAACTCCGGAAGCCGGGCCACCAAGACGGCAGGGCCCTCGGGCGCCCGCGCTCGGGATGGATGGGGGCCCCGGCGACGGCGCCCGGGGAGCTCCCCGATTACGGCACCGGTCGACGGACCCCGGGGGTCACCGAGACGGTAGGACTCCCCGGGCGCCGTTGCCGGGGCCCTCACGCCAGGCCGGTGACGCCCCACCCGTTCGGCCAGGGCCGCCTAGGCGAGCGAGCGGGCGATCACTACCCGCTGTATCTCGTTCGTCCCCTCGTAGATCTGGGTCAGCTTGGCGTCGCGCATCATGCGCTCGACCGGGTACTCCTTGACATAGCCGTAGCCGCCGAGTACCTGCACCGCCTCGGTGGTCACCTCCATCGCCACGTCGGAGGCGAACAGCTTGGCCATCGCCGAGTACTTGCCGAGGTCCGGGTCACCCGCCTGCACCTTCGAGGCGGCCCGGTAGAGCAGTTCGCGGGCGGCGGCCGTCTTGGTCTCCATGTCGGCCAGCTTGAACTGGATCCCCTGGAGCTGGTTGATCGGCTTGCCGAACGCGATCCGTTCCTTGGCGTATTCGACCGCGTAGTCGGTCGCCCCCTGGGCTATCCCGAGGGCCTGGGCGCCGATCCCGAGCCGCGACCGGTCGAGGGTCTGCATCGCGACCATGAACCCCTTTCCGACCTCACCGATCACGTTCTCGTCAGGCACGAAGACGTCCTCGTAGACCGGCTGTCCGGTCGGCGAGCCCTTCATGCCCATCTTGTTCTCGAGCGCGTCGATCCGGAAACCGTCGGAGTCCGCCGTGACCACGAACGCGGTTATCCCACGCGAGTACTTGACGTCCGGATCGGACACGGCGAAGGTCACATACAGGTCGGCGACGCCGGAGTTGGTGATCCAGTTCTTGGCCCCGTTGAGCACCCAACCGCCGTCGACCCTGGTTGCCCGGGTCCGCATCGAGCCGGGATCCGAGCCGGCCTCGGGTTCGGACAGGGCGAAAGCGCCGATCCACTCGCCGCTGGCCATCTTCGGCAGGATCCGGTCCTTGAGCTCGTCCGAGCCGAACAGCTTGATCGGCAGAGCCGACAGGTCCTGACCGCTGATCATCAGCGAAGAAGAGGCGCAGCCCTTGGCGATCTCCTCGATCGCAGCGCACAGCATGAGGTCGCCGGTGCCGGTGCCACCGTATTGCTCATCGAACGGCAGCCCGAAAAGGTCGTGGTCGGCGAACAGCTTGCGGATGTCTTCGGGGTACTCGCCGGTCTGGTCGATCTCGGCCGCCCGCGGGGTCACCTTCTCGACCACCATCTGCCGGATCACCTCGAGGAAATCGAGCTGCTCCTGCGTCAGTCCGTACTGGGGGGTCGTCTCAACTGCCATCTTCACACCCGTCTCTCAAAGTCGTGCGCGACGCCCGCGAAGGCGCGCTGCTGGTCGAAGGTCCGCCGGGAATCTATCGGGGCCGCAGCGAAAGCGGCCGGTTCGGTGCGCGCCTCCGGTCAGGACGGCTGCCGGATCACCGGCCGGCGGGTCGCCCCGACCTCATCAAGTCGCCTGACCGGCGTGGTGTAAGGCGCACCGACCGCGACCGCCGGGTCATCCTCGGCCTCCTCGAGGATCACCTCGATTGCGTCGGCGAAGTGATCGAGCTGCTCTTTCGCCTCGGTCTCGACCGGTTCGATCATCAAGGCCTCGTCGACCAGCAGCGGGAAGTAAACGGTCGGCGGATGGACGCCGAAATCGAGCAGGCGCTTGGCCAGATCGAGGGTCTTGATCCCCAGGTCCTTTTTCATCGGAGCCCCCGACAGCACGAACTCGTGCATGCAGTGGCGATCGAACGCCACCGGCAGGTAGCGGCCGGAGCGGCCTTCGGCCAGCCGGCTCATCAGGTAGTTCGCATTCAGCACCGCGGTCCGCGAGGCCTCCGCCAGTCCGTCCGATCCGAGGCTGAGGATGTACGCGTACGAGCGCACGAAGACCCCGAAGTTGCCCTGGAAGCCGCGCAGCCTGCCGATCGATTTCGGGCGATCGAAGTCGAGGTCGTAGACCGGTTTGCGGCCGTGTTCGGATGGGTCGCTGTCGTCCCGTTCACGATCGTCCACCCTGACCACCTGGGGACGCGGGATGAACGGCTCGACCCGATCCGATACGGCGATCGGGCCCGCCCCCGGACCGCCTCCCCCGTGAGGCTGAGAGAACGATTTGTGCAGGTTGACGTGAACGATGTCGAAGCCCATGTCACCCGGGCGGCACTGCCCCATGATCGCATTCAGATTGGCGCCGTCGTAGTAGAGCAGCCCTCCCGCCTCGTGGACCAGCGAAGCGATCTCGGTGATGTTCCGGTCGAAAACGCCCAGCGTGTTCGGGTTGGTCAGCATCAGGCAGGCGACGTCCCGGTCGACCTTGGCGCGCAGGTCCCCGATGTCCACCCCGCCCTGGGCGTCGGTCGCCACCTTCACTACCTCGTACCCGGCCATCGAGACCGAGGCCGGGTTCGTTCCGTGGGAGGTGTCGGGGGTCAGGACCTTGCCGGGGTTGCGCCCGCGGTCGGCGTGATAGGCGCGGGTCAGGAGCAGGCCGGCCAGCTCCCCTTGGGACCCGGCCGACGGCTGCAGGCTCACGTGGGGCAGGCCGCAGATCTCCCCCAGCGACTGCTGGAGCATGTACATCAGCTCCAGCGCTCCCTGGGCGTCAGCCGCCTCGGTCGCCGGATGCAGCCGGGCATGTCCGGGTAGGGCGGCGACCCGTTCGTTCAGCCGTGGGTTGTACTTCATCGTGCAAGAGCCGAGCGGGTAAAAGCCCGTGTCGAGGTCGAAGTTCCGCCGCGAAAGCCGGTTGTAGTGGCGGATGATCTCGGGCTCCGAGACCTCGGGCAGGTCGGCCGGCTCGTCGCGCAAGAGGCCGGCCGGGATCAGCTCGTCCAGCGGTACTTCGTCGACCCCGGCGGCCGGCAACTGGCAGGCCCGGCGGCCGGGCACCGATTTCTCGAATATCGTGACCGCCCGGTCGGCCTGCTGCGGGGTCTCGACCGTTTCTTCCCGCCCGTCGGGAGAGCTTTCCGCCAAACGGTTCATGCGGCGGCCCGTTCGAGCCTCGTGGCCAGCCATTCGATGTCGTCGGGCGACCGTTGTTCGGTGATCGCGACCAGGAACGAGTCGACAAACTCGGGATAGTCCCTGCCGAGCGGGTAGACCGGCAGACTCGGTCCGGCGCCGTCCGGAGCGGCCAGCAACCGGTCGACCGGGCGACCGGACGAGCGCATCGCGAACTCCCGGACCACCGGTGCATCGTGGAGCGGCTCCAGGCCTTCGATCGCGCTCAGCCGAGCACGCGCGAACGCCGTCCGGCGGGCGAGCAGCTCGCCCAGTTCGACGAAACCCTGCCGTCCGAGCCAGCAGAGGTGGACCAGCGCCGCCAGCGCATTCAGGGCCTGGGCCGTGCAGATGTTGCTGGTCGCCTTTTCGCGCCGGATGTGTTGCTCGCGCGTCTGCAAGGTGAGCACGAAGCCCCGCCTTCCGTCGAGATCGGTGGTCTCACCCGCGATCCGCCCCGGCATCCGGCGCATGTTCTCCTCGCGCGCACAGAAGAAACCGAACGACGGACCTCCGAAATCGAGCCGGTTGCCGAGCGGCTGACCTTCACCGAACGCGATGTCGGCGCCGCACTCCCCGGGTGGCCTGAGCACCCCGAGGGTCATCGGGTCGACCGCCACGACCAGCAGCGCTCCACGGGCCGAGGCATACTCGCCGAGCGTGGCGATGTCTTCGACCGAACCCAGGAAGTTGGGATTCTGCAGGAACACGGCCGCCGTCCCTTCGTCGATCGCCTGCTCCAGTTGCCGCCGGTCGGTCAGGCCGTCTTCGAGCCCGACCTCGGTCAGGCGGGCACCGAACCCGGCGGCGTGGGTGGCCAGCGTCTCGCGGCTGTGCGGATGTACGCCGCGAGAGGCGACCAGACCGGACCGTCCGGTCGCGGCGATCGCCAGATATGCCGCCGAGGCGGCCGCCGACGGCCCTTCGTACAGACCGGCGTTGGAGATCGGCAGCCCGGTCAGCTCCGACATCGCGGTCTGGAACTCGAACATCACCTGGAGCCCGCCCTGGGAGACCTCCGGTTGGTACGGCGTGTACGGGGTCAGGAACTCCGAGCGCTGGGTGATCGCGTCGACGATCGCCGGAACATAGTGGTCGTACATGCCTGCCCCGAGAAAATTCGGGGCACTTTCGGCAAGTCGGTTGGCCTCGGCCAGCCCGGCCAGCCGGTCGTACACCTCGGACTCGCTCCGGCCCCGGTCCAGGTCGAGATCGCGTCCCAGCCTCACTTCTTCCGGGATCTGCTCGAACAGCTCGTCGATCGAGGCCACCCCGATCGCCTCGAGCATCTCGGCCCGATCGGCCGGAGTGGTCGGGGTGTACCCGGCCAACCGCGCTACTCCAGCGAAGCCGAGTATGCGGCCGAATCCATCAGGCCATCGGCCTCGGCCGGGTCGCTCAAGCGGATCCTGACCAACCAGCCCGTGCCGTAAGGATCGGTGTTGACGGCCTCGGGGGCATCGGACAGATCGGGATTGACCGCGATCACCTCGCCGGACATCGGAGCGACCACGTCCGACACCGCCTTGACCGACTCGACCTCGGCATATGGCTCGTCCTTGACCAGCCGGGCCCCGATCTCCGGTCCCTCGTAGAACACCACCTCGCCGAGCGAGTCCTGGGCGTACCAGGTGATCCCGAGGGTGGCCTCGTCACCCTCGATCCGGGCCCAGTCATGCTCGGGGTGGTACTTCAGATCCTCGGGATAACTCGGCTCAGACACGATCACCTCTTCTTCGAATAAAGGGGTTTGGAGCTTACGCTCGCCGGACGACGCTTTCCGCGCACATCGATCTCGACCGCGGTCCCCGGCTCGGCCAGCTCGGACCGGACCAGGGCAAAACCGATGCCCTGCTCCAGCGAAGGTGACCAGGTCCCGCTGGTCACCTCCCCCACGGTCTCGTCGCCGGACAGGACCGGGTTTCCCTTCCGCGGGATGCCGTCACCGTCGATCACGAACGGAACCAGCCGTTCGTCGGTCCCGTTGGCGCGGAAGACGGCGACCTTGTCCGATCCGATGAACCCGGTCCCTTCACTGCACGCCCAGCCGAGGCCGGCCGTGACCGGATCGATCGACTCGTTCAGATCGTTGCCGTGCAGCGGAAAACAGACTTCCAGCCTGAGGGTGTCGCGGGCCCCCAGCCCGCAGGGGACCACTCCGGAATCGACCAGTTCGGCCCAGATCGCCGGTGCGATCCCCGGGTCGAGCAGGATCTCGACCCCGTCCTCACCGGTGTAACCGGTGCCGCAGACCAGGGCCGGCCGACGCCCGATCTGCTGCGAGATCACGGTCATGCGCTCCGGCAACTCGATCCGCAACTGCCCGGCCACGATACGGCGGGCGTTCGGCCCCTGCACGGCCAGCATCGCGTAGCTCGGGCTTGCGTCGCGCACGTACACATCGAAGTCACGGGCGACCGTCCCGAACTGGATCAGGTCAGCGTCGTGGTTGCCGGCGTTGGTGACCACCAGGAACCGGTCGCTTCCCAGCCGATAGACGATCAGGTCGTCGATAACCCCGGCATCGTCGTTCAACATGCAGGAGTACTGGGCACCGCCGATTTCGATCCGGGAGATGTCGTTGGTCAGCAGCCGTTGCAGAAACGCGAGCGCGCCGGGCCCCTCCACCTCGATCTGGCCCATATGCGAGACATCGAACAGCCCGGCATGGGTTCGGACCGCGATGTGCTCCTCCTTGATCCCGTCGAACGAAACGGGCATCTGCCAGCCCGAAAACGGGACCAGCTTCGCCCCGGACGCCAGATGGGACTCGTGCAGCGGGCTGAGGCGCAGTTGGTCGGACTCGGTCGGCACCGGACCA
>JAGQUV010000034.1 GCA_020438295.1 Solirubrobacterales bacterium
CGACGGGATGGGCGGAGCCCAGGCAGGCGAGGTGGCCTCGAAGGCTGCGGTGCAGGCGTTCGAGGGAGGGCTTCCCGACGGCAATCCCGAGCAGGTGATCGAGTCTTCGATCGGACAGGCGAACCGGGTGATCCACGAGCGGGCCCAGACCGATCCCGCCCTGTCCGGAATGGGTACCACGATCACCACCGCCTCGGTCGACGCCGAGGGCGAGGAGGTGGTGATCGGCCACGTCGGCGATTCACGCGCCTATCGCCTTCGTGACGGGATCCTCCAGCGTCTCACCCGGGACCACTCGCTGGTCGAGGAGATGAGGAGGCGCGGCCAGATCACCGAGGAGCAGGCCGAGGACCATCCCCAGCGGTCGATCATCACCCGCGCACTCGGTCCGGAACCCGAAGTGCAGGTGGACGTACAGACCGTCCCGTCCAAGCCCGGCGACCTGTTCCTGCTCTGCTCCGACGGCCTGACGACGATGATCGCCGACGAACGGATCACCGAGATCATCACCACCGCGCCCAGCCTCGATGCCGCCACCAGGACCCTGGTCGACGAGGCGAACCGGGCCGGCGGTCGGGACAACATCACGGTCGTTTTGTTCCAGGTCGAGGACCCGGAGAACCCGCTGCCACGCGACGAGCAGCCGACCCGGGTCGCGCCGCCCCGGCTCCGCCGTCCACGCGGTGACCGGCCGGACGACCGGCGGCGCCGGCCGGGCGTCGGCAGGATCGCCGCCCGGGTCGCGATCGTGGTCGCGATCGTGGTGGTGGCCGGGGCGGCCGCGGTCGTCGGCAGCCGGCAGGTCTGGTTCCTGGGAACCGATTCGGCCGGCAGGGTGGCGCTCTATCGCGGCCTGCCCTACGAGCTCCCGTTCGATCTGGACCTGTACCAGCAGCGGTACTCGTCACCGATCCAGACCAGTGAGCTGTCGGCCAGACAGCGGGACGCGGTGACCGGCCACTCGCTTCGCTCGCGCGACGACGCGACCTCTCTGATCGAGGACATCGAGAGTCGCGAGGGCCTCTAGATGAGCGCCCGGGCCGGGAGCGCCACCGCCGCACGAGGGTCTGGCCGGAACCGCGAGCTGGTGGCGCTGATCCCGGTCGCGCTGCTGTTGACCATCGGCTTCGCCGCGGTATTCGCCCAGAACGACAGCCAGCTCAGCGATCTCAGCCTCTCGTACGGTCTGTACTTCCTCGCGGTCTGCCTGGCCACCCACATCTTCATCCGGATCCGGCTGCCGAATGCCGACCCCTACCTGTTCCCGCTGATGGCCCTGCTTACGGCGATCGGCCTGGTGATGATCTACCGGCTCGACTCCGAGTTGGCCAAGAGCCTGGCCAGGGACCAGGCGAACTGGTTCGTGATCGGACTGGTCCTGTTCGCCGTCGTGGTGCAGATGCTGCGCGACTACACGGTGCTGGAGCGCTACCGCTACACGATCGCGGTCACCGGGATCATCCTCCTGCTGGCCCCGAGGCTGCCGCTGATCGGCGCCCAGGTGAACGGGGCGTATCTCGGGATCAAGATAGGGCCGCTGGCCTTCCAGCCGGCCGAGCTGGCCAAGATCTGCATCGTCGTATTCCTGGCCAGTTACCTGCGCGAGCACCGGGAGCTGCTGGTGGTGGGGGCCCGGAGGATCCTCGGGGTGACCCTGCCGCCGCTCAAGCACCTCGGTCCGTTGCTGGTGGTCTGGGGGGCGGCCATGCTTATGCTGATCGTCATCCGCGACCTCGGGAGTTCGCTGATGTTCTTCGCGGCCTTCCTCGCCCTGATCTACGTGGCGACCGGCAGGCTCTCGTTCGTGGTGATCGGGATGGTGATGTTCCTGGTCGGCGCCTGGGTGATCTACAACACCGTGCCGCACGTGACCGACCGGGTCGACATCTGGCTCGACCCCTACCAGGACCCCGGCGATGCCGGATACCAGGTACTGCAGTCGATGTTTGCGCAGGCCGACGGAGGACTGTTCGGCAAAGGATTCGCCGAGTCTATGGTGGTGATCCCGGGTGGAAACGACCCGCTGCTGCCCGCCGCCCAGACCGACCTGATCTACACGCTGATCGTCTCCGAGCTGGGGCTGTTCGGCGGTAGCGCGATCATCGTCACCTATCTGCTGATCGCGGCCCGTGGTTTCAAGGTGGCACTGATGGCAAACGACGGCTTCTCGAAACTTCTGGCAACCGGCCTGACCTCGGTTTTCGCCTTCCAGGCGTTCGTGATCATCGGTGGGGTCACCCGGGTGATCCCACTGACCGGCGTCACCCTCCCGCTGGTCTCGTACGGCGGCAGTTCGATCCTGGCCAACTTCATCCTGCTGGCCCTGCTGCTCCTGGTCTCCGACCGGGCCCGGCGCGAAGCCCGCCAGGGCCGCGACGCCGAACGCACGGGGGTCTGGTCGTGAACGCGCGGATAGTCAGGCTGTTCGCGTTCATCACGGTCCTGTTCGCGGTACTTATCGGGTTCACCTCGTACTGGTCGGTTTTCGATGCCGACAACCTAAAGGCCGAGCGGGTCAACAAGCGGCCGCTGTTCGAGGCACAGCAGATCAAACGGGGGTCGATCCTGGCCGCCGACGGAACCGTGATCGCCCGTTCGCGGCCGACCGGAAGCGGAGCTTCGGTCCAGTACGTTCGCCGGTACCCGGACGGACCACTGTTCGGCCATCCGATCGGTTACAGCTTTGCCGAGCAGGGCAATTCCGAGTTCGAGCAGTCGCACAACGCCGAACTGACCGGAGAGGATTCGGAGTTCTCGACCCTGTTCGACGAGATCCGCGGCCGTGAGCAGACCGGCCACGACGTGATCACCAACATCGAACCGGCCGCCCAGCAGACGGCGCTCGACCTGCTGGCCGGTCGTCCCGGGGCCGTGGTCGCGATCGAACCGGGCACCGGCGAGGTCAAGGCCCTGGTCAGTCAACCGCCGTATGACCCCAACCTGGTCCCGAGCTCGCTCCCGGAGCTGAATGCGGACCCCGGCTCGCCGCTGCTCGATCGGGCCACCCAGGGCCAGTATCCCCCCGGATCGACGTTCAAGCTGGTCACCGCGACCGCGGCGCTGGATTCGGGCAAGATCGACCTCGACACCGTGATCGACGCGCCGGGGACGATCGACGTCCAGGGCCAGCCCCTGTCGAACTCGGGCGGCAGCTCGTTCGGGCAGATCGATGTCACCACTGCGCTGACCTTCTCGGTGAACACCTTCTTCGCGCAGCTCGGGCAGAGGGTCGGCGAATCCACCCTCTACGAATACATGGATCGCTACGGCTTCAATTCGAAACCGGGGATCGACCTGCCTCCCGACCAGCTTTCGGTGAGCGGCGTCTTCGGTCCCGACGGCAAGCTGCTGAAACCCGACGACGGGGTCGACATCGCCCGGATCGCGATCGGCCAGGAGCGCTTGCTCGCGACGCCGCTCCAGATGGCCGAGGTCGCTGCAACGATCGCCAACGGTGGTGACCTGATGAGGCCGCAGATCTGGCAGAAGGTGCGCGACGCGGACGGGCGTACGGTCGACCAGCTCAGCCCGGAACGCCAGTCGGAGGTGATGAGCGAACAGACCGCGGCCCAGCTGACCGAGGCGATGAAGGCGGTGGTCAACGAAGGAACCGGGACCGCGGCCGCGCTGAGCGGGATCGACGTGGCCGGAAAGACCGGGACCGCCGAGGTACCGGGCAGGGAGGAATGTGAGGGCCTCCCGAACCAGGCCTGGTTCGTCGGTTTCGCTCCGGCCGATGACCCCCGGATTGCGGTTGCCGCCACGGTCGAGTGCACGGACGGCCAAGGCGGTACGGTGGCGGCCCCGATCGCGGCCGGCGTGATGCAGACCCTGATCGGTGGCTGAGTATGGGCCGTTCAATGCCAAGGCTGAAGGAAACCGGAACGGAAAATTGAGTCGCATCGCTCCAGGAACCGTGGTCCATGGCCGCTACGAGGTCGAGCGCCTGATCGGCTCCGGGGGTATGGCCGACGTCTGGCTGGCCAACGACCTCCACCTGCCGCGACGGGTCGCGCTCAAGGTCCTGCACGAACGCTACGCCAGGGATTCCCAGTTCATCGAGCGGTTCCGTCGTGAGGCCGAGGCGGCCGCGGCGCTTCAGCACCCGAACATCGTTTCGATCTTCGACCGCGGCCAGGTCGAGGACACCTACTACATCGCGATGGCCTATCTCGACGGCCGGACCCTGCGCGATCTGATCAACCTCGGGCTGACCCCGTCGGAATCGGTGGCGATCATCCGGCAGGTGCTCGATGCGGCCGGGTTCGCCCACCAGCACGGCGTGGTCCACCGGGACCTGAAGCCGCTCAACGTGATCGTCGACGGCGCCGGGCTGGCCACCGTGACCGACTTCGGGATAGCCCGGGCCGGGATCTCCGACATCACCGAGACGGGCTCGGTCATGGGCACCGCCCACTACCTGTCGCCCGAGCAGGCCCAGGGCCTGGAGGTAGGGCCGGCGTCGGACCTCTACTCGATCGGGGTGATGCTGTACGAATGCCTGAGCGGACGGGTGCCGTTCGAGGGGGACTCCGCGGTCGCGGTGGCGCTGAAGCAGGCACAGGAAGAACCGCTGCCGCCGAGCGCCTGGAACCCGTCGGTCTCGCCGGCCCTCGACGCCGTGGTGCTGAAGGCGCTCAGCCGTGACCCGTTCGATCGCTATCCGGACGCGGCCAGCTTCATCGATGCGCTGGACGCGGCCGAGCGCCAGCCGGAGGTGGCGCCCGAGCCCGAGCCGGAATCGAAGAACTGGATCTGGGCGGCGATCGCGCTCGGGGTGATCCTCGGCCTGCTGGTCGTCTACGGTCTGACCCGCGACAACACGGTCGAAGTACCACGGGTGATCGGCAACGACCTCGACTCGGCGATCTCACGACTGAGCTCCGACGGTTTCTCGGTGGGAACCGTGGACCGGGTCCAGCGGGACGTGCCGAAGGACCAGGTGATCAGCCAGGACCCGGTCGGTCAGACCGGCCGGGACTGCAAGTTCCTGGGCTTCTTCTGCTCGGACCCGGACGTTGACCTGACCGTGAGCGGAGGTCCCGGGCAGGCCACGGTCCCCGACCTGGCCGGGCAGACCAGGACCGCAGCGGAAACGGCGCTCGACCAGGCCGGGTTCGGGGTCACGGTCGAGACCGCGGCGTCCGACCAGGTCGAAGCGGATCTGGTGATCAGCACCGACCCGCCGGCCGGAACCAGTTTGAAGCGGGGCAGCACCGTGACCCTGGTGGTCTCGAGCGGGCCGAAACAGATCAAGGTGCCGCCGGTGGTGGGGCTGACCGTGGGAGCAGCCCGGCAGCAGATCTCGGCCCGCGGACTCCAGTCGAACTCGAGCGAGGAAATCAGCGACCGGCCGAAGGGCGAGGTGATCTCACAGTCACCGGACGCGGGTACGAAGGTCGACGCCGGGACGACCGTCGAGCTGGTGGTCTCGTCGGGTCCCCAGCAGGCGGTCAAGGTGTCGGTACCGTCGGTGGTCGGCTCGACCCGGGCCGAAGCCGAGACCGCGATAAGGAACGCCGGCCTGGTCCCCGGCGTTCAGGAACAGACCACCGACATCGAGCCCCAGGACGGCCGGGTGATCGACCAGAGCCCGGCCGGTGGCAACAAGGTCGACGAGGGCACCGAGGTAGTGATCACGGTCGGCGTGTTCGATGCGGGCAGCTCCGGCGGTGTCGGTAACGTTCCTTGACCGTGACCGGTGGCAGACCGTGAGAGTGCCAGGTGAACCCCGATGAGGGTCGCGGTCCTGAGCGGCGGGCGATCGAGCGAGCACGGGGTCTCGCTGAACTCCGGTGCGGCCGTTGCGGCCGGGCTGGGCCAGGCCGGGCACGAGGTGGTCGAGATCCGGATCGGCCGGGGTGGAGAGTGGACCACCGACGGTGAGCCGGTGTCGCTGGTCCCGGCCGGGGGGCTCGCGGCGCAACTATCCGACCTCGGGGTCGAGGTCGCTTTTCCGGTGCTGCATGGCCCGTTCGGCGAAGACGGGGTCACCCAGGGCGCGCTCGAAACCGCCGGGATCCCGTACGTCGGCTCGGACGTGCTCGGTTCGGCGGTCTGCATGGACAAGCTGACCCTGAAGGCGCTGTGCGGATTCCACGGGGTTCCCCAGGTCGGCTTCGTACAGGCCCTGACCCCGGGGTGGCAGGAGCGGGCCGCCGGACTCGGCTATCCGCTGTGGGTCAAGCCGTCCCGGCTCGGGTCCAGCGTCGGCATCACCAAGGTCGAGCAACCGGGTCCGGGGTCCGGTGGCGACGAACTCGAAGAGGCGGTGGCGGCAGCGGCCGCCCACGATCCCCGGGTGATCATCGAGGCGAACTCGTCCGGTCGCGAGGTCGAGTGCTCGGTGCTCGGCAACCAGGACCCGGATACGTCGCTGCCGGGCGAGATCCTAGCCGACGCCGACTGGTACGACTTCGAGGCCAAGTACACCGACGGCGGGATGGACCTGGCCGTGCCGGCTCCGATCGGCGAGGACGGGATCGCCGAGGTTCGTGAGATGGCGGCGAAGGTGTTCGGCCTGGCCGGCTGTTCCGGCCTCGCCCGGTGCGATTTCTTCGTCGAGGACGACGGCACGGTTCTGCTGAACGAGATCAATACGATCCCCGGGTTCACCGCCACCTCAGTCTATTCGAAGCTCTGGGAGGCCTCCGGCCTGGCCTACCCGGACCTGTGCGACCGGCTGGTCAGGCTGGCCGTCGAGCGGCAGGAAGCCGAATCCCGGCACTCATTCTGAGCGGTACAGGTCAACCGGTGCCGTACAGCCGTACATCCGAGATCGAGGCGGAATAGCCGGTCTCGGTCTCGACCGGGTCCGACACCCAGAGCAGGTAGTAGCGGTAGGCCTTGTTCGCGGTGATCAGGTCGACCCGCTGGCGTTCCTGTACGTCGGGAACCCGGGCCAGCCGGGTCCACCCGGACAGCTCTTCCGGGATCGGGTCGTTGGTGCCGTAGACCTCCAGGGTCCAGCCCGGCGTCGGTGACCGGAGCTCGAGCTCGGTGGCCCTGACCGGCTTGCCGGCGTCCACGTACAGCCCGACCCCGGTCTTGCCGGCCAGCGTGGGGTCCTGGTAGATCTCGGTGTTCCAGGCCGAGGCATTGCGGTCCTCGTCGAGCGCCAGAGAGGCCTGTTCGGGATGCTCCGAGTCGCCCTCGGGGTCGTAGTCGGTGGCCGAGACCAGCGCGATCTGGCCACCGTCACTGCCGCCGCCACCGCCGCCACCGCCGCCACCGCCGCCCGAGTTTCCGTTCGAGATGACGTAGGCCGCGGCCCCGGCAATGAGCAGGGCGACCAGCAGCATGATCACAGCCGGCCGCGACGAGGTCTGCCGGGCAACGACCGGGCGGCGCTGCGGCGGCAGCGCGTCGAGGACCGAGGTCGCCTCTCCGGTTGCCCCTCCGGACCTGACCGCTTCCACCTCCAGCGCGGCCTGCAGGTCGTCCGACATCTCGTCGATCGTCTGGTAGCGGTCGTCCGGGTTCTTGGCGGTCGCCCGTTCGACCGCCCGGGCCGAGGCGGACGAGAGGTCGCCACGCCGGTGCTGGATGTCGGGCAGCTCGTCGTTGACGTGCTTCATCGCCACGCCGATCTGGTTCTCGGCTTCGAACGGGACGTCCCCGGTCAGCATCTCGAACAGCACGACGCCGAGCGAGTAGATGTCCGAACGCGGGTCGACCTCCTTGCCCATCGCCTGCTCGGGCGCCACGTAGTCGGTCGTCCCCACGACCCGTCCGGCCTCGGTTACCCCCTCCTCGTTGAGCTGCCGCGAAATCCCGAAATCGGTCAGCTTGGCCCGGCCGGTCGAGTCGATCAGGACGTTTTGGGGCTTGACGTCACGGTGGACCATCTTCCGCTCGTGGGCGACCGAGAGCCCCTGGGCGACCTCGAGCGCGTAGGCCAGCGCCTCGGTGGCGTCGAGTGCTCCGACCCGGCTGACCCGTTGCTTCAGGGTCTCGCCCTGGACGTACTCGAGGACGATGTACGGCCGCCCGCCGTCCTCGCCGGCGTCGATCACCGCGACCACGTTCGGGTTGGACAGCTTGGCCACCGCCCGGGCCTCCTGGTTGAACCGCTCGAGCTGGTCGGGCTGGTCGGTCATCTCGTCGTGCATCAGTTTCACCGCGACCGGCCGGTCGAGCACTTCGTCACGGGCCAGGTAGACCGTAGACATGCCCCCGCTCCCGAGTTTTGCCTCGAGCCTGTATCGGTCCGAGAGGACCGTCCCGATCATCTGGGCGCTGGATGGCGGATGGCTCATTGGCTCTGCGAAAGTCTCGACCGGACGAGCCTGTCGAGTTCCACTACTTCACCGATCCGACCTGCAGAAAATCATGGGCGAACGAGCCTACCCTGCAGAGGCCGTTTCGTGAACCGGGACCGCCCTGCCGGGAAAAATTGGCCAGCCCTGGATCCGGTTGCCGAGCCCGGTCTGAACGCGTTCACGCTACTGCCGCGCGGCAAGCCACCGATCCCGTTTTGCGGCTCGTGCGGTGACCGCTTCCACCGTCCCGGACGCGGCGGTCCGGGGAGAGCCGGAATCGTACGGAGGCTGCGGGTCGTACTCGATCGCCAGCTGTACCGCCCGGGCCACCTCGGGCCCTTCCACCGACCCGACCAGGCTCAGCGCCATGTCGATCCCGGACGAGACCCCGGCCGCCGTGATCGTCCGGCCGTCGACCACCACGCGCTCGGCGACCGGGACCGCACCGAGTTCCCGAAGCCGCTCCAGGTAGAGCCAGTGGGTGGTGCAGCGCTTGCCGTCGAGCAGCCCGGCCGCGGCCAGCACCAGTGAACCGGTGCAGACCGAACTGAGCCACTCGGCGCCCGCGGCCAGCCTTCTCAGCTGCTCGAGGGCCGGCTGATCGCTCATCAGCGGCCGCGACCCGGCCCCGCCCGGGACCAGCAGCAGGTCGGCGGAACCGGCCCGGGAGACCGGCCGGGTGGCGCTGATCGCGGTGATCCCGGTGTCGGTCTCGACCGGCCCCGCCTCGGCCGCGACGAATTCGACCTCCCACCCCGGTACCCGGCAGAGCACTTCGTACGGACCGATCGCGTCGAGCGCCGTGACCCGGTCGAACAGGTAGATCGCCACGTTCACTGCGAACCGTTATCCGTTGTCCCGCCGGCCTTCACCCGGTTCCGGCGCCGGCCCATTCAGCCACCACGCACGACCCGGCGCCCGCCGGCCGAGACCGAACCGATCGTGGCCGCCCCCGGGTAGTGCCGGCGCAGCGCGGCCAGCGCGTCGCCCTCGCTCGCCTCCGGCACCACGCAGCAGAATCCGCAGCCCATGTTGAACACCTCGTACATCTCGCCATCGGGCACCGAGGCACGCTCGGCGATCAGCTCGAAGATCGGCTGGGGCGGGAGGGGGTCGGTGATCCGGTAGGTCACGTCCGACTTCAGTCGCAGCAGGTTGTCGAGCCCGCCCGAAGTGATGTGGGCCAGCCCGTAGACCGGCACCTCGGACTCGATCAGGTCGCGTATGGCGCGTACGTAGATCTCGGTCGGCTCCAGCAGGATCTCGCCGAGCGGCCGGCCCAGCCGGTCATCTTCGAGATCGAGTCCGTCCAGCGCGCTGCGGGCCAGCGTGTAGCCGTTCGAATGGAGCCCCGATGACGGCAGCCCGATCACCACGTCGCCGGCCGCCACCCGCGACCCGTCGATGATCCGGTCCAGCGCGACCGTGCCGAAGCAGGCGCCGGCGATGTCGAAGCCGTTGACCAGGTCGCCGATCTGCGCCAGCTCACCGCCCGGGACCTCGATGCCGGCCAGCTCGGCGCCCCGGGCCAGCCCCAGCCCGATCTGCTCGCACTGATCGGGATCGGCACGATCGACCGCCAGGTAGTCGAGCATCGCCAGCGGTTCGGCCCCGACACAGATGATGTCGTTGACGTTCATCGCGATGCAGTCGATGCCGACCGTGTCGTAGCGCCCGAGCTGCTCGGCGACCAGCAGCTTGGTTCCCACGCCGTCGGTCGACAGCGCGATCCCGGTCGTCTCGTCGAGCCTGATCACCGCGGCGTAGTGGCCGCCAAGGTCGACCTGCCTCGACGGTCGGCCCAGCTCGGCGGTGGCCAGGGCGGCGACCAGTTTCGCCACCGCCCGGTCGGCGTCGTTCTGGCTGACGCCGGCCTGGGCGTAGGCGTCGACGCCCGCCTCGGCGGTTGCCGGTTCGTCAGCGTTCATCGGCCTCGGCACCCATCGGGGGATCCGCTCCCGGTTTCATCGCCTCCGATTCAACACCACGAGGCGGTCGGCCGGTCAGTCGGCCGAGGATCAGCAGGGCGAACGCGATCCGGTAGAGGCCGAACGGCAGCAGGGCGCGGTCCCTTTCGACCAGGCCGATCAGGCGGGTCGATGCCAGGGTCGAGACGAAAGAGGTCCCGGCCCCGAGGGCCAGCCAGCGGCGCTGCTCGCGGTCGGTGCCACGCCGCAGCAGCCGGACGCCCTTGAGAGCCGTTGCCCCGACGATCACCGGCAGGGCGACGGTCCGCGAGAGCAGACTCGACTGGCTCCGGGTGAATCGCAGCAGTCTGGCCGCGGTAAGGGTTGCGCCGTTGCGCGAGACCCCGGGGACCAGGGCGGTCGCCTGGGCGATACCGAGGGCCAGGCCGTCGGCCGGGCCGGCTTCGCGCCGGCCGCGGTCCTGGGGGCGGCGGTCGGCGAGGATCATCAGGGTGCCGCCGGCGATCAGGCCGGCCGCGGTCGAGCGAGGTCCGCCGAGCCGTGATTCGATCGACCGCTCGAGCCCCAGGCCGGCTGCCGCGGCCGGCAGGAACGAAAGGGCCAGGATCGCCGCCCGGCGGAGGTCGAAGTCGCGGAGCTCATCCGCGATCTCCCCGCGTCGGGCGAGCACCAGCGCCATCGCGGCTCCGGCGTGCAGGGCCACCTCGAAGCTCTTGCGCAGCTCGGGGTCGATCCGGTCCCATTGCCAGCCGGCCAGCCGTGGCAGCATCGCCAGATGGGCCGAGCTGGATACCGGCAGCAACTCGGCCGGCCCCTGCACCAGACCGAGGAGGACCGCCCGCTGTCTGTCACTGGTTCCGGAAAGCAGGCTCCGATCCTATTCCGGTCTAGACTTCGGTAGTTCGATGCGCCGTCCCGAGCTCAATTTCCGCCGTCCCGAGTTCCGCCTCCGCCCGTACCAGCTGTGGCAGATGGCGGGCGACGGCCTGCTGGTCGCGATCGCTTACGTGCTGGCCTTCCAGCTCCGCTTTCTCGATGCTCCGGGGACGATCCCGGAGCGCTACGTGGACCTGATCGCGGCTTCGGTCGGTTTCGTGATCGTCGGCAAGGTGGCGATCTTTTTCCTGTTCGGCCTCTACCAGAAGTGGTGGCGGTTCGTCGGCGGTCGCGACATCGTGCGCATCGTCCAGGCGGTGACCATCTCGAGCCTGCTGCTGATCGTTGCGTTCACCGTGATCCAGCCGTTCGCCGACGGCCTCCCGCGGTCGGTGGCGGTGACCGACTTCCTGCTCACCCTGATGCTGATCGCCGGCGCCCGCCTGGCCACCCGGCTGTTCAAGGAACGGCCCGGCCGCGGCAGCAGGATCGCCCGCGGCAAGGAGGTCGTGGTGGTCGGGGCCGGATCGGGCGGGCAGATGGTGGTCCGCGAACTCCGGCTCAATCCGCACCTGGGCGAGACCGCGATCGGCTTCGTCGACGACAACACCGCGATGCGGGGGATGAGGATCGAGGGGATCCGGGTGCTCGGTACGACGACCGAGATCGAGACCATTCTCGACGAGACCGAACCGGACGAGGTCGTGATCGCGATTCCGTCGGCTCCGGGCACGTTGCGGGCGAAGGTCGTCGCCGCCTGCCGCGACCGCCAGATCAGGGTTCGGACCCTGCCTACCGTGTTCGAGCTGCTGCGCGGCGGGGTGCAGCTCAGCCAGCAGCTGCGCGACGTCCAGGTCGAAGACGTGCTCGGTCGCGACCCGGTGGTGGTCGAGCTGGCCCGGGTCGGCGCCTACCTCGAAGACCAGGTCGTGATGGTCACCGGGGCCGGCGGCTCGATCGGCGCCGAGATCTGCCGCCAGGTCGCGCTGGTCAACCCGAAGCTGCTGGTCCTGCTCGACCACGCCGAGGACAACCTTTTCCTGATCGAGCGTGAGATGGTCTCCGAGCGCCACTTCTCCCGGGTCGAGGCGGTTCTGGCCGACTGCAAGGAAACCGACCGGATGTTCGAGGTGATGCAGCGCTACCGGCCCAACGTGGTCTTCCACGCCGCCGCCTACAAACACGTTCCGCTGATGGAGTCGAACCCGCTTGAAGCGATCCGCAACAACGCGATCGCGACCCGGATAACCGCGGAGACCGCGGCCGCGGCAAAGGCCGAGCGGTTCGTGCTGGTATCGACCGACAAGGCGGTTGCGCCCCAAACCGTGATGGGCGCCTCGAAGGCGCTGGCCGAATGGGCGGTGGCCGCGGCCGGGGAGCGCCATCCGAACACCCGATTCGTCAGCGTGCGTTTCGGCAACGTGCTCGGATCGTCCGGCAGCGTGGTGCCGATTTTCCGCCGCCAGATCGAACAGGGTGGTCCGATCACCGTCACCCATCCCGAGATGACCAGGTTCTTCATGACGATCCCGGAAGCGGTTCAGCTGGTGATCCGGGCCGGCGACACCGGCAACACGCGCGGTGACGTGTTCGTGCTCGACATGGGTGAGCCGGTCAGGATCGTCGACCTGGCCGAGAACATGATCAGGCTGGCCGGTTACGAGCCCGAAGCCGACATCGCGATCGAGTTCACCGGCCCGCGACCCGGGGAGAAGCTGCACGAGGAGCTCTACGGCGATGACGAACGCCCCCAGCCGACCGCTTCCAAGCGGATCATGCGGGCCGTCCGCGAGGACCGGATCGAGTCGGCCTGGGTCGAGTCGACCCTGGACCGCTTCCAGCAGATCGTCGAGAGCGGCGACGAGGCCAATCTCGTGGCCACCCTGGTCGAGACGGTCAACTCACCGGGATCAGAGCGGATTCACACCCGTTGAGCCTCGGCCCGGTCCGGAGTCGTCACGCACCCCTCGCGCACCTCGCTCTAACATGCCCCGGTCTGAGTGTTCGGGATCCCGCTGCCGGTGATCCCGGCCAACGGCCCAACAGCACTGTGGAGAGGCGACCCTGAAAAGCGTGATTGAGACCGTCGGCCCGTATGCCGGGTTCGTCGCCGTGTTCGGATTGGCCGTGCTCTCGATGCTCTGCTTCTCGATGGCCCGGGACATCCGTCGCCTGCGCGAGTGGGCAGGGGGGGCGCCGGAACGGGACGCCGAGGTCCGCGAGGTGAGCGAGCTGGTCGCCGAAGAACGGTCGGAGGAGATCAAGGTCCTGGCCGACCGCGAGCAGCGCCGGCTGCAGCGGGCCGGCCTGGCCGGCGGCTCGTACTGGGACCGGCTCGGCCGAACCGGCCGGATTCTCGCGGTCATCGCCGTGGTCGTGGTGGTTGGCGCGGCGGCGGCGTTCGCCGCCACCTCGCTGATGAGCGACGACTCCGGCAGCGGAGGCGGGGCCGGGACAGGGAGTGGCAAGAACCGGACCGGGTCGGAGATCCCGCCCGGCCAGGTCCAGGTTGCAGTGCTGAACGGGACCGGCGGGGTGGAGACCGGCATCGCGGCCGAATACGCGAACGCGCTGGAGCAGAAGGGCTACCAGCTGGGTACCGTCACCGACGCCCCGACCACGTTCACCGACAGCGTCGTGATGTATCAGCCGGGCGAGAAGACCGCAGCCAAGCAGGTCGGCGCAGACGTCGGTGTCAAGCAGACCGGTGCGGTGACCAGCGAGGTGGCCGGGACGGCGAGCGCGATGGTCACGGTCGTGATCGGTACCGGTCACGGTGAGCTGCCGTCCGGCGGCTAGTGGCCGACTCTGCGCGCCCCGCCGGTGCCGGCCGGCTCGCACCGCTGGCGATCGGGCTGCTGGTAGTGGCGACGGTGGTCGCGTTCGGGGTCTCCCAGCGGCTCAAGCGTGAACCGCTGGTAGTCGACCGGGTCGAGTACCGGGCAACCGGCAGCGGTACCGACAATCCCCAGCCGACCGTCTTCAGCCCCAACGGGGACTGTCGCCACGACCGCATGGTGATCCGGTTCCGTACGACCAGGTCGGACGTCGCCGACGTCGAGATCGTGGACCTCGACGACAGGCCCGTCCGGACGCTGGCCGAGCAGCGCTTCTTCAAGCGCTATCGCGAGCACCGGCTCGTCTGGGACGGCAAGACCGATCAGGGGACGGTCCCGCCGACCGGTCGCTACGGGGTCAGGATCACCCTCGACGAGCTCGACCGGAGCTTCCGGCTGCCCGGCTGGATCAGGGTCCACGACTTCGACCCGGAGGGAACCGCATGCCGGTAGTCGAGGTACTGGTCGCGCTGATCGCCGCTTCCGCGGCGGCGCTGGCGGTGGTCGACCGCGCGTCGAAGCGCCGCGCGACGGCGATGCTGGTCGCCGTGGTGCTCGCCCCGGCCCTGATCGCGGCCGACCAGTGGCACGCGACCCAGGTGGAGGAGCTCCGTAACTCCCCGGCCCTGCTGCTCGCGGCCTGTCTGGTGGCCGGGACGATCGTGGTGGGGCTGGCCGCGCTGATGTACCGGCGACCGGTTCTGCTGCCGGTCCTGGTCCTGATCGCGCTCCCGTTCCGGGTCCCGCTGACCGTGGGCGGGGAGGATGCCAACCTGCTGATGCCGCTCTACCTGGTCATGGCAGCCGGGGTGCTGGTCGCGATCCTGCGGCAGTGGCGCGGCGAAAGCGGCCCGCTACGGTCGCTCGCGGACGCCGCTTCGGCCGAGTCCGGCGGCGCGACGCCCGCGCACGCCCCGAGCGGGTTCGCCGCCTGGATGAAGCCGCTGCTGGCCGCCTCGGTCATCCTGTTCGCGCTCGGGCTGATCTATTCGGACGACCGATCGGTCGGTCTCCAGAACCTCTGCTTCTTCCTGGTCCCGTTCGCGGTCGTCTTCGCGCTGATGGACGAGGTCGAGTGGGACCGACGGCGGCTGCGGATCGTGCTGATCGTGGTCCTGGCCGAAGCGCTGGTCTGTGCCGCGGTCGGCTTCGCCGAATACCGGTTCAAGGAGCTGCTCTGGAACGAGACCGTGATGCGGACCAACGACTTCCACGTCTACTTCCGGGTCAATTCGCTGTTCTGGGACCCGAACGTCTATGGTCGCTACCTGGCGGTGGCGATCACGGTCGCCGCCGGTTCGCTGCTGTGGGTGCGCGACCGCCGTGACGCGGTCGCCCTGTCGGTCGCCGCCGCGGTGCTCTGGCTGGCCCTGGTGACCACGTTCTCGCAGTCCAGCTTCGTCGCCCTGCTGGCCGGCCTCGCGGTGCTGATTGCGCTCCGGTGGAGCCTGCGGCTGGTCCTGGCCGGCCTCGCGGTGCTGGCCGTGGGAACCCTGCTGTTCGCTGTGTTCGCCGGCGGCCTGGTCAAGCTCGACCTCGGGGCACTGAACAAGCAGACCAGCGGCCGGGCCAACCTGGTCGAGGGCGGGGTCGAGCTGTTCGGCAACCGGCCGGTGCTCGGTTACGGCTCCGGCTCGTTCTCGCGATCGTTCAAGGACGAGATCGCCGGTCCCGATGCGCCGGTCACCGAGTCGCACACCGAGCCGATAACGGTGGCCGCGGAGCAGGGCCTGGTCGGCTTCGCCCTGTATGCGGCGCTGATCGTCGCGGCCCTGTTCGCGCTGGCGGCCGGGTTCCGGGCGGTGATGCCGGGGCTGGGCGCCGCGTTCACCTCCGGCGGGGCGAACCGGGGTCCGCCCGCGGCACGGGCGGTGATCCTCGCCTCGTTCGTCTCGGTCCTGGTCCACACGGTCACCTACGCGGATTTCCTCAACGACCCGGTCACCTGGGTCCTGATGGCGATCGGCTATAGCCTCGCCTTCCCATGTCGGGATACCTCCGCCGCCTAGCGAGCACCGGGGCCGCCTATACCGCGGCCAGCATCTTCTCGAAAGTGATCGCGGTCGCGTTGCTGCCGCTGTACACGCGCTACCTCACGCCGGCCGACTACGGCGCGGCCGAGGTCATGTTCGCGGCGGTGGTCGCGGCCAGCATCGTGATCCGGCTGGGCGTGGTGGAGGCGCTGCTCCGCTTCTATTACAAGACCGACGAGCAGCCCGACCGGGTCGTCGCGACCTCGTTCGCGACCCTGTTCTGGGCCGGCACGATCGCGGCGCTGGTCCTGCTCCCGTTCGCCGGGCCGGTCTCCGAGCTGCTGCTCGGGGTGAGCGACCCGGCCCTGGCCCGGGTGGCGATCGGCGGCCTCTGGGTGCTCACCCTGTCCGAATACCTGCTGACCGTGTTCCGCCTGGACGAGAGGGCCCGCGCCTTCTTCGCCTTCACCCTGGCCTCGGTGCTGGTCACCATCCCGGTTACGATCGGGCTGGTCGTGGTCGCCGATCTCGGTGCGATCGGGCTGCTTCTGGGCAGTTACGGGACCGGCTTCGTCTTCGTGCTCGTGCTTATCGCCTACCACCGCCATCGCCTGGCGCTCCGGCCCGACCGGGCGCTGCTGGGACGGATGATGCGGTTCGGGGTGCCGACCATGCCGGCCGAGCTCTCGCTCTATTCGCTCAGCTTCATCGACCGGATCCTGATCGCCCGGATGCTCGGCCTGGCCGAGGCCGGGCTCTACTCGCTGGCGATCAAGGTCGCCCAGGCGGTCAACGTGCTGGTCCGTGGCTTCCAGCTGGCTTTCCCGCCGCTGGCCTACTCGATCACCGACGACGACGAGGCCCGGCGGGCCTACTCGGCGGTGGTCACCTGGTTCGTGGTGCTGATGGCATTCGTGATCACCGCGATCTGGCTGACCGCCCCCTGGATCGTCCGTATCTTCGCGGCCCCGGAGTTCTACGGGGCGGTTGACGCGGTCGGGCCGGTTTCGGCCGGCACCGCGCTGTATGCCATCTACATGGTGCTGCTGGTGGTGCTCGGCCGGACCGGCCGGACCGAGTTCAACTTCCCGGCCACCTTGGCCGGGGTGTTGACCAACGTGGTCCTCAACGTCCTGCTGCTGCCGGTCTGGGGGATCGTCGGGGCGGCGGTCTCGCTGGTCGCCTCGTACCTGGTCGTGTTGGTCCTGATGTACGTGTTCACCCAGCGGCTGTTCCCGGTCCCGTACGAGTGGGTTCGCCTGGCCAAGGCGGTCGGCGCGGCCGCGGTCCTGATCGCGTTCGGGGAGGTGCTGGTCCCCGACGACGGCTTCGGGCCGCTGGCGATCCGGCTGCTGCTGGTTGCCGCGTTCCCGGCGGCCCTGCTGGTCACCGCCTTCTTCAGCCCGTCCGAGAAGAGGTACCTGCTGATCATGGCCAACCCGAACGAGGTCTACGCGAGGATCAGGGCGGCCCGCGAGAAGGAGAAGACCGACCTCGAACAGGGGGTGGCCGACGAACGCGGCCTGGCCGAGGTCTACGAGGTCGAGCAGATGAACGAGGACCTGCGCAGCTGAACCCCGGACCGTGGCCGGCTCAGTCCCGCTCGGCCGGTCCCGACCCGTTCCGGCCCGGCGGGGCCTGTTCCACCCGAGCCCCCGCGCGGTCACGGATGCTCTCGCCCCGGTACGGGAACAGCGCCTGCCTGGCATGGGCGGCATAGATCGCGGTCGGGGCGGCGGGGAGCACCAGTGAGGCCAGCGCCCTGAGCGAGTAGGTCCAGGCGGTCAGCACCCGGACCGCCAGCGCGGCCGGCCGGGAGCCGTGCTTGCGCATGTACAGGTCGCGGTTGCGGTGGAACTCGACGATCCGTGGCAGGCCGGCGGTCAGGTCGGTCGCGAGCTGGTCGTGGTGGATCGCCCGGGCCGCCGGCACGTACAGAGTCGGCCGGCCGGCCTCGGCCAGCCGCTTGCAGAAGTCGCACTCGTCGTAGTAGATGAAGAACTCGGGGTCGAGGTAGCCGACCTGCTCGGCCGCCTCGCGCCGGACCATCAGCGCGCTCGACTGGGCCCAGTCGACCGTGCGGGTGGTCTGTCCGGTGCTCTGCACGGTGAACCGCCGGTGCAGGAACAGCGCGCCCAGCGCGGCGGTCCCCACCCCCGGGAAGCGCCAGGCGCAGGCGTACGGGTTGCCGTCGCCGTCGAAAAGCTGGGCTCCTGCCGCCCCGGCCTCCGGATCGTCGTCGAGCGCCTCGAGCAATGCCGCGACCGAGCCCTCCATCGGCTCCGAGTCCTCGTTCAAGAGCAGGCAGTACCGCCCCCGTGAGCGCCTGATCAGGGTCGAGTCGTTCTCGGCCTTGCCGGCCTTGCGGTCCAGCGCGATCACCGTGGCCTCGGGATGTTCCCGTCTGACCGCATCGGCCGAGCCGTCGCTCGAGTGGTTGTCGAGCACCAGGACTTCGTGGCTGACGCCCGACGGGTGGTGCCGCTCGATCGCCGACAGGCAGTCGAGCAGGTAGTCCCGGCCGTCGTTGTTCACCACGCAGTAGGAAAGGTCGATTTCCACGTTGCCCACGATAATCAGAGACGTGCGCGTACAGCTGATCGACCCGTCGGCGTTCACCCCGCCCTACGACCACGCCCTGGCCCGGGCGCTGGCCGCGGCCGGAGCCGAGGTCGAGCTGATCACCTCCCGTTTCCTGTACGGCCCGGTGCCCGAGCCCGACGGGTACCGGGTCGACGAGAGCTTCTACCGCCGCTCCGCCGCCCGCGGCCTCGACGCCTCCGCCCGGCTCCCGTTCAAGGCGGCCGAGCACCTGCCGGATATGCTCCGCTACCGGCGCGAGGCGGACGCCGACGTCGTCCACTTCCAGTGGCTGACCGCGCCCGCGCTCGACGCCCACCTGCTGCCGCCGCCGCGCCCCCGCCTGCTCACCGCCCACTACATCCTGCCGCCGCGCCCAAGCCGCCGCCAGGTCCGCGCCGCCCACCGCGTCTACGACCGCATGGACGCTGTCGTCGCCCACTCCGAGCACAGCGCCCGCCGCCTGCGCGAGGACGTCGGCCTGGCGGCCGAG
>JAGQUV010000035.1 GCA_020438295.1 Solirubrobacterales bacterium
CCGCTACCCACCGCAGGGCATGGCCTCGATCAACAACTGAATCGCGCGGCCGCCGTCAAGACTGGGCCGGCGGCGACCCCGGTTCGGGGTCGGGCGAATCGAGTCGCTTCATGCCCCAGTAGAGCACCCCGATGACCCAGGCGATACCGATGACCCCGCCGAGATACACGTTCATCGTGCCACCGGGCGCGATGAATCCGCTCTCCCCGAAGACGGTGACGGTCTCGATCGCCTGCTCGACGAAAAAGACCACGCTCAACCAGGTCAACCAGCCCGGGATCAGCCGCGACGCCCCGAAGCCAACGGCCGCCACGGCCGCAGCCATGGTCATCGTCGATCCGTTGATTATCGGGCCCCAGTAGGCCGGTATGTCGAAGATGGTGCGGGCAGTTGCCGGGTCGAGACCGTCGGCGTGGAGAGCCAACCCTGCCCAGAACCAGGCCTGCACCTGTCCCGTGATAGCCCACCCGAGCACGCCACCGAAGAAAATGTACCGGTGCGGTCTGGGGAGCAGCGTCGCGATCTGGGCGCCGAAAACGACGAGCACGAGCGACACGAAGGCCGACGTCCAGGCGTAGGCCTGCGCTCTGCCGGCGTTGTCCGCGAACCATTCGACTACCTCGTCCGCACTCGATTCCACGGTCGGAACCGATCCCCCCAGCGCCACGAACCCGGCTACGTAGAGAACGATCCAGCTCACGACCGAGATCAACAGAATTCGCGACGCCTTCATCCGTCTCACATCCCCTTCATCGTTCGAATTTCCCCTGCATCCGAAAACCCCCGCGCCCGAACGAGTCCCGCGCCGCGCAACGACCTTTCAGGTAACGAGCATACCCTGATAACGGTAGCTACCGATCCCTTTGTGGAGGATCGGCGGCCCGGGCTTCCGGCACCGGAAATGCCCGACTGTTCAGCAGAATCGTCGTGGACGAGCAGGGTGCACCCGCTTCTGCCAGTTGCCGGCCGGGCCCCTTTGAATCGCGTCCGGTTCCGGCATAGCATGGGTGCGAACGCTGAGCCGGTCAGGCTGCTCGTTCGGCCCGCTGTCTGATGCCCCGCAGCATCTTCTGCTCCATCACGAACGCGGCCGGCTCGATCAGGGCCATGAGCAGCCGGAACGGGATCGGTCGGCCGGCCGTGGTCCAGCGGTTACGGACCAGCAGGCGGGTACCGCCATCTTCCGGCACGAGTACGAAGGTCCAGGTCAAGCCGCCGTCCGGCTCGCCAAGGACCAGCAGCCTGTTGTGCTCGACCAGCTCGATGTCGAGCCCCCAGCCGTCCGGCGCGAGCGCGACCCGATCACCGGGCGCCGGCCGTTGGTGCTCCGCGAGCACCCGGTCGGCGCTGTGGATGTCGAGACCGATCAGGTTCTCGATCCAGTCGTAACTGTAGAAGCCCCCGCGACCCTGCCCGAGCTGGGCGATCCAGGGCCAGACGGCCTCCGGCGGCCCGTCGATCGAGATCGCCCTGGTCGAGACCAGAGTCGGCTCGCTGACCAGGTCGTCGCCGGGCATGGGACCCTCGGCCTCCTCGCGGCTGGCACCCCAGCACAGGTGCCGGGGCCGGACCAGACGGACGTAAGCGGCGACGAGCAGCGAGCACGCTACGACACAGACCACGACCCGCGGCCCACGGTTTCGTGGTCGAGCCGTCATGCCCGGTTCGATCCGCAGCTCAGTTCGTTGTTCCCCTCAGCTCGAATACCTCGCTCAGTAAGTGGGTTGCGATCCACGCCGCGGCACGCGCAGTGGTTGCGTTGGGATCGTGCGGCCGGTTCAGTTCGACCACGTCGAAACCGACAACCGGGCCACGCCGACCAGGTAGTCGCGGTCGTTCTCGATGTCATACCAGCCCGCTTCATGTTCGAACTGCTCGTGGGACTGCCGTCGTGTCGCGGCCGGCCCTTCCGTCTGCCCGGTCCGGTTGCCGGGTTGCGGAGTGCCGCCGTTATACGGCACGCCGAGGAATGCGACCTGGACACTGAGCTCCCGCAGCGATGCCGTCGGAACTCCGAATAAGGTTCGCGGCGCGGGCCAGACCAAATCGCTCACAATGTCGCCGTCTCGATCGACATGGGCATCATCGACGATCAGCCTGGTCCACGGCGTTCGATGGGCGGGCCTGAGCCGCCGGCCTACCCACCAGCCTGGTCGGAACTGCCGGCCGGTGCTCCGGCTCGGTCGGACCGGCGTGCGGCGCGAGCCAACAGCACCGACGCCACGGCAAACCACAGAATGGCCAGGAGGAAAGCAAAGAACCCCACCGGCGTGGCCGAAAGGATCCCGAGCACGATCGCGACCCAGCCCAGCCACGACGGCAGGATGCCGGAGTGGCGGATCGCGATACCTGAACCGATGAGCAACACCGCCTGCCCGGCAACGAACGGAAGCCAGATGCCGTCGCTGACTGCGTTCACGGCCTGCGCGGCGACCGGGTCCAGCGAGTCCGTGTTTTGGGTGAATGAAATGGTCATGCCGGCGAGCAGCATCAGACCCGCGGCCATCACTAGTCCGCCACCGAACGCAAGCGTGGCCAGACCATCGCTGTCCGGGTCGTCTCGACGAAGCTCGGCTCTCAACATGCCCGCAAAGAAGATCAGAAAGAGCGAGCCGTAGCCGACCAGGACCGCGCTCACGTTCTGGGTGGTTTCATCGGCGGCAAAGAAGTCAAGGATCGCCTGACCACCGTCACCGGTGTCGGGCGGTTCCCCCGAGATGGCGATCGCGACGGCGAGCATTATCGCCGCTAGAAGTCCCGTCAGCGAGGCGAGAACCCTGCCCGTTGTTGGTTGACCCATTGTGTTCCTCCTGGTTGAACGGTGGCGATAGCCGGATCGCCGTCGACTGAGGTGAACCTATCCGCCGGCCTGGGTAGCCGCAAGGCCAGGCTGCCCGATGAACGGTCCCGAATGAAGCACTGCTACGGTCCCTGTCATGGCGATGGACGACCGGGATACAGAGGGCAGATCAGACGCGACCGAGGCGACACGGGCCGCCAACGACGCACTCGCCGCCGGGCTCGACTTCGACGACACCCGGGACTTCGATGAGGCCGCGCGCGGCCTGATCGCGCCGCTGCCTGACCGGGGGCGGGTCAAGGGACCCGACGGCGAACCGATCTGGGACCTTTCGCGGTTCGAGTTCATCCACCAGCACGAGCAAGCTCCGACGACCGTTAACCAGAGCCTGTGGCGGCAGATGCGGCTGGTCGTTCAGGGCGGTCTCTACGAGGTCGTCCCGGGCCTCTACCAGGTCCGGACCCTCGACCTCTCGAACATCACCTTCGCCGAGGGGGACGAAGGGCTGGTCGTCTTCGACCCGCTGATCTCGACCGAAACCGCGCGGGCCGCGCTCGAGCTCTACTACGAGCACCGGCCCCGAAAGCCGGTCGTCGCCGTCGTCTTCTCGCACAGCCACGTCGATCACTTCGGCGGCGTGCGGGGGATCGTCGACGAGGCCGACGTACGGGCCGGCCGGGTCAGGATCGTCGCCCCCGAGGGCTTCCTCGAAGCGGCCGTGTCCGAGAACGTGCTGGCCGGCAACGCGATGAGCCGGCGGTCGAGCTACATGTACGGGAACCTGCTGCCGGCCGATCCCAGGGGCCAGGTCGGCGCCGGCCTCGGAGTCACCACCTCGTCCGGCACGATCAGCCTGATCCCGCCCACCGACACCGTTTCGGAAACCGGTAGCCGCATGAACATCGCCGGTCTCGACTTCGAGTTCATGATGGCACCCGACAGCGAAGCCCCGGCCGAGATGCACTGGTTCATCGAGCAGTTCCGGGCGGTCACCGCGGCCGAGAACTGCTGCCACACCCTTCACAACACGTACTCGATCCGGGGCACGAAGATCCGCGACCCGATGGCCTGGTCGAAATACCTCGATCAGACGATCGAGCTCTGGGGCGACCGGGCCGAGGTCATGTACGGGATGCATCACTGGCCGGCATGGGGACGTGAGCGGGTGCTCGAACTGCTCGGCATGGGACGCGACGGGTATCGGTACATCAACGACGAGACGCTGCGTCTGGCCAACCATGGACTGACACCCGGCGAAATCGCCGAACAGGTCGAGTTTCCCGGCGAACTCGGGCGACACTGGGCGATGCGTGGCTATTACGGCTCCCTGAACCACAACGTCAAGGCGACATACGTCAACTACCTCGGCTGGTTCGACGGCAACCCGGCCAACCTGCACACCCTGCCGCCCGCCGAGGCCGCATCCCGCTACGTGGAGTTCATGGGAGGCGCCAACAAGGTCTTGGAAAGGGCCCGGGGCGCGTTCGAGCTCGGCGACTACCGCTGGGTCGCCGAGGTGGTCAACCACGTCGTCTTCTCCGATCCCGACAACCGCGAGGCGCGCGATCTGCAGGCCGATGCGCTGGAGCAGCTCGGCTATCAGTCGGAGTCGGGGCCGTGGCGGAACTTCTACCTGAGCGCGGCCCAGGAACTGCGCAACGGGGTCCGGGCCCTGCCGACCCCGGACACGGCGAGTCCCGACATCGTCCGCTCGATGGACCTCGAACTGTTTTTCGACTACCTCGGGATGCGGCTCAACGGTAAGCGGGCCGGCGACCGGCGGATCACGCTGGTCTGCGTGCTGCCCGACCTCGACCAGACCTGGACCCTGATGCTGCGCCACGGCGCGCTCAGCCATCGCCAGGGTGCCGCCGGAGGGGCCGACGCGACGGTGACCATCGACCGCTCGAACCTGGATGACGTGATTCTGGGCTCGGCCCCGCTGACCGAGCAGCTGGCTGACGGCCGGGCCCGGATCGAAGGTGACGAGGCCGCCCTGCACGACCTGATCGACCTGCTCGACGAGTTCGAGTTCTGGTTCAACATCGCCACGCCCTAGGGGCGTGTGCTCGCCCCGACCCAAACCGAGAACGGCTATTTGGCGACCAGGCCCAGTATCACGATCAATATGAACAGGCTTTGCGTGGAGTGCACGATGATCCCCATCCAGGCGCTCTGGAACCGCCGCGATGGGTATGCGAGCAGGAAGATCCCGTCGACCAGTGTGTTGACGATCACCCAGGGCTGGTGCAGGTGATAGAGCGCGAACAGCGTGCCGTTGGCTACCCAGTCTCCCCTGCCGAAAACTCGCCGCATCCGCGGTAGCAGCAGTCCGCGGAACAGCAGTTCTTCGCCCAGCACGGTGTTGAAAACGGCGAATACGACGACCACCGCGTACCAGCCCCACGCCCCGCGGAAGAAGTCCTCCCCGCGTTCTGAATCGATCAGGTCCGGGAAGTCCCGCGGTGACGGTCCCGGAATTCCCGGAACGGCAGACCAGACGCCAAACAGCAGCACGAACAGCAACGCCCACCACCAGATCCGCCCACCGACGCGGCCGGTCTTCGGGTCGCGCGGTGCTCGCAACCACAGTGCGTCGCGAACCCGCGGCCACTTCAGGCCCCCGAGCTCGTGTCGGACCAGGATCAGGACCAGCACGAACTGCCAGACGAGTCCCACGGTAAGACAGATGAGCAGCGCTTGAACGAACGGGTCATCGCCGCCGAGCCGGTCCCTGAGCCAGGGCGCCACGACCCAGGCGAGCAGACCCATCGGGACCGCTGCCGCGGCCCAAACGGCGAGGATCCGGGCCAGCGAGTACTGCCTTACGGCCGCATACCGTTGGTCCGTCTCCTGGGAGGAAAGCTCCATCCTCGACTCAATGTATCCCGGCCGCGGCCGGGCCGCAGTCATCAGCCCAGGTCGAGGTTGTGAACCTGTGCCTCGAGGTCGAGGCCGGCCCGGAGCGGCAACCCGAAGCCCTCGATCGCCGCGCGTCGGTCGGCGAGTAGGGCGTACTGGGGGTGGCCGGCGATCGTCCGTGCCACCTCGCGCGCCCGCTCGAGGTGGTTACCGGGCGCGACGACCTCGTTGACCAGCCCCATGCGCTCGGCTTCTTCGGCTCCGATCTCGCGGCCGGTCATCAGCAGGTCGAGCGCCCGCGGCAACCCGATGGCGCGGGGAAGTCGCTGAGTGCCACCGTCGATGAACGGGAGACCGTGCCGACGGGTCAGGACGCCGAAGCGCGAAGTCGTCGTCGCGATCCGCAGGTCGGCCCACAGGGCGAGCTCGAGGCCGCCGGCGACGCACCAGCCGCTGATCGCGGCAATGGTCGGCTTCGGCGAATCGAGTCGGGTGAAGCCCTCGAAGCCCTGCTCGGCACCCGAGCGATGGGCCAGCGATTCCAGCGCCTTGAGGTCGGCCCCGGCGCAGAACGCGTCGTCCCCGCTCCCGGTGACAACCAGCACGTGGGCGCTCTCGTCGGCGGCGAAGTCCTCGAAACGGTCCTGCAGCGCGTCGGCGGTCGGACCGTCGATCGCGTTCCGTCGCTCGGGGCGATCGATGGTCAGCGTGGCAACGGCGTCTTCGACTGAGTAGAGAACGGAAGGCATTTGGCGAATTGTCGGTTCACAAACCGTACCGGTTCTGATTCTGCGCGAAGTGTCCTTCGGCGTTCGGCGACTCAGCGAGTTCGCCCGCAACCTGCGGTCGCGACACGGAGCCGAGATGCGCTGCCCAGCCTGCGGTGAGCGCGTGCTCCCCAATGACGTCGAACGGCGGCCCTGACCCGGGGCGGCACCACGTTGTCGCCGAGAGCTCGGGCATGTCCGCAGGCACGCGACCAAGGGATCGCAGGTAAAGGTACTTGCGCTGCTGCACCGTTGCGTTAGGCTCATCCCATGACTGCCAGTCGGGGGGTTCGATTCTGGAGGTCGGCGGTGCGTACCAGTACCGCCGTGGTCGCTTCACTGCTCACCGCGTGCGCGGTCTTCATGCTGTTCGCACCTGGTGCCGCCGCGGACCGGGTCATCTGGGATCAATCGACGAACTCGGTCACCCCTGACTCGCGTGGAATCTTCATCGCGGAACCAGGCGGTCTCGGCTTCAAGCAACTGAGCTTCACCTCGTCCCCGGACTGGCACGGTCCACCCGCCGGCACGCCTGACGGAAAGCAGATCATGTACACCGACCGGGTCAGCTCCACCGGGGTAGCCACGCTGCGTTTGATGGACGCCGACGGGAAGAACGACAAGCCGCTTTTCGAAGACGCCTACGACGCCGAGTACTCCCCCGACGGGTCGAAGATCGTCTTCACCCGCTTCGTCGCCTCCAAGTCGATCATCCACACGATCAGCGGCGACGGCAAGGGCAGCGCCGCCTCAACCGGCGTGGAAGGCCGGAGTCCGACCTACGAACCCAACGGGGAGCGGATCGCGTTCAGCGCCTCGCCGGGTGACGGGGGCGGCAGCGAGATCTTCCTGATGAACGCCGATGGCAGCGGCGTCAAGCAACTGACCCACACGACAGGCGGCAGCCCGTGGATCGACAGCTCGCATCCGTCCTTCTCGCCCGACGGACTCGAGATCGTGTTCTCGATGAGCGTGAGCCTGTTCGGCCTTTCTCAGCCTCCGGGGTCCCACCTGATGACGATCGACGTGCCCGATCCGGACCCGGACCCGGATGATCCGGACCCGGTCCTCACCGATCTGACCGCGGGTCAGCCGAACACCGACGAGCACGACCTGCAGCCGTCCTGGTCGCCGGACGGCGATCAGATCGCATTCTTCAGCCGCCGGCAGGACGGGACGACCGGCATCTACGTGATGGCGGCAACCGTGGGCGCACCCGCCACCCTCGTTCACGACACCCCGACCACCAACACCAACCCGGGAACCAATTGGCTCGCCGAACCGGGCGATGGCGACGACACCGGCTCGACCGACAGCGCGGCGTGCAAGAACGCCAAGAAGAAGTTGAAAGCTGCCCAGAAGAAGCTGCGCAAGGCAAACGCGGCACTCAGGAAGGCCAAGAAGAAGGGCGCTTCACAGGCCAAGATCAAACGGCTGAAGAAGCAGGTCAAGCAGGCCAAGAAGAAGTTCAAGCAGGCCAAGCGCAAGAAGAACAAAGTGTGCTGACGGCAGCCAGTGGGGTCCCATCCCCGGAATCCCGAGGGACCACAAGCCAGCGGGACTTACCCGCCCCGACGGCTACTGGTCGCGCAGCTCGATCCAGCGGGCTCGGGCCGAGGCGAGCAGATCCCCGTCCGCATCGAACAGGGCAGAGCCTGTATCGAGCTTGCGCCCCTCGCGCGCGACCGTCCAGGCCGTCAGCACGCAGGACTCCCCGGCCGGGACGGGCCCCAGTAGCTCGACCGCGAGACGGCCCAACAGCATCATTCCGACGTTGCCGAAGCGATTCGTGACGATCCCGCTCGGGCAATCGAGCGCCGCCCAGACGAACTCGGGACGCACGCTCCCGAAGCCGTTGCCGAGCGACTCCTGCGGCGTCCATGGGCAGGCGTACAGCTCGCTCCCCTCTACCGGACCCGGGAAGATCCGCAGGCCGTCAGCCGGATCGCGCTCGGGCCCGCAGACGAAGCAGCGCGGGTACGGGTGTTCCTCGATCCACTCGTACCGCTGCGATGCCCGGGTAGCCTGGTCGCTGGTCACCGGCGTAGGCACTCTGCCATCAAGAGTCGTCGGTCGCGCCTCCGCGACAACCGTCTCCCCGTCGAGCAACACGGCACTTCCGTCCTCGCGGGTCTGGCTGAGCAGGACACGGCCGAGCGGCGGTGGCGCCCGCAGCGTCACCTCGGCGGGTCCCGCAATCTCGGTGGCGAGCAGCCCGCATGCGTAGCCTCCGTTGGCGCTCTCGGCGGGCCCGCAGAAGCGGGGGTCGATTTTCACTTCCGACATCGGCCAGATCATCGCACGGCCGTCCCGCCGCCACGTCGATTCGTTGCGCATCGGTCTGCGCAGCCCTGCAAACGAGGAGAACCCGGGGATCAGACCGCCATTGGTGCGCTCAGAGACCGAGCTGCGCCTCGAGTTGTGCCTTTGGCACGGCGCCGACCACGCGGTCGGCCTCGGCCCCGTCGCGGATCACAACCAGAAGCGGGATGCTCATCGCCTGAAAGCGCGACGCCAGGGCCGGGTTCTCGTCGACGTTCACCTTGAGTACCTTCAGCGCGCCCGCGTGTTCAGTGGCGAGCTGCTCGAGCACCGGCTCGACCATCCGGCACGGCCCGCACCAGGGAGCCCAGAAGTCGACCAGGACCGGGACGCTGGCCTGCGATTCGGCGGCGAAGTCCGCTTCATCGCCCCTCACGATCCACGGCAGGTCCGCCTTGCAACGGGCGCATCGCGGCGTCCCCTTCGCGACCGGGCCGATGCGATTCCTGGCGCCGCAGGAGGGGCAGGTGAGGATCGAGGCCATACCGGTGTTCTACCCGAATGCGCGTCCAGGCAGCCGATCCGCCCGCCATGGCGCCGCTGGACGGAAGGCCAGTGGCATTGGAGCCGGCCCGCGGATCGCATCTAGCCGATGACCTGGGTGAGCGCCCATCCGCCCCAGGCGGCGGCGAGCACGATCGCGAGACCGATGCATACCTCGACCGCATAGCGGCGGGTCCCGGCTCCCCACGCGAATACGGCCTTGCTGATCGTGTTCGTACTCAGCGCCGCGAGCACCGGGACCGCCGCACCGGCCGGGGTGATCTTGCCGGAATCGGCAAGCGCCGCGGCCGACGCGGCCGCCGACTGCGAATCGGCGAAGCCCGCCACTGCAGCGCCGAGGGTAACGCCGCGGACGCCGATCAGCTCGTTGAGGGCAGCGGTGACGATCAGGACCGCAGAGAGAACTACCGCAAGCAGGATCGCCGTCTTGAACTCGAAGGCGCGGCCGAGGGAGATGTCTTCCGAAGGCTTGGTTCGCATAATCCGCGCGGTCACCACGGCCGCGTACCCGACCGCGGCGAGGCCGGCGAGGACGAGTGGCACGAGCACCTCGCGAAGCGTCTCCGGACTGGTGGCTGCCAGGACGATCGCGAGCAGTACCACGGTCGCCACTGTGGATGCCACCGCCGCGCCGACGGCGGGGCGGAGCAGCTTCGGCTCGTCGCGTGCCCGGGAGCCCATCGTCCCGACGGTCAGGGTGCTCGAGACAAAGCCCGAGATGAAGCCACTCAGCAACAGGCCGTAGCGCGGCCCGATCGCCCGCAGCGCCACGTAGCCGATGCCCTGCACGGCCATGATGATCACGACGAGTTGCCAGACCAGGAATGGGTTCAGCGAATCGTTTGGGCCAAGCCCCTCGTTCGGCACTAGTGGCAGGACGATCAGCGCCGCCGCAGCCATGAGCAGCCCGTCGTGTATTTCCTGCTCGGACAGCGTCTCGCGGGCGATGCGGTGGAAGCGCTCACGGTTCGCGAGGATCAGCGCGACAGCGACCGCCAGCGCCGCGGCGAGTGCCGGCTCGCTGTGGGCCAGCGCACCGAGCAGGAAGGTGAGGACGAGCGCCACCTCGGTGGTCAGCCCGGGGTCTTCACCGCCGTCCTGCAGGTCCCGCATGTATCCGGCGAGGGCGGCCAGCCCGATGAAGCCGGCTCCGACCGCGACGATCGCAACTCCACCGAACTGCGCACAGATGCCGCCGAGCAGCCCGGTCAGCGCGAACGTCCGGATACCTGCGGGCCCACGCGTGGGTCCGGTTCCCTTGCGGCGCTCACGCTCGACACCGATCAGCAGGCCGACACCGAACGCCAGGGCAAGCTCGGCGGCATCTCCCGCCGGTTCGATCTCCGCCAACGACACAGCCATGCCCCGACGTTACCTGCAGCGCCGGTGCGACCCGCTCTCGGTCAGGCGCGCTTGCCGCTGCGGCCGGCCTTGGGCCTACGCAGCCGGTTTGACCGGGTTGCTCCCGCGATCCCGGTCGAGGATCGAGATGAACCGCTTGGCCAGCAGGTGGGCGTCGCCAGGCCAACGTCCGGACACGTAGCGTCCGTCCTCGACCACGAAGGCGGGCGAGTCGTCCTCGGCAGTCCCCCGCTTCAGCGCGAGCGGTCCGGCGTCGAAGCCACCACTCGTTTCGAGAGAAGCCACGACTTCGTCCTCGACGTAGGCCGGGTAAGTCCGGTAGTAGCGCCCGAGTCGCCATGCCGTCGCGAAGTACGCGGCCCGCTCCATCCGTTTGGGCAAGCAGGTGGTGCGGTGTCCGGCAAGGACGCTTCGTCCAGTTTGCGGATCAAGCGACCGCGCCAGGACCAGGACCCCGTGGCAAATCGCGGCAACGGGCCGGCCAAGAGCCCAGAACGCAGCAACCTTTCGTTGCAGGACCTCGTCCCCCAGGTACTGGCGCATGCCCGGCGCATGGCCGCCGGCCAGCAGCAGGCCGTCGAAATCGGAGACCCCGATCGCATCCCACGCAATCGGGTCGTTGAACCGGTCGTCCTGCTCCATCTCACGGTACGCGGCGATCGCATCCGGGTCGGCACCCAGCCGACCGAAGATCACGCCGGTGATCAGTCGGGGGTCGCACTCCGGGGCCGCCCCGCCGCGTTGGGTGGCGAACTCGACCTCGATACCGCGAGACCGCAGCGCACGCCACGGGACGGCCACCTCGGTCGTGTCGAAATCCCGGTCGGGAAGGGGGACGAGAACACGCATGGCGCGATTGTCGCATGCCGATGCTGTTCGCCAGTTCCGGCGGTTTCACAAGCACCTGAGGAGGCCTTGAAGCGAAGCATCGTCGCCCCCGTCACAGTCTGGCGGCCGGCGAGCCGCTGATCTCGCCGCCGCGGAGCGGGTTCAGGTCGGCCAGGAGCTCGCGCAGGACCGGCGCGGGCTCGTCCGTGTCGATCAGGATCGCGGTCCCGGGCCAGCCCCGTTGGAGGTAGTCGATGTATGCGTCGCGCGAGGCGAGCTCGGGCTCGTAGATCCACGATCCGGTGTTCCAGTAGCGGACCGGCGAGCCGGAGCGGGACCGCACATCGGCGAGTGGCTGGTGAGTGTGCGCGAAGACGATCTTCTGGTAGTGGCGGGACCAACCGAGGTTGTCCGCGACCTTGGCGAACGCCTCAAGAGCGTTGCCACGCGGGTCGCCGGGGTTGATCGTCCGGGCGACGTCGAATCCCTGCACCGACGGTCCCCGCGCCTCGCGCTGAAGGCGCTCGTGCTCGTCGGCGAGAGCCCGGCGGAAGTCCTCGGGGCTGACCGCAGCGCGAGCGGTCTGCGAGACGCGCTGCCCGGCGCCGCCGACCAGCCGGGCGACCGAATGCTCGACCGCACGGATCGGGCGGCCGGCGTCCTTGGCCATGGCACCGAGCCGGTTCAGCGAGTCGAAGACCCGGCGCTGCGCGGTGGTCCCGTGCGGGACCTGGGCGATCGCGTAGAGCACCTCCGTGAGCAGCCCGATCACGCTCTCGTAGTCGGCCTCGGTCCGCGGTTCCTCGCTGCCGCCCGCGGCGATTGCCCATAGAGCTCTGGTGAGCATGCGACTGCCGATCGGCCCGGCGAGGCGGGCGTGCGGATCGAGGTAGTGGCCGTGAGTGAGCAGGACGTCGTCGACCGCGTAGGTCGGATAGCGGAGGTCGACCTCGACGCCCTCCAGGCGCGTGAGCAGCAACTGCCGGAGCAGATCCTCCTCGCCGGTTCGGTCATCGCCTGCGCCAAGCATGCGTGCGCTCTCGGCCCTGCGAACGACGAAGTGGTGGTCGTGATTCCCCGCGAGGAAAACGAGGCGTCGGCCCTGCATGCGTTCGCGGATCAGCGCAAACAGGCCATCGGCCGCCGTCAGCGCATCCTCGATCGATCCAAACAGCAGGTCGAACAGGTCACCGAGGACGATCAGCTCATCGATGTCTTCGAGCTCGGGAGCCAGCCGGGCCAGGAAGCGCTCGTCGCTGAGCAGATCCTCCCCGGTCCAGGCGCCAAGGTGGGTGTCGGAGATCGCGAGTGCACGCATCGAACCGTGACGGCATTCAACCATCTCGGCTTATCGACAGCAGCTTTGAAGACGAACATCACGCTTCGATCTTGGGGTTGTGGGGCAGGCCTCTGGACCCGACGCCGCACGGCGGGACAGGCGCGGGGCGGCTCAGCAGGCCTCGGCTACGGCAGCGTTGGCCTTCTTGACCTTGGCCTTGGCCTTCTTGACCTTCTTGCGCGCCTTCTTCTTGCGCTTCTTGCCCTCGGCCATGGCGAGCTTCGACTTGGCCTTCTTCAGCTTCTGCTTGGCGTCGTCGAGCCCCTCACGGGCCTTCAGGCACTCCGCGCTCGGCTGCGGCGGCGGGCTCGGCGGCGGCGGGCTCGGCGGCGGGCAGGTGCCCTGCGTGTTCGGGTTGGTCGGGCACTTGTCCTGGCTGGTGTCGCCGAAGCCGTCGCCGTCCGCGTCGGCCTCGAGGGTCGCAGCGACGTTCATCCGGCGGCCCGTCCCCCCGCTCGGAGTGAAGGTTGCGGAGGAGCCCGTCGCCAGGTCGCCGGCGAGGACGGCGTAGCGGTTGTTGGCGTCGGACGCGTTCGAAGCCACAGGTGGGCCGGTGGTGTGGATCCCGATGCGGTCACCCTGGCGAACGGGGATCCGGACCGGCCAGCTGTTGAGCACGTTCGAGGCGGGAGTCCGCGGCTGGTCCGCGCCGACGACCCTGTAGTCGTTGAGGCCGAGCGGCCGGAACATCTTCAGCCGGATCGCCCCCGCCCCCGAGTAGGAGCCGGCCGCGTACTGCCAGCCGGTGATCACCCCGTCCTGCTGGGCCGCGGTCGGGAAGCCGATCTGGTTGACGACGACGTAGTCGGCCGTCGCCCCGCCGCTCGGCGCCGGCGCGAAGGTCTGCCCGAGCACGGTGGGCAGCGGGCACGGTCCCTGGGTCGTCGCCGACGAGGGGCACTGGTCCTGGGTCTCGTCGCCGTAGCCGTCGTTGTCGACGTCTCGCTCGATCACGGCCTCGATGGGAAGCAGGACGTTTTCTGGCGTTCCGCTCACGGTCGTGCCGGGCGCGAGGTCGCCGGCGGCGCGGAGTGCCGTGGAGTCGGTGTATCCGGCGCATTCGCTGAAGCTGTTTGCGGACACACTCGCGCCGAGCACATCGCCCTGCCTGATCGGGATCCGCACCGGGTATGTCCCCTCGCCCCGTAGATCACTGGAAGCAACGACGGTGAACGACGACGCGGCGCCGAGGCGCGTCACCTTGAGCTTCAGGCCAAAGAAGGTGCCGGAGTTCGTCCAGCTAGTCAGCACCCCGTCGTAGGGCGCCTTGTATTCGTTACCGGTCGGGGCCGACTGGGAGTAGGTCCCTCCAGACAGCGTGCAGCCGATGCCACCGCTGGAACCCCAGACTTCGCCGATGACGTCGGACGCGCTTGCCTGGGCCGGCGCCAACCCGACGCACGCCAGTGCGGCGCCAACAGCGACGATCCCACGCATCCCCTTCACACTGGACACGAACGTAAGTAAAGCGGATTCCGTGGATCCCGGCAAGCGGGATTCCCCGAGGTGTCTGACTCTGCCGGATCTCGAGGGTGACCGGCGACCGCAGACTGATCGCCGAACGGCTCTCGGGGTCACCCGATCCGCCCGAGCGCGCGGTAGTCACGAGCACCTACGGGTAACTCGAGGCCCTGAGAAGCGAGAGGGACGCTCAAGAGCGTCGCAATATCTGCTGGCAGTCATTCGCGGCCTTCCCCCGATAGAGCCGCATACCCCAGCGCTCCCAAGAACCTGACCGAAGGTCGCTGATCAATGTCTGGCGATCCATGCCCGGGGCACTTCCCACCAAGGACGCGGAAGCGGGCGACGCCCCGGCGTTGCGCATAAGTCGCCTCCCGGCGATTGTCTTCTTCACGGTCCGCCGGAGCCGCGAAGGGAGTTCGCTTCGTGTAGCCGGCAAACGGCCGGCTTCTCCGGACCTTCACGATCCCCCCAAGATTCTGCGAGCGATCGACTGGATGGCGGCCTCTCCCTCAAGAGCTCTCAGAAGGAACTCCTCTCGCAGGCAGATTGGGACCGACACTTCGCATACATGGTTGCCCCAATCCGAACCGGTTCGGGAACGTTCAAGACGACCCCGACCTTGAGCCTGGAGCGGCAACTGCGTCGGCCAGAGGTAGCGCGAGCTCGCCGGCCGGTCCAGTCGGACCCGTGATCCGCGCCTACTTGCCGATGACGAGACTGATCTTCGAACCCTGCTTGAGCTTCTTGCCCGGGCCCGGTTTCTGCGAGATCACCTTTCCGCGAAGGCGCGAGCCGGCCTTGCGCCTGCCCGACTTCTTCCGGCGGACCTTTCCCACCCCGCAACGGGCCTGCCTGATCTTCTTTTTCGCCTTGTTCAGCGGCTTGCCCTTCAGCTTTGGCACCACGCACCTGGTCGCCGGGGCGCCGCCAACTGCCCGGACGGCAACCCAGACGCTCGCGTGTGAACTCAACACCGATATTTCGACATCTCCATCCTGCAGGGTCCGCCGGCCCGAGACGCAGGGGTCGGGGGCCGCCACCCCGGTTGATCCCGTGCAGTCCGGGGCCGCCTGGCTCCCACGGAGCATGGTGAGGCTCGAGGCCGTTGTCCCGGGCGGCAGCGATGAGGAGTCGAGCCGGAAAACGAGGACCAGGGGCCGCTCGACGGTCGCTCCCGGGGCTTCGATGTCGAACTGCCGACCCAGCGTGGCGAACCCTGACGGCGGATCGACGCTGCTTTCCTGCTCGGTTATCGAGACCGCGCCGCCATCGGGAACCGTGATCGAAGCGGTAACAGGTCGTGAATCGGAGGGTCCGGTGGAACCGGCATCGGTCGTCACGGCACCGCCCGGAGGAGCGTTTCCCTGAACCGTGTGGGTCGTCGACCCCTGAACGATTTCCCAAGTTCGGGTTGCGGTGTTGCTCACACCCCCCGAGGAGTCGGTGCCCCGGACCGAAAAGGTGTGTGACCCGGCTGCCAGGGCGTCGTACGACTTCGGCGAGGAGCAGGGCGAGAAGCCGGCACCGTCCATCCGGCACTGGAAGCCCACCCCGGGCTCGTTGGCGCCAAAGGTGAACACTGCCGCCCCCGGGCCCGTGGCTCCGGACGGCCCGCTGTCGATCGAGACGACGGGAGCGGGGTCGACCACGAACGCGCGGGAGGCCGGAGTCGGGTCGACATTGCCCAATCGCCCGGCTGATACGTCAAAGGTATGGGCACCCGCCGAAAGAGGAACCGGAGGGGTGTGTGAGCTCGCGCCAGAACACTCGATCAGAACGCTGTCCATGCGGCAGGTGAATAGCTGGTTTGGCTTGGTCGCCGTAAAGGTGAATGTCGGAGTCGCATCCGAAGTGGCGCCGGTCGGCCCCGCCGTGATCGTAGTGTCCGGTACGACCGTGTCTGTAGCGAACGACTCTTCCACCGGTGTGGGATCCACGTTTCCGGCCTCGTCGATCGCCCGCCCCTCAAAGGTGTGATCCCCGTCGGAGACGATCCCCACCGAAAACAAGCCACCCAAACAGGCCGAGAAAGGGTCCGCGTCCAGTCGGCATTGGAAACCGATTCCCGGTTCCGATGACTCCAGCTCGAATATGAAGAAGGACGGATGCGCCGGTTCGCCCACGACGTCCCTGATCTGGGTCGTTTCCGGAGGGGTCGTGTCAACGGTGAACTCCCTGCTTGCCGGGGTGGGGTCGATGTTTCCCACCGGGTCGAAGGAACGGACGAGGAAGGTGTGGGTCCCCTCGGCGAGCGGTACCGGGGATGCGTGAGACCCGGGTCCGGAACATGCGCCGAACGGTTGGTCGTCGAAGCTGCACTCGAAACCGGCCGACCCGTCAGGCGACGAGAATCCGAAGCTCGGCTGAACTTCATTGGTAAGAGCCGGACCGGAGTCAACGCTGGTCTCGGGCGGGGTCGAATCCTCCTCGAACGCGAATGGGCTCGAGCAGTTGGAAGCCACGCCCACCGCGTTGACGGCGGTCGCAGACCAGGAGGAGGTCGAATCCTGAGGCACCGGCACTTCCAACCCGGTTGAGGAGAAATCGCCGGAACTCCCCACAGCGACCTTCGACCCTTCGCAAGTCTCATTTCCGTAGATCCGCACGGTGGTACCCGGTTCGGCCGTGCCCTTGAGAGTCACGGAGTCGCTGTTCGCCGGGCCCTCTGGAACCGAACCGGTGAACTCAGGCGGGTCCTCCTGGTGGCGCCCGTTGAACGCAACCGAAACAGGGCCGTCAAGACCGGGGGCGACCATCGCAACGTCGGGGTCCGAGTCGGCGTTCAGGTTCACGACGACCAACGAACTCCCGGTACCGCCCCGGGGGAACTGCTGTGGCTCCTCGAAGCTGCCGTCACCGACTCCGGGGATAACGGCAAAGCCGGCGCCCAGGGGCGAGATCATGTCCAAATCGGAGTCGCCGTCGAGGTCGAAGAGAGTCGGCGGCGCCGGGTCACCCGACCCGGGGCTCGGCGCAGCAACGGGTGCCTCCAGCCCTCCCGAGCCATCGCCGAAGAGAATCCGCACCCCGCCCCCGTCGGTATAGACGACGTCGGGCCAGTCGTCGCCGTTCAGATCACCTGCAACCGCCCCGTAGGGCGCATTGACGAATTGAACCGTCGTTGCCACGCCGAAGGTGCCGTCACCGTTCCCGGGGAAAACGAGGAGCGCCGAGCTGGTCAGCTTGTCGCTGGTCGCGATCAGATCGAGATTGCCGTCCCGATTGATGTCAGCCGCAGACCGGAGCACCATCCATTGCGTTCCGGGCCGGGCATCGTTTGTCACCGGTTCGAAGGTGCCGTCACCGTTGCCCAGGGCGACCTGGATCGACTCGCCCGGAGAGAGCGCAAGGTCCAGGTTCCCGTCTCCGTCGAAGTCCCCGGTGACCACTCCGCCTAGCGGACCGAGATCGAAACCGAGGCTCTGGGGGGCGGAAAAAGAGCTGCCCGCCCCTCCGAGAAGCACGCTGAGTGACCGGGATCCGTAATAGAGCACGGCCAGATCGGGGTCGGCTCCGGCGTCGAACTGGCCGACAGCGACATCGATGACCGGAGCCGGTTCCGTTCCGGGTGGGTCGAACGGAGGCGGCTCCTGTCCGAAGCTGACCGGGGCGGAGAAGCTTCCGTCCGCGCTGCCCGCCAGAAAGGTCAGGTCCCGGGATCCAGGTCCCGGGTTCGGCGTTATCAGGTCATTGTCGGAATCCTGATCGATATCAGCAGCGACGACCTTGCTCGGGACCTCGCCCGTGGCATAGATCTCGGCGGGGTTGAAGTCGAACTGGGCCGCAGTGGCCGACGAGTCGGCCATCAGCACGAACGCCATCGCCGACATACATGCCACGCCTATCTGCATCCTTCTCAGCAAACCCATCTATCGCCCCTCGGCTCGATTGTCCGGCAGCAGTATGCCCTACGGGAAGCCGAGTAGCATTTGTCACTCCGGATTGCGCGATTGACTTCAGGAAGCTTGCGGTACGCAGCCCACATCGCTGCCGCTGACACGATGTCCAGGCGCCGGGTTCAGCCCCCGGACGAGCCGAAGGCAACCTGGGGCACGATCCGGCTTCCAGAGCCTTGGCAGGCAGGACGACGATCTGCCTGCCGGCCGGGATCTCAAGACACCGCCAGTCAGGCTTGATCGGCAACGTTGCCGGGCCCCTGCGGCTGGAGGAGCCGATACCCGACCTCGCGGCCTCCTCCTGCAGCGCGCCCGACAGGATTCGAACCTGTGACCTTCGGTTTCGTAGACCGACGCTCTATCCGGCTGAGCTACGGGCGCGGGTGATTCGGGGGCCGGCCCCGGAAGGAGGCGATTCTACGGGATCGGGCAACACCGATACTTAGCGCCGACCCCGGGGTTATCTTGAGCGACATGAACCTGACCTCCCGCTGTCTGAAGCTGTCCGTCGTCTCCCTGCTCGGCGCCGCTGTGCTGCTGGTGATGCTGTTTGCCGGCGGGCCTCCGAAGGCCCAGGCGGCCGAGGTCAAGTGCCCGACCTTCCGGGTGCTGCACAACGACCGGATCGGCAACCTCAAGCTGCCGAAGGGCACCTACGCGATGACCGTCCTCAATGGCAACAAGCTGACCTGCCCCAAGGCGTCGAGGCTGTTCGCCGAATTCCTGCAGGACTGGGA
>JAGQUV010000036.1 GCA_020438295.1 Solirubrobacterales bacterium
CCACTTCCCCGTCCTCCTTCTCGGCGATCAGCGCCCAGTCCTCGTCGAGCACCATCTTGAGCGACTTGGCGTGAAAATCGGCCTCCTCGGCGGTGACCGGGACGAATCCCCAGTTGTCCCCCCACGCTTCGTTGTAGACCTGGTGGAACCGGGCGATCTCGGCGGCCATGTCCGACTTCCTCATGTTGCGGATCGTGATCCCGTGTTCATCGAGGCTCTTCTGTGCCGCCTCGTGGATCGCCGGGTGGAACTTGAGGCCGTCCATCAGCTTGCCCATCTCCAGGTGCCACATCAGCAGGTCCATCGCCTTGGTGAAACCGCTTTGCTCGAGCAGCGTCTGAAAGTAGGGCTGGTGGCAGTTTTCGAGCAGGAACGGCCTCAGGTGGAAACCCTCGATCTGGATCCCGATTTCGTCATTGGTCGTGAAATCCATCGGCCCGACGACCCGCTCCCGGCCTCGACCGGCCAGCCACTCGCAGCCGGCGTCGAGCAGTGCACTCGCCACCTCGGAGTCGTCGATCGTCTCGAAGAAACCGAACTGGCCGTCGTTGCCGCCCTGGTACTCGTCCCAGCGGTAGTCGATCTGCGCGCTGACCCGGCCCACCGGCTCGCCATCGAGCTCGGCGATCAGCAGCTCGACCTCGGCGTGGTCGAAGTACGGATTCTTCTCGCGGTTCAGGAACTGCATCCGGTCGACGATCAACGGCGGGACCCACTCCGGATGATCGCGGTGGACCAGGAACGGGACCTTGACGAACCGCTTCAGCTCGCGGCGACTCCGGACCGGCCTGACTGTCAGCTTGGCCATCCGGTCGAACCTACCACTCGGACCGGGCAGCGGATGCCGGCGGTGACCGCACGGACCCGGGCGCCTCAGGCCTGGGAACGGACGAACCCGCCTACGAGTTCAGCCAGCCGGTCCGGGTTGTCCTCGGCCGAAAAGGTGTACGCGTCATCGATCAACTCCAGTCGTGAGTCGGGAAGGTCACGGGCCAGGCTCTCGCCGTCGGCGAGCGGGAAGACCCGGTCCTCGGCCGACCAGGCGATCAGGGCCGGCCGTTCGAATCCGCCCAGCCGGTCGGCGGTCGCGTTGGCGGTCACCTTGTCGAAGCCGCGGATGAACTTCCGCACATCCCGTCGTACGTCGCCGGACCTGTTGACAGGCAGCGCGTACGAGTCCTCCGCCGGCCTCTCGATCGGCTTCTTGGCGACCCAGCCGAACGCGATCGGCAGCCGCCGGGGGAGGCGGAAGCGCATCGGCTGGACGAACAGCCAGAGCAGGGCCGGCACCACCGCGAGCAGTTTGAGGTAGGAAAAGAGCCTGGGCGGAGAGTTGTCCCGATAGTCGCACGAGGTGAGAACGAGGCGGGCCACCCGCTCGGGCCGGGTGGTGACCAGCATCTGCGACAGCGCGCCTCCGCTGTCGTTGCCGACCAGGGTGACGTCGTCCAGGTCCAGCTCCTCGAGCGCATCGGCGATCAGGTTCGCGACCGCCGAGGGATCGTTGGCCGCATCCTGCCGGAGCGGCAGGATGTGCGAACCGAGAGGCAGGTCGAGCACAACGCAGCGGAAATCCGGTGCTAGCAGCTCGACCGGCTTGCGCCACAGGTTGGCGTTGACCAGTACTCCGTGAACGAAGACGATCACCGGTCCCGAGCCGACGTCGTGGTAGGCGATGGTCCCGCCCCGGAGCTCCAGGCTCTTCGCCGGGCCCAGAACCGGGGCCCGCCAACCGGCTTTGTTCGCACCGCCTGCCGCCATCGTCGCCTCCTCCAGAAGTTGTCTCGGTCGGCTTCGAGCCTAACATACAAACAGTCTGTATGTTAAGCATCGCGCTACGATTGCGACCGTGACGGGGCAGGCGATTGGCAGAGCGGGACAGGGCGAGATCACTCGCGCCCGGCTGATTCGCACGGCCAGGGAGCTGTTCGCCGAACGGGGTTACGGCGGCGCCGGGACCGAAGAGATCGTCAGCCGGGCCCGCGTCACCCGCGGTGCGCTGTACCACCACTTCGCCGACAAGCGGGACCTGTTCCGGGCCGTCTACGAGCAGGTCGAGGAGGAGGCCGTGGCGCGGACCGGTGCCCGCATGGCCGAAGCCGGAGACCCGGCTTCGGTACTCAGAACGGGGATCACGGCCTTCCTCGACCTCTGCACCGAGCCCGCGATGGCGAGGATCGCCCTGCTCGACGCGCCATCGGTGCTCGGCTGGCAGGAGTGGCGCGAGATCGACCTCCGCTACGGCCTCGGCCTGGTCGTGGCCGGGCTCAGGGGCGGTATGGACGCAGGGGTGATCCGCCCCCAGCCGGTCGTTCCGCTGGCCCACCTGCTGATCGGCGCGATCAGCGAGGCCGGCATGGTGATCGCCAATGCCGACGACCCCGAGACTGCCCGCGCCGAAGTCGAGTCACCGCTGCTCGGCCTGCTCGACGGGCTGCAGGCACCCGGCTGACGGCGCGTCCGGCCGGCCCACCGGGGACGGCCAGTCAGCCGGCGACTTCAGCCCTCCTCAGGCCGCTCATCGCCCAGAGCGCCAGCAACGCGATCAGGCCGAAAGCGACCGCATAGGCGGCGAGAATGCCGGTCGGCTCGCCGGCGAGCAGGCTGCGGGCCGCGTTCAGGATCGCGGTGACCGGGTTGACCGAGGCGGCCGGTTCGATCCAGCCGGTGAGCAGTGCCTGTGGCACGTAGACCGGGGCCAGGAACAGCAGGATGAAGATCGGCATCTGCATCAGCGGGCCCGCCTGCAGGGACCGGAAACGAAGCGCGATGCCGGCCGAGAAGAGCAGCGCGGCCACGTTGCCGAGCAGGGCGAGGCTGTACATGCCGGCCAGGTCCACGGGGCCACCGCCGACGCTCATCCCGGCGAGCAGGGCCACTCCGGTCACCACCACCCAGGTCAGCCCGAGCCGCGACGCCGCACCGACCGCGTATCCGACCACTATCGCGCTGCGGTTCGGCGTCGCCAGCATCATCCGCCGCCCCATGCCGAGCTCGAAGTCCGCGGCGATCGAGAATCCGGCGAACACCCCGGCCAGGGCCGATGCCTGGATCAACACGAAGCAGAACTGGAACGCCGTGTAGTCGTAGTAATCGAACCCCGGCGAATCCGCGACCACCGAGAGGCCGCCGGCGAACGCGGCGAGGAAGAACAGCGGGAACAGCAGCGACGGAATGAACTGGGCCGGCCTCGTATAGAGATTGTGCAGGTAGCGCCAGCAGACCCCCAGCGCAGCCGGCAGGTAACTGTCGCCGGGTCTCCGGCCTTCCCCCGTCACTTCATTCACTTGAGCATCCTCCCCTTGAGCGAGAAGGCGGCCGCCGAGATCGAGCCGACCGCCAGCGCGATCGCCACGCCGAACCCGAGGGCCAGGGCCTCCGGGTTCCAGCCGGTGATCATCAGGCTCCGGATCGCCTCTATCAGGTAGCTGACCGGATTGATCGTGGCCAGCGTCCGGTACCAGTCCTGGGCGATCAGGTCGCGCGGCAGCGCCATCGAGCTGAAGAACAGCACCACGAACATGAGCGGGAACATGCCCTGCACGGCCTCCCCCGAACCGGTCCGGATCGCCATGACCAGGCCGATGCCGCCGAAGCCGACCGAGATGATCGAGACGAGCAGGGCGAGCACCAGCACACCGCCCACCCCGGCGCTGATGTGGGCCCCGGCAACCAGACCGACCGCCAGATAGGTCAGCGTCTGGAACTGGCCGAGCAGAACCAGTCCCGCGAGCTGGCCGGCCAGAAGTGCCGACGGTCGCATCGGGGTCAGGGCGAGCCGGCTGAAGAAGCCGTTCTCGATGTCCTGGGCCAGTGACTGGCCGGCGTTCATGGTCGAGAAGATTGCCGCCTGGATGAAGGTGAAGCCGAGCGCGAACGTGATGTAGGAGTCGGTCGGGAACCCGGGGATCTCGGTCGCCGAGTCGAGCCCGCCGGCGTTCACGGCCAACAGGAAGAGCGGGAAGATCACGCTGGGAACGATCGCCGCCGGCTGGCGGAGCAGGCGGACCACGGAGCGGCCGGCCATCGCGCCTGCCTGGATCGGGAGAACGGCCTGGTTCAACCGGTCACCTGCGCTCAGCCCGCCGGCGCCTGGTCGGGCAGCGACATCTCGCCACTGTCGCCGGCGCCTTCGTCGCCCTCGAGGTGGTGGCCGGTACGGGCCAGGAAGACATCATCCAGGGTGGGCTCGTTCAGGACCAGGCTGGCCAGCTCTATCTCGGCCTCGTCGAAGGCCCGGACAATTCCGACCAGCTCGTCGATGCCCTCGCTGAGGCGGACCCCCAGTGCCTCGCCGGCCGCCGGTACCGGCCGGCCGAAACGGCCGAGGATCGCCGCCGACTGCTCGGCCTTTGCCGGGTCCCGCGGCACGACTTCGACGCTGGGGCGGCCGATCTCCGCCTTGAGCGCGGCCGGGGTTCCCTCGGCCACGATCTTCCCGGCGTCGATGATCCCCACGCGTTCGGCCAGCTGATCGGCCTCTTCGAGGTACTGCGTGGTCAGGAACACGGTCACCCCGTCCTCTTTCGAGAGCCGGGTCACCTCCTCCCAGAGGGCCGAGCGGCTCTGCGGATCGAGTCCGGTGGTCGGTTCGTCGAGAAACAGGACCCGCGGCCGGTGCACCAGCGCCAGGGCCAGGTCGAGCCGGCGCTTCATCCCGCCGGAATAGCCGCCGACCTTGCGGTCGGCCGCATCGCTCAGCCCGACCCGTTCGATCAGTTCCCGGCCCCGGGTCCGGCGGTCGTCGTGGTCGAGTCCGTGCAGGGCGGTCTGGAGCCGCATGTGCTCGTCGCCGGTCAGGTGGGGGTCGAGGGCGGCCTCCTGCAGCGCAGCCCCGAGGACCCGGCGGACCAGCGGACCTTCCGTGGCCACGTCGAACCCCGCCACCCGGGCCACCCCGGCGGTCGGCGGCAGGAGTGTGGTCAGCATGTGAACGGTGGTCGACTTGCCGGCCCCGTTGGGTCCGAGGAAGCCGTATATCTCGCCCGGCTTCACCTCCAGCGAGATTCCGTCGACCGCCCGGGGGCCGTTCTTGAACTGCCGGACCAGGTCCTCGACCTCGATGCCGTTGTCGGCGACCCGGCCGTCAGAGCGACCGGCACCGTCGACCGACCCGGAATGTGCAGCGCTGGAACGCAAACCGGTGATCATGTATATCTGGTCGGGCGGTCCGCCGAGCCCCCCGAGGGTCCCGGAGGACCGGGCATCCACCCCGATTTGCCAGACTGAAGCCATGAGCGAGACCTCCACCGGGCCGATCGACCTGTTCGAGAAGGTCCGCAGCCACGATCGCCGCGAACAGCTCGAGGCGGCCAACGCCGCCGACCTGAATCCATATTTCCGGCTGCTCACCTCGCAGGCCGGCCCGGTCGTCGAGATGGAAGGGCGCGAGACGATCATGCTCGGCTCGAACAACTACCTGGGGCTGACCGGCGACGAGCGGGTCAGGCAGGCGGCCCGCGACGCGCTCGACGAGTACGGGACCGGGGTCACCGGCTCGCGCCTGCTGAACGGCACCACCCCGCTCCACCTCGACCTCGAGCGGGAGCTGGCCGAATGGATGGAGACCGAGGACGCGATCGTCTTCACGACCGGTTACCAGTCGAACCTCGGCTGCCTCCAGGCGATCCTCGGCCCCAACGACACCGTGATCGCCGACTCGGGCGACCACGCCTCGATCCTCGACGGCTGCAAGCTCTCGGGGGCGAAGCTCCGTCCGTTCCGCCACAACCAGACCGGCAAGCTGGAGAAGATGCTGCAGCGGGCGGCCGACGACGGCGGCGGGGTCCTGGTCGTGGTCGACGGCGTCTATTCGATGGAAGGCGACCTGTGCGACCTGCCGAGGGTGGTCGAGCTGGCCGGCCACTACGGGGCCCGGCTGATGGTCGACGAGGCACACGGGGTCGGTGTGCTCGGATCGAGGGGCGCCGGCGCGGCCGAGCTGTTCGGACTCGAGGACAGGGTCGACCTGCGGATGGGCACCTTCTCCAAGAGCCTGGCCTCCTGCGGCGGATTCATCGCCGGCAGCGCCGAGGTGATCGAGTACCTGCGGATCAGTTCACGTTCGTTCATCTTCAGCGCCTCGGGGGTCCCGGCAGCGGTCGGCGCCGCGCTCGAGGCGGTGAGGATCTGCAGGGCGGAAGGCCCCGCCCTGTACTCGAAGTTGCTCGGCAACGCCGACTACCTTCGCGAAGGGCTCAAGGGCCTCGGCCTGAACGTGATCGAACCGGGGCTGCTGCCCGACGGCTCGGTCGCCACCACTCCGGTGGTGCCGGTGGTGGTCGGAGACGACTGGCAGGCGATCCTCCTCTGGAAGGCGCTGTTCGACGCCGGCGTCTACACGAACGTGGCGATCCACCCGGCGGTCCCTCCCAGCGGAGCGCTACTGAGGACCAGCCTGATGGCCACTCACGAGATCTCGCAGCTCGATCGGGCGCTTGAGATCATGGCCGGAGTGATCGCGGAATTCGACGGGTTGACCGGTTGATCAACGCGTTGGACCGCTTCGTTTCGGACACACGCTGTTCCTGAAAACCGGGCCGCCGGACGGTGCTCCAGGTGCGCGACAGTTGTGAAAAAAGTTTACTGCTCTTAGCGAAGATTTCGGTTGGGTGACGTTGACGCCCCGGCTCGAAAACGCGTAGGTTGTTCACAGCGTCCGGGCAGATGGTTGAGGGTCCGGGCCGAGGAGAGTCAGCCTTGGAGCTCCGGCTCCGCGGTGGGCCCCTATGCGTCAAGTCCAGTCACTTCAACAACTACTCCCGAGAGGAAGGCCCGCCCATGGAAGCAACCGCCACCGTAGCCCCAGCGCCGAAAACGAGCCCCACGGTGCCACAGCACCTGCGGGCGCTGGAGCGGGCCAACCGGATCCGCCTCGCCCGTGCGGCGCTGAAGCGATCCGTTGCCGACGGCGAAACCACGGTGGCTGAAGTGATCACCGCATGTCCCTGGCAGGCCGAGAGCATGACCCTCTCGGAGCTACTGCGCAGCCAGTCCCGGTGGGGCCGGACCCGGACCCGCAAGCTGCTCTCCTCGGTCGGCCTGGGCGAGAACAAGAGACTCGATTCTTTGACCGAGCGCCAGCGGGCGCTCTTGGTCAGCCGGCTCCGCCCGCACTAGCGCGGCGCGGGGTGCCGGGTCCCGGACGGGCTCAGCGCAAGCGGTAGCTGAGCCCGCCGGTGACCCGTACGAAAGCGCGTCGGATCCACCAGAAGGCAAGCACCGCGCAGGCCGCCCCGACCACCAGGCACATCCACAGCACGAGGCCCGCGAACAGGTAGGCGACCGCGGTGGTCAGCACGAACACCACCCCGGCGAGCAGGGTCGTATGCGACCGGTATCCGGAAAAGTGCTCGCGGATCGCAAGCTCGAGCCCCCCGACCGAGCCGAGCAGCAGCCCCACCCCGAGCTGGGTCGCATTGCCGGTGATCGCCCCCAGCACGATCAGGACCAGGCCGGCCAGGACGGCGAGCTCCATCAGCGGGAAGCTGCCCCACGGGGCGGCGGGCCGCTGGTCCGGGAGCTTGCGGTCGGACCGGCCGGGACCGCTCGCTCTCGTCCCGGACGAGGACTTGGGCGGGGGGCCCGCTTCAGTTCGGCGGGTCTTCCTCTTCCGGGCCTTGGCCATCGAGCAGTGAGCGTACCTGTGCGCCCAGCTGCGCGTCGCCGGTCGCTCCGATTTCGGCCCGCTCCAGCACGCCGTCGGGCCGGACGAACAGGAAGGTCGGGCAGCCCCCGACCCGGTAGATGTTCGAAACGGCGCCGTCCCGGTCATAGCCGACCGGTACCTCCCAGCCGCGCTGTTCGATCAGGTCCCTGACCCGGTCGCGGTCGTCGCGCACGTTGATCGAGACCGCGTTGACCCGTCCGCGAAAGCCCGCCATGACCCGGTCGAAGACGTCCTGGTCGTCGATGCACCCCTCGCCGCCCCTGGTGAACCAGAACGAGATGACCAGCGGCCGGCCGAAGTAGTCGCAGATGCGGAGCACGTCCTGACCGGGGACCGCACAAGCCTGCGCCGGATCCACGTTGGCATCGCCGTCGAGGTCCGAACCGGCCAGCGGCACCGCGAACGGAGCGACCTTTTCCCCGATCCCGACCGAACCGATCCCGACCGTGCCCGATTCAGTGTTGAGAAAGAAGTTGACCAGCGCAAAGACCGCCGCCGCGACCAGCACGGCCACGACGATCGCCCCGGCGATGGTGACGTTGCGCGAGGGGCGGCCCTGCTGCTCCGGCCCGCCCGCGGCCGCCGTGTCGCCCGGCGGCGTCGCATCGGCTCCGGGACCGGACCGGTCCCGGCCGCGGGTACCGCGACCGGCCGGGCTCACCGGCGCTCCAGCCAGGAGAGCACCGCGGGCAGCACGATCGCGACCCCGAGCAGGGCGACCGTCAGATCGACCACGGCAATGAAGCCGAAGTCGCGCAACATGCCGATATCGCTGGCCAGCAGGGCCGCGAACCCGGCGATCGCCGTGATCCCCGAAGCGCCGATCGCCATCCCGGTGCGTCCGTAGGTCATCCTCAGCGCCGCCCCGGTCGTCGAACCGCGCTCCCGCTCCTGGTAGTAGCGGCCGGCCAGGATCACGCTGAACTCGGTCGCGATCGCGGTGACCAGCACCGCAAGGACGGCCGAGAGGGGATTGAGCGAGAGGTCGAGCACGGCCGCGATGAGGGCCGACCATCCACCGGCGACCAGGATCGGCACGAGCGGGACCAGGACCCGTCGTGGTGACCTGTAGACCAGCAGCAGCACGAGCGCGACCGCGGCGATGCCGGCCAGGACAAGCACATACCGCGAAGAGGCCAGGTCGTCGACCGAAGCGGTGACGATCACCGGCAGTCCGGTCAGTTCGGTCGTCACTCCGGCGGGTATTCCGTTCGGACCTCCCGAATCGCTGACCGCCGCCCGGATCTGGTCGATCACCTGCTCCTGTCGCTCGACCGAACGGGTCCGAATCGTGAACGGGATCTTGGCCACCGTCGGAGTCCGCTTCCCGGTCAGGCCACCGCCGACGATCGCCTGGCGCTCCTGGAGCGGCAGCCCTTTCAGGGTGCCCCGGATCGTGGCGGCGTCCATACCGGCGCCGCCGTTGGCCACGAAATCCGGGACCGCGGGACCGGGGCAGAGTTCGGCCCCCTGACAGTCCGGGTCGGCCTCGTCATACCCGGCCCGTGCGAGCGCGTCGCGACGGACCGCGTCCATCCACCTGACGACTCCCGGGTCGGTCACGTCCGGAGCCCTGACGATCAGGTCCACCTCACCCGAAGCCCCGGTCGCACGTTCGACTTCGAGCAGGTCCTGGACCACTGCCGACCGGGTCGGCAGCAACTGGCTGATGTCGGTCCCGGCCCGGGCCTGCGTGCTGACCGCCCAGCCGCAGACGGCAACCAGAATCGAGACCAAGAGCAGCCTGCCGGGGGCGAGGATAGCCAGGCCCAGAACCGACTTGGCGCCGTCGCGGACCGCCCGGAAAAGGCCCGAACGCCCCACCGGAGGACCCGAACGCCCGGCCGGGGCCCCGTTCCCGGGCCCCGGCCCGCGCAGCGAGAGCGCGGCGAACCCGAGGCAGGAGACGGTCAGCAGGCAGATCAGCGCCCCGGCACCGAGCAGCAGCCCGAACTCCGAGACCAGCGGATAGGGCGAAAGCAGGAGGGCGGCGAAGCCGGCCGCGGTGGCGAGACATGCGGTTGCGATCATCGGCATCCCCCGGGTGGCGGCCATGCGAGCCGCCTCGGCCGGTCCCGGTGCCGGTCGGGCCTCGTCGAAGCGGGCCTGGATCTGGACCGCGTAGTCGACCGTCAGGCCGATCAGGATCGGGGCCGCGCCGAGCGCCGCCAGCGATATCGAGCCGCCGGCCAGCCTGAGCACCCCGCCCGCGATCGCAACCCCGGCCAGGGCCAGGGCCAGCGGGAGCAGACGCCAGGTCGACCCGAACACGAGCGCCAGGGCGACCGACATCAAGACCAGTGCCACTGCAGCCAGGATCAGGACCCCGGCCTGGAGTGCCCCGGAAAGCCCGTCGAACACGACCGGGGAGCCCGAGACCAGGTAGTCGGCCTTGTCCAGCTGGGTCGAGCGGTGATCGACCGCCTGCTTGATCAGCCCGATCGCCTCGGACCGCTCGGCATCGCTCAGGTCATCCCGGAGTCGCAACACGATCTGGGCCGACTCGGAGTTCGGGAACAGGTAGGAGAGCCTGGGCTTGGGATCGTCGCCGGTGCCGAAGACCACTTTCCGGACGAAGTTCGGGTCCTCGAGGCTGGGCGGCGAGGTGAGGCCGTACCGCGACGCGACGCCGGCGATCACCTCGAGCAGCTGCTGTCGCTCGACCGAGCTGCGGGCTCCTTCCGGCAGCGCCTCGAGCCGCTTGAGTTGCTGCTGGTAGACCCTGTTTATCCCGGCTACCGCCCGGCCGAGGAAGGTCGCCGGGCCGGCGCTCACCGCGACCGGGTCTATTTCGGCGATTCTGCCGCAGATGTCGAACAGTTCGCCGCGCCCGCGCTTGATCTCCCCGGACAGGCAGGTTTCGAGCACGGCCAGCCGATCGAGGTTCTCGGCGCTCAGCGTTTCGGCCAGGTCTCCCCTGACCAGGACCACCACAGGGTCCCCGCCGAACACCCGGTCGGCCCTGGCCGTCTCTACGTATTCACTTGAATCGCGATCGAAAAAGGCATCGGTGACCGGCTGGACCCCCATACCGGCAGCACCGACCACCGCGGCGGCCGCGAGGACGACGCCTATCGCAATCACCGACCGCGGGCGCCGCGCGATCGCCGCGGCGGCCGAGCCAAAGAAAGCCCGCAGGCTCAATCCATCGCCAGGGGTCCGGTCACGTCAGCCCGCAGAAACTGGTGGACGAACTCGTTCTCGGACTCAAACAGCTCTTCCTTGGGACCGCTCTCCACGATCCGGCCCTTCCAGAGCACCGCAATGAAGTCGGCGATCCGGCGGGCAGTGTTCAGGTCGTGGCTGATCACCATGTAGCAGCCGCCGTTTTCGTTGTGGACTTCCCGGATCAACTCGCACAGCAACGCTGTGCGAACCGGATCGAGCCCGGAATCGGGCTCGTCGAACATGACGATTTCGGGGTCGAGCACCAGCGCCCGGGCGAAGCCGGCCCGCTTGCGCATCCCGCCGGACAGCTCGTTCGGCATCTTGTAGTGGGCCTCCCCCAGCCCCACCTCACGCAGCCGCCGGCTGCAGATCTCCTCGATCTCGTCCTCGCCCTTGTCGGTGTGCTGGCGCAGCGGGAAGGCGACGTTGTCGAAGATGTTCATCGAACCGAACAGGGCCCCGTCCTGGAAAAGCAGCCCGAACTTCTTGCGCAGCTCGAACAGGTCGTCGTCGCTCAGCTCGGGCACCGACTCGCCCTTCACCAGGATATCCCCGGCGTCCGGGTAGAGCAGGCCGACGATGCACTTGATCAGCACGCTCTTGCCGGTCCCGGACGGGCCGAGCACCATCGAGATCTGGTCGTCGGGCAACCCGAGATCGAGTCCGTTGAGGATCCGGGCCCGGCCGAACTGCTTGACCAGCCCGGAGATCTCGATCGCGTCGGTGCCGCCGTGGTCGCGCTTGGTCCCGGTGTGCCACTTGTAGGGATCGTTGTCGCCGGGTGCGACCCCGGGCAGCGTGAAGTCCCGGCCGAGCACCGCACCGTCGGTGGCCACGAAGCCCTCAGACTGCTCGGGCTCCTTGGTCACGGCGACGTCGGAGGCCGTCTGTTCGTCGGCGGCCTCGACCACGGCCCCGTCGTCCGAGCCGTCGGCGTCAACCCGTTCGACAGCCGCCTCGACCTCGGGTGACTCTGCCGGCCGGCCGTCGGGCTGCTGCCCGGACTCTTCTGCTTGACTCACGACCTCATCCTCCTATCGGCGCTCGTGGATTGGCGCCCCAGAAAACCAGGGTTCCCAACATACCGATGATGTGCACCAGGATGATATTCAGGACCATCGATTTGGCCGTGGCCGTACCCACGCCGACCGGTCCTCCCGATGCCGTGTACCCGTAGTAGCAGCCGACCAGCACGATCACCGTGGCCATGATCATCGCCTTGATGACCGAGAATAAGACGTCGGGTGGGTTCTGGAAGGCCCAGAAGATCAATAAGTAACCGCCGGACGACACGTCGCCGATCTGGTGGATGACCGCGATGTAGGAGGCCAGGTAGCCGACCCCGATCGCGGCCATGTACATGAACGGAAGGGTCATCCAGGCCCCGAGCAGACGGGTCGCGGCCAGGAAGGTCACCGGCGGCACGCCCATCACCTCGAGTGCGTCGATCTCGTCCGAGATCCGCATCGCCCCGAGTTCGGCCACGATTCCGGTCCCGACCTTGGCCGACAGCATGTAGCCGAATGCGTAAGGGATCGCCTCACGCAGGTCGCACCAGGCCGCGAACACGCCGGCGTAGGCCGGGGCGCCGACCGAGCGGTTGAAGTAGGCACCCTCGATCCCGCAGGTCAGCCCGATCACGAAGACCAGGCCGAAGATCACCGTGGTCGAGCCGAGGACCAGGATCCCGGCCTGATTGAGCGCCTCCCCGAAGTACTTGAAGACCCGTCCCGAGAAGACGTGGCCGATCACCATCGTGCAGAACCTGAAGATCTCGCCCAGACTCTCCATGAAGTTCCGCGGGACTGTAAGCCAGCTGGTGCTCATCACTTGATCGTCTGGAGGTCGGGGTTGGTGGCCAGCATGGTCTGGGTGAACACGTAGTTGAAGAAGAAGACTCCGAGCAGCGCCGCGACCACCGCCTCGTTGACCGCGCGGCCCACCCCGGCCGCGCCTCCGGTTGCGGTCATGCCCTTGTAGCAGCAGACCACCGCGATGATCGAGCCGAACAGGGCGGTCTTGATCACCGATGCCGCCAGCTCGGTCGTCGACGCGTTGGCGAACAGCGTGGCGAAGAAGCCGCCGAGCGGCTGGTTGTAGAGGATCTCGGCACCGATGCCGCCGCTGATCCCGAACAGCACGGCGTAGATGTCGAGCAGGGCCGTGATCAGCATCAGGGCGAGAAAGCGCGGTACAACCAGGTTCTTGATCGGATCGACCCCGAGCACCTGGAGCGCGTCCAGTTCTTCCCGGATCTTGCGGGCACCCAGGTCGGCGGTGATCGCGGTGCCGGCGACACCGGCGACCACGACCGCGGTCACGAACGGGGCGAACTCGCGGATCGAGGCGAGCACGAAGAAGCCGCCCAGCCGGTCGAGCGCGCCGAACAGCGAGAGGAAGTTGGCCGCCTGCAGGCCCGGCGCGCCGAAGCCGAACGCGACCGTCGAAATCAACATCGGGAACCAGCAGAGCTGCAGCGCGAAGAGGAACTGACCGATGAACTCGTTTCCGTAAGGGTAAGGCGCCCGGACGGCCGAGATCAGGGTGCGCCCGGTGAGAATGACCACCTCACCGGCTTCGGTAAACGTCGCCCTCGCAGGCTCGAAAGCCTTACTTGCGGTTGCTCTGACCATCTCTCCTGGGCGGTTCTGGGATCTTCGGAAACGCCTTCTACCGCCGTGCTCGGCAGTCTATGGGAATCGGCGGCGTCTGTGACCGTCGGCACACCCGTGGTATGTTTCGGCCGCCTTGTGGGGGATGAGCCGAAAACTCAAGATCGCCCTGAGCACGGCGCTAACTGGCTTCGCCGCGTTGACGATCTTGCCCGGCTGCGGTGACGAGGAGGTCGGGGCCCAGTTCGCCAACGAGCCGGCCGGCGAATACCCGGTCGAAGTGCTGAGAGCAGACTTCGAACCGCGCCAGACGGTTTCCAAGACCTACGACCTCACGCTCGCGGTCAAGAACACCGGCGACGAGAGGATCCCGGCCCTGAGCACGGTGATCAACCTGCCCGGTCGCGATTCAACCCTGGCTTTCGCCTACGCCGACCCACAGCCGGACCTCGCCTACGACCAGCGCCCGGTCTGGGTCCTGGAGGAGGGCTATCCGAGGCGGGACGGGAGGGTCGCGCCCCGGGTGAACGGCGGCACCGGCACTTCCAGCCCCCGGGTCTTCAACTTCGGCGAGGTCGAACCGGGAGAGATCGCCGGCATGATCTGGCGGGTGACCGCGGTCCGGCCCGGGTCGTACAAGGTCTCCTATGAGATCTCCGCCGGGCTCGGCGGGGACGCGGTGGCGGTCGACAACAGCGGCGAGCAGCCGTTCGGGCTGCTGCCGGCCAGGATCACTTCGCTGGCGCGACTTACCGAGGTGAACGAGAAGGGCCAGGTCGTGCCACTGAGTCGCGCTGAACAGCGCAGCCTCAAGCAGCAGGAGCGCGGCTCGGGCTAGGACCGCGACCGGTCCCGGTAGAATCACCGGCCGATGGTGGCAGGGTCAGGGAAAAGTGCGGGAGCGTGGGGGCGTCGGCTCAGCCCGGCCTGGATCGGGCTGGCCTGCTCGGTGATCGCCCTCTCGATGACCGCGACCGCGTGTGCCGACCAGCGCGACGAATCCGGGACCGGCAGTTCGGCGATCACGGCCGGGAGTTCGGATGGCCGGACCGGTCAGGACGGCCAGACCAGCGGCCGGCGCCGGCTGAAGCTGCACCGAGTGGCCGGCTTCAACCGGCCGGTCGAGGTCAAATCGGCGCCGGGTTTTCCCAAGCTGATGTTCGCGGTCGAGCAGGAGGGACGGGTCCTGGTCGTGCGCCGCGGCCGCAAGCTGGCCCGGCCGTTCCTCGATCTCCGGGGCCCGGTCCAGTCGGGCGGCGAACGCGGCCTGCTCTCGATCGCCTTTCCGCCCGACTACCGCAAGAGCAAGCGCTTCTACGTCTACTACACCGACTCCACCGGCGACATCCGGGTGGATGAGTTCAGGCGGAGGACCGCGGTCCGGGCCCGCCGCAATTCGGGGCGGCGGGTGATCACCATCCCCCACCGCAAGAACGCGAACCACAACGGCGGGCAACTCCATTTCCTCGGCAGGAACCTGTACTTCGGCACCGGTGACGGGGGCGGCGCCGGCGACAGCGACGGCAACGCGCAGAACCTCCGTTCGCTGCTCGGCAAGATGCTCCGGATCGACCCCAGGCCGCAAGGGGGCAGTCCCTACTCGATCCCGGCGTCGAACCCGTTCGCCGACGTCGGCCCCGGCCGCCCCGAGATCTTCTCGTGGGGCCTGCGCAACCCGTTCCGCTGGTCGTTCGACCTGACCAGGCCTAAGCGGCCCAGGATGATCATCGCCGACGTCGGCCAGGACCGGTTCGAGGAGATCAACGACGTCTCGGTGAACCGGGCCAACGGAGCAGATTTCGGCTGGAACGCGTTCGAGGGCTTCTCCGAGTTCGACGGGGGCGGCGCTCGCGACAGCGTGAAGCCGGAGCTGGTCCTGACCCACCCGAAGGCGTGCTCGGTGATCGGTGGGCTGGTGGTCGAAGACCGCAAGCTCCCGGCCCTGCGCGGCCGCTACCTGTTCTCGGACTTCTGCGACAACCGGATCCGCAGCTTCCGGCCGGGACCGGGCCGGTCCGCGAGGGCCAGGTCGACCGGCCTGTCCGTGCCCCAGGTCTCCTCGTTCGGCGCCAACCGGCGTGGCAGCGTGTACATCACCTCGCTCGAGGGTGGGCTCTACCGGCTCGCCCAGTGACCTCCGCCCGGGACCAGCGACGCCAGGCCCCGTCCGTGACCGTCGGGCCGAGCTTGTTCCTGGCCGCCTTCCTGGCCGCCTTCCTGGCCGTCCTGCTGGCGGTCGCAGCGGCCGGTGATGCCCGGGCGAAGCTGAGGGTCGGATACCACCCGGTGGCCAAGGTCAACAGCCCGACCGCGCTGGTCGCGGCCCCCGGCCACCGCAAAATGGTGTTCGTCACCGAGCGGACGGGCAGGATCCGCATGATCCGTCAGGGCCGGGTCCTGCCGAGGCCATTTCTCGACATCTCACACCTGGTCAGCTCGCTGAAGATCGAACAGGGCCTGCTCGGTCTCGCGTTCCCGCCCGACTACCAGAAGACCGGTCACTTCTTCGTCGACTACACCGACCGCAAAGGAGGAGTCAGGATCGACCAGTTCACGCGCAGCCGGAAGGAGCCGCTCTACGCCCCGGTCGGGAGCCGCCGCCCGGTGCTGCGCATTCCGCGGGTCAGCGAGCGCGGCAATCACAACGGCGGCGAGCTGCGCTTCCTGGGCCGACTGCTCTACATAGCGGTGGGCGACGGCAACGACCCGGGCGACTCGCTCAACCTGGCCCAGAACCCGGAGAGCCTCAGGGGCAAGATCCTCAGAATCGACCCCCGGGCCGATCAGACCACCGGGCGGACCTACCGGATTCCGGCCACCAACCCGTTCGTCGGACGTCCCGGGCGGGACGAGGTCTTCGCCTACGGCCTGCGCAACCCGCACAGCTTCAGCTTCTACCGGCCGCCGGGCGGGGAACTCGAGATGGCGATCGCCGACGTCGGTCAGCAGCGCTACGAGGAGATCAACTACCTGCCTTTCCGGTTGGCCTGGGGAGCCAACTTCGGCTGGAAGCTCTACGAAGGGGTAAGTCCGTACGACTGCGGCCGGGAGCTCTGCCCGGCGGGGCTCCCGGTGACCGCTTTCCCGGACGTGGTCTGGCCTGTCCTCACCTACTCGCACGACGTCGGCTGCGCGGTGATCGGTGGTCCGGTGGTCGACGATCCCGCCCTGACCACGATCCGCGGGCGGATGATCTACGGGGACTTCTGCGCCAACCGCGTACGCACCGCCCTGCCCGACTCCGGCTGGATCACCGATGACCGGCGACTGGGCCCGCCGATGCCGCCGGGGCGCGGCAAACAGCCGGCGCTCAACGGAATGGGCGAAGATGTGTGGGGGCGGGTCTACCTGTTCAGCAATTTCGGCAACGTCTACCGCCTCGAACAGAAAGCGGTGCCGGACAAACGCAGTTCCGCGAAGAAGAAACAGTCACACGAGAAGGCCGGCAACATCCAGTAGCGGCAACCCGGGAGACAGCCGGGCGGCGGCGACCGCGGGCCGGCGGCGAGGAGAAATCGAAATGGGCGCGACAGAGGTACGGGGCACCGACAGAGCGGTAGAAACGGTCGAGGTGGCAAACCCGGCGACCGGCGAGACTTTCGCCTCGATACCGGTCGACTCGCCGCAGGCGGTCGCGGCCACCGTGGCCCGGGTCCGGGCAAACCAGCCCGCCTGGGAAGGGCTCGGCTTCGACGGGCGGCGACTCTGGATGAACCGGCTGCGCGACTGGCTGCTCGACAATTCCGAACGGGTCGCCGAAACCATGCAGGCCGAGACCGGCAAGGTCCGGGCCGAAGCCATGTTCGAGTCCGGCTACCTGACCGACCTGGTCAATTTCTACGGCTCGAAGGCCGAGAAGTTCCTGGGCGAGACGAAGGTCCGCCCCCACTCGCTGCTGACCGCCACCCACAAGCTGAGGGTCCGATACCGACCACACCAGGTGGTCGGCCTGATCAGTCCCTGGAACTTCCCGCTGATCCTTTCGATCGGCGACGCCATCCCGGCGATGATGGCCGGCTGCGCCGTAGTCCTCAAGCCCTCCGAGTTCACCCCGCTCAGCGTTCAGGAGGTGGTCGACGCCTGGCGCAACGAGATCGGCGGTCCGGACATCCTCGCCTGCGTCCAGGGCACCGCCGATACCGCCACGGCTCTGGTCGACGAATCCGACTTCATCGGCTTCACCGGCTCCGACCGCGTGGGCAGGCTGGTCATGGCCCGCGCCGCCGAGACCCTGACCCCGGTCAGCCTGGAGCTCGGTGGCAAGGACCCGATGGTCGTGCTCGACGGCTCGAATCTCGAGCGTGCGGTCAACGCCGCCGCCTGGGGTGGCATGACCAACTCGGGCCAGGTCTGCATGTCGATCGAGCGGATCTACGTCGAGGAGCCGGTCTACGACGAATTCGTCGAGAAGCTGACCGAGAAGGTCGGCTCGCTGAAACAGGGGCCCGACGGGGCCGAGTACGGCTGTGACGTCGGCGCGATGACCTCGCCCAACCAGATCAAACACGTGGCGGCCCAGGTCGACGATGCGATCGGAAAGGGAGCCAGGGCGCTGACCGGCGGAAAACGGGCCGACGGGCCCGGCGACTACTACGAGCCGACCGTGCTGGTCGACGTCGACCACTCGATGGGGCTGATGCGCGACGAGTCATTCGGCCCGGTGGTCGGCGTGATGAAGGTCGCCGACTCCGAGGAGGCCGTGCGGCTGGCCAACGACACGCGGTACGGCCTCTCGGCCACGGTCTTCGGTCCTTCCCGCAGGGCGGAGGGCGTTGCGCGGCGGATCGAGTGCGGCGCGGTCAACGTGAACGACGTCCTGTTCAACTACGCCGTGCCCGGGGTGCCGATGGGCGGCTGGAAGGAATCGGGCATCGGCTACCGCCATGCCGAGTACGGGATCCGCAAGTACTGTCGCTCCGAGTCGATCGTCAGCGCCCGGTTCAGTACCGACGACGAACCCCTTTGGTTCCCGTACACCAAGAGCCGCCGGGATCTGGTCAACAAACTGACCACGTTCGTCACCGCCCGCGGCATGAAGCGGTTCGGCCGCTAACCGGGCCCGCCGCGCCACCTCCGCCCTGACGCCGCCACGGGCTTTCGGGCGGACCCGCCACGCGACGCACGGGGCCCACGTGCGGGCCCACCTGCGGGCCCCATGTGCGGAGCCCACGTGCGGGCCCATGTGCGGGGTGGGTGCAGTTGCCGGACCATATGCGTGCCAATTGCACCCGCCTCACCATATGCGAGGCAAATGCACCCGCCGGCGCCCGCCAGCGGTGACGGACTGTTCGGGTGGGTGCAGTTGCCGGACCATATGCGCGCCAATTGCACCCGCCCGACCATACGC
>JAGQUV010000037.1 GCA_020438295.1 Solirubrobacterales bacterium
GACCCCGTTCTACATCGCCTGCCTGAAGCTGTCCGGCCGCCGCTGTCTGGTGGTCGGCGGTGGCAGGGTCGGCCTCGAGAAGGTCGAGGGGCTGCTCGCCTGCGGCGGCGAGGTGGAGCTGATCGCGCCGGCAGCATGTGCGGAGCTGGACGAGCTGGCCTCGGAAGGCTCGATCACCTGGCACCGCCGGACCTACGCCGGGCCCGACGATCTGGACGGCCGGTTCCTGGTGATCGCGGCGACCGACGACTCGGAGGTGAACATCGCGGTCTTCGACGACGCCGAGGACCGGGCGATGCTGGTCAACGTGGTCGACGTGCCGCCGCTCTGCAACTTCATCCTGCCGGCGATCGTGCGGACCGGCCCGCTGGCGATCGCGATCTCGACCGCCGGCGCCTCCCCCGCTCTGGCCAAGCGGATCAAGGACGAGGTCGCCGAGCTGTACGGGGACGAGTACGCCCGGCTGGCGGTGATCCTCAACCAGGCCCGGGGCTGGGCCAAGTCGACCCTGCCCACCTATCAGGACCGCAAGGCGTTCTTCGAGGGGATCGTCAACGGCGAGCCCGACCCGGTCGAGCTGGTCCGGTCCGGGCGCGAGGCCGAGCTGGACGACCTGATCGCGTCGGCCAAGCTGGCAGCGAGTGAGGGGCCGGACGGCTGAGCCGGCGCCCCCGTTCAACCGGCGGGGTCAGGCGCGCCCCCGTTCAACCGGCGGGGTAGGGCGACGGTGCGCAGGAAGTCGAGCAGCAGGTGGGAGACGGTGGTGGGGTCGTCAGGCGACGGTGCGCAGGAAGTCGAGCAGCAGGTGGGAGACGGTGGCCGGGTCATCGATGTACGGCCAGTGGCCGGACTGGGGCAGCACGTGGACGTCGGCCGAGGGGAACGCCTGCTTCTGGCGCTCGGCGTACTCGGACCCCAGATAGGGGTCGCCGGCTCCCCAGATGACCAGGGCCGGCAGGTCGGCCTCGGCCAGCGGCGGGCTCAGCCTCGCCGCGTCGTCTGAGATCGACTTGGCGTCGCGGTAGAGGTGGAGCACCGCCGACTTCGTCCTGCGGTCGAAGTTCTCGTACATCTCGTCGATGAATTCGCTGGGCAGGCCCCGCGGTTCCTGGCTGCTGATCTGGCGGCGGAACATCGCGCTGGTCACGGTCGCCTGGGCCAGTCCGCCCAGGCCGGGGGTCTGCCAGACCCGGGCCCAGCGGTGCCACTTGTAGCCGGGCAGGACCCCGGTGTCGATCAGCACCACGCCGGCGACCCGGTCGGGGTCGGCGGCGGCCCACCGGAGCCCGAAGAAGCCGCCGAGGTCGTGCAGCACGAGGATCGCCCGGCTGATTCCGAGCGTGGCCAGCGCCTGGTCGAGGAAATCGGTGTACTCGTCGATCGTGTGGCCGAAACCGGGCGCGGCCACGGTCTGGCCGAAATCGGGCAGGTCGAACGCCACCGCGCGGCGTAGCTCCCCCACCTCACCGACCAGGGTGGCCCAGTCGCCGGCCGAGCCGGGGTTGCCGTGCACGAAGACGACCGCCTCCGAGGCCTGGTGGGGCCCGGCCTCGATCAGCCTGGTCGTGACCGGGCCGACCGTGATCGAACTCCACTCGGGCGGAACAGCGACGGTCACCGCGAGTCCACCACCGTCCCCTACAGGGCGAAGAACGCTACTGCCGCGAAGTGGGTGGCCGCCGCGCCGATCACCAGGAGATGGAACACCTCGTGGTAGCCGAAGTAGGTCGGGTTGGGATCGGGCCGCTGGGTCGCGTAGACCACGGCACCGACCGTGTAGAGGATCCCGCCGGTGGCGATCAAGAGGCCGGCCACCACGCCGGCGGTGCCCACGATGTGGGGGAAGGCAACCGCGCCGATCCAGCCGACCGCGACGTAGATCGCGGCGCTGACCCACTTGGGCGAGCTGGTCCAGGCGAGTTCGATCGCGACGCCGACCGCCGCGCCGGCCCAGACCGCGATCAGGATCGCGGTCGACCAGGTGCCGGACATGGTCAGCAGGGCGAACGGGGTGACCGTTCCGGCGATCAGCAGGAAGATCATCGAATGGTCGAGCCTTCGCATCACCATGCGGGCCCTCGAGGTGCGCCAGTTGACCCGGTGGTAAAGGGCGCTGGTGCCGAACAGGGCGCAGAGCGAGACCGTGTAGATGCTGACCGCGAGGAACTTGCGCGGGGTGTCGGCGAGGATCAACAGCGATATGCCGAGGCCGAGCGAGAGGAAGAACGCCCATTCGTGCGACACGCCGCGGAACTTCGGCTTGACCGCCCTGATCGTCTCGGCCGCCGACTCGCGGATCGCGTGCGCCCGGTCGACCGCCGCCTCGCGGGCGATCCCGGCCCGTTCTACGGCGTTCTCGCGCGCCGCCGTGGCCCGTTCGACCGCGTTCTCGCGTGCGGCCGTAGCGCGTTCGACCGCGTTGTCGCGGGCCGCCGTCGCCTTCTCGCGGGCGGCGTCACGGGCCGCCGTCGCACGCTCGACCGCTGCTTCACGGCGGGTGGTGCCGGCCTCGTCAGGCGCGGGCTCCGCGGTGCCGTCCGGCCGGCTGTCGGGGAACTGGTTCACACGGTGATCGTACATGGCCCCGACCGTACTGCCGGAGCGGGTCCGGCGCGGTGACCGGGGTCACACCGACCCCCGGCCGGCCGGGGCGGGCACCGACCCCGCGATCGGTCGGTTCCGGCGGCGGCCGGACGCCGGGCCACGAAAAGAATTTCGGGAACGGAACGCTACATGTAGCGTAGGGGAAAGGGATCCGACTCCACTCCTAGTATCATTGGCCATGTGCTTTGCCCCAACTGCGGACACCAGGGAAGCCGGGTCCTCGAGAGCCGTAGCTCCGAGGAAGGCGCTGCCGTGCGGCGCCGGCGGCAGTGTGCGAAGTGCGAGCACCGCTTCACCACCTACGAGCGTTGCGAGCACCAGCCCCTGTTCGTGGTCAAGCGCGACGGCCGGCGACAGCCGTTCGACCGGGAGAAGCTGCGCGGCGGGCTCGAAAGGGCCTCGCACAAGCGCCCGGTGCGGCCCGAGGCGATCGACCAGTTGCTCGACCGGATCGAGTCGGCCGCGGTCCGGGCCGGCGGCGAGATCGAGGCGGCCAAGGTCGGCGAGATGTGCCTCGGTGGCCTGCGCCGGATCGACCAGGTCGCGTACCTGCAGTTCGCCGCGGTCTACCGTCAGCTCGGGGTCGAAGACGTCCAGGCCGAGCTCGACCGGCTCACCCCGGAGACGGCCGGCAGAAAATGAACCGGCAAGTTGCGGGTTAAGCCAGAAATGGCGACCGACTGATCGGTTACAAGAGGAGTCCGCAAAAAGTTGCACCCGGATTTGGCAGTGACCGGCCCCGGCCGGCGGAAACGTTGAAAAAGCACCAGTCGGCCGACCGCGGCCGTCATCAAGGAGAGAGCGAGAGTATGTCCCAGTCGGTATCCCAGTCGTCCCGCATCAACCCCGATGGCGTAGTCATCCAGCGCCGCCTCACCCGCGAGGGCGTTCACCCCTTTGACGAGGTCGAGTGGGAGCTGCGCGACGCGGTGATCGGCGACCCGGAGAACCCCGCGTTCGAGCAGCGCGGAGTCGAATTCCCGCGCTCCTGGTCCCAGAACGCGACCAACATCGTCGCCCAGAAGTACTTCCGCGGCCAGCTCGGCTCGGACCGGCGTGAGAACTCGGTCAAGCAGATGATCGGCCGGGTCGCCGGGACGATCGCCGAATGGGGACGCAAGGGCAACTACTTCGCGACCGAGGCCGACGGCGACGCGTTCGAGGCGGAGCTGACCGCGATCCTGCTCCACCAGGAGGCGGCGTTCAACTCACCGGTCTGGTTCAACGTCGGCTTCGAGGAGAAACCGCAGTGCTCGGCCTGCTTCATCCTCAGCGTCGAGGACACGATGGAATCGATCCTCAACTGGAACACCAATGAGGGGATGATCTTCCGCGGCGGCTCCGGCTCGGGGATCAACCTGTCCAACATCCGCGGCTCGGTCGAGCCGTTGTCCAAGGGAGGGACGGCCTCCGGGCCGGTCAGCTTCATGCGTGGCGCCGACTCCTGGGCCGGCACGATCAAGTCGGGCGGCAAGACCCGGCGCGCCGCCAAGATGGTCGTGCTGGACGTCGACCACCCCGACATCGAGCACTTCATCTGGTGCAAGGCCGACGAGGAGAAGAAGGCGGCCGCGCTGCGCGACGCCGGCTTCGACATGTCGATCGACGGCGACGGCTTCACTTCGATCCAGTACCAGAACGCGAACAACTCGGTCCGGGTATCGGACGAGTTCATGGAGGCCTGCCGCGACGACGCCGACTGGGAGCTGAAGGCCCGCTCCGACGGCTCGACCACCAAGACCCTGCCGGCCCGTGACCTGATGAACCAGATCTCCGAGGCGGCCTGGCAGTGCGCCGATCCCGGGGTCCAGTACGACACGGTGATCAACCGCTGGCACACCTGCCCCAACTCGGGCCGGATCAACGCCTCGAACCCCTGCTCCGAGTACATGCACATCGACGATTCGGCCTGCAACCTGGCCTCGATCAACCTGATGAAGTTCCGCAACGAGGACGGCAGCTTCGACACCGAGGGCTTCAGCGCCGCGGTCGACACCGTGTTCCTGGCCCAGGAGATCCTGGTCGGCTTCTCCAGCTACCCGACCGAGGAGATCGGGAAGAACGCCAACGCCTTCCGCCAGCTCGGCCTCGGCTATGCCAACCTCGGGGCGCTGCTGATGTCGGACGGCATGCCGTACGACTCGGACGAGGGCCGCAACGTCGCCGCGGCGATCACCGCGCTGATGACCGGCCGGGCCTACCGGCGGTCGGCCGAGATCGCGGCCGCGATGGGCCCGTACGAGGCCTACGAGAAGAACCGCGAGCCGCACAACAACGTGATGCGCATGCACCGCGACGCCAGCTACGAGATCCCGTCCGACGGGGTCTACGACGACCTGCTCGAAGCGGCCCACCTGGAATGGGACGCCGCAGTCGAGGTCGGCGAGCAGCACGGCTATCGCAACGCGCAGGCGACCGTGCTGGCCCCGACCGGCACGATCAGCTTCCTGATGGACTGCGACACGACCGGGATCGAGCCCGATTTCTCGCTGGTCAAGTTCAAGGAGCTGGTCGGCGGCGGCAGCATGACGATCGTCAACCGCTCGGTGCCGATGGCGCTGCGCAGACTGGGATACAGCGAGGCCGAGATCGCCCAGATCGAGGCCCACATCAACGAGAACAACACGATCGTCGGCGCACCCGGCCTGAAGCAGGAGCACCTGCCGGTGTTCGACGTGGCGGTCGGTGAGCGGGCGATCTCGCACACCGGCCACATCGACATGATGGCGGCGACCCAGCCGTTCCTTTCGGGCGCGATCTCGAAGACGGTCAACCTGCCGGCCACGGCCTCGATCGAAGACATCGCCGACGCCTACACCCGCGGCTGGGAAGGCGGGCTGAAAGCGCTGGCGATCTACCGCGACGGCTCGAAGACGGCCCAGGCGCTCCGCACCGATGCCAGCGACGAGAAGGACGCCGACGGTCAGGCCGAAGCCGAGACTCCGAACGAACCGGTCCGCCAGCGGATGCCGAAGACCCGCCAGTCGGTCACCCACAAGTTCTCGGTCGGCGGCCACGAGGGCTACATCACGGCCGGCAAGTACTCCGACAACTCGGTCGGCGAGATCTTCCTGACCGATATCGGCAAGGAAGGCTCGACCATGCGCGGCATGATGAACGCGTTCGCCACCGCGATCTCGCTCGGGCTCCAGTACGGCGTGCCGCTCGAGGTGTTCGTCAACAAGTTCAGCTACATGCGGTTCGACCCGGAAGGGATCACCGGCAACCCCGAGATCCCGTTCGCCAAGTCGATGCCGGACTACATCATGCGCTGGCTGGCCTCGCAGTTCATCGACGACACCGACTTCCTCGAGGAGCAGGGCATCCTGACCCCGGAGGTCCGCAGCCGCAAGGAGGCCCAGGAGACCCTGTTCAGCCCCGGCAACGGCTCGGGCAACGGCTCGGGTAACGGTGGCAACGGCCACGGTAACGGCTCCGGAGACAGCGGCGAAGAGGCCGCGGGGCCGGCCGGCGACTCCGGCGGCTCGGTTCCGGCCGGCTCGGCCCTGACCGACGACGTCCCGGTGATCCCGGCCCGGCTCAAGGTTTCGGGCGGGACCGCGGACCTCGGCCCGGCCTGCGACCAGTGCGGAGGCATCATGCAGCGGACCGGCTCCTGCTACACCTGCTCGAGCTGCGGGAACAACACCGGCTGCGGCTGAGCCGCTGGGTATTCGCGCGTCGCGGCACCTGTGACCACTTGCCGTGGGTATCCCTGTCAATCAGTCACAGACACCGCGACACACGATCCCAGCGACTCAGTTCCTGATCCCTGATCCTGTAGCCGGCGCCATGCACCGTCCGGACCTGCGGGCCGTACCTAGCGGGTACTGTCCCTGCGGCCCGGACGGCAGGCTAGGTGCCGGTGGTGGAGAAGTGCTGGTAGTCCCGGGCGCCGGTCCAGTTGCCTCCCCACTCCCAACCGGCCCGGGCGAAGGTCCTGACCACGGCGCCCTTGCCGGCGATCATGCCTTTGCGCCGCGGGCGGCGATCGGCGAACCGCCTGCCTTTTGCCGGTGAAACGTGGCTGCCCGACACGTACGGGTTCTCGACCGGGTTCACGTCGATCGCCCGCCCGAACGCGTGCTGGCTCCAGACGCCGGGGCGACCGGCGACCTCGCGGCAGTTGAAGGCCGAGGTGTTGTCGGCGTTCATCGAGCGGTGGTCGTCGGAGCCATACGCGTCGACCAGCCGCATCCGGCGGATCGCGAAATGGAGCCGGAACAGCCGGCGCATCACGGTCAGCATCTGCCTGGAAGCGTCGGCGTGGACGACCAGACGGCCCCGGTGGACCTGACCGTCAAAGCCCCAGTGGCGGACCTTCAGGAGCCGGAGCCGGGACAGCGGCACGGGGCATCCGCGATGCCACGAATTGCCGGTCATCCGCCGTCGAAGCCGCTTGCCGAGCCTGACCGAAACACCGCGAAAGACGGCCGGCGATGCCAGGCCGTTCGCCGATCCGGGGCCGGATGCCCGTGTCGGCGCAGTCGCTCGAGCTCCGTTCTCGATGCCGGCGGCTCCCGGGTCGAAGCCGCGGACGAACAGAGCGGGTCGGTCCGACGTGGCGGGATCGGAGCCGCCGGCCCCTGAAGGCGCGGCGGAAAGTGGCGCGGCCGAGGCGAGCGACAGGAAGACGACCAGCCCGGTCAAGCGGAGGCTCGTTGCGAACGACATGCCGGAAGCGTAGATGCCGGCCGCAACCATCGCGAAGCTGATCGGGCCGGTGGGATCGACCGCCCCCCGAGATGAGCCGCCGGCTTGGCGACCCTACTTCCGAACCAGTTTGACCTTTCTGGTCGCGGTCTTGTCGGGGCAGTCGTCGCCGGGTCTGTAGATCAGCCTGATCCTGACCCTGACCCTGCCGTTCCTCCTGAGCTTCTTCGCCTTTCTGCCCCTGACCTTGACCCGGAGTCTGCCCCTGCCGTTCGAGCCGACCTCCTTCGACGACTTCCTGACCTGTTTCGACTTCCTGAGGACCACCTTGCCCACACCTCCGGCGGTAACCGCCAGCCTGGCGGTCCCCTTCTTCTTGTTGCGCTTCAGCTTGCCCGGCCTGAGGGTCTTCGGCGGACAGAACCCCGCCGTGGTCGTCCTCGCCTCACTCGGGTCGAGCCGGCAGGTCGTTGCCTGGCCGGAGCAGTCACCCGACCAACCGGTGAACCTGCTCCCGGTCGCCGGTGTGGCGGTCAGGGTGACCGGCGCATAGAAGCTGAACAGGCCGGCGCAGACCGGGCCGCAGTCGATTCCGCCGGGGGCCGACGTGACCGTCCCCTGCCCCGATCCCTGCTTGGTCACGGTCAGCACCGAGGCAGACAGGGTCGAGGCCGCCTGCGCGATGTCGCGCGAACCGTCGTAGCGGGTCCAGACCGCGGTTGCCACGCCATCCGGACCGATCGCGATGTCCGGGTACGAGGTGTTCGCACCGGGGGCCGACAGAACCTCGGTCGGGCCAAAGCCCATGCCGGGGTGTCGGGTCGCGGCCTGGACCACGTAGTCCGGACCGATCTTCGAGTACCAGATGACCGAGTCGGTCCCGTCCGGGGCGCTCGCCAGCCCGAGGTCGCCGGCGATCACCAGGGTGCCGGTGACGTCCTCGACCGGCCCGAACGCTCCATTCGGTGGCCGGATCCTGGCCTGCAGGACGTCGTCCGGGCCGGCAGAGCGAAACCAGACCGCGGCGGTGGTCCCGTCGGACCCGATCGTGACCCGGGGATCACTGCCGTCTTGCCCCGGGGCCGAGAGGTCTTCGGTCGGGCCGAAGATCCCGCCCGACGGGCGGCTGCGGGTCTGCACGATGAAGTTGGCTCCGTTGCTGCGGGCCCAGATCGCCACGATCGATCCATCGCCTCCGACCGCCAGGCCGGGCCGGCTGGCCGTCTGGCCGGCGGCCGAAAGGCTCTGAATCAGGCCATAGGCGCCCCCGTCCGGTTTGGTGCGGGTCTGCACGATGAACTGGCCCGAGCCGTTGTCACGCCGCCAGATCGTGGTCGTGGTTCCCTGCGGACCGACCGCCACCTCCGGGTCGCGGGCGTCCTGTCCGGCGGCCGAGATGAATTGCGCGGCGGCGAACCCGCCGCCCGGCGGCCGGGTGCTGGTCCGCACCAGGTAGTTCGAGCCGGTGTCTTCGGTCCAGATCGCGGTGGCCGTTCCGTCGTCGCCGATCGCGACCCGGGGTGCACGGGCGTTTTGGCCCAGCGTCGACAGCCGCTCGACCGGCCCGAACCCGGCGCCGGGAGGGAACGTGCTGGTCATCACCTCGTCGTGGGATCCCTGCTCCTGAAGCCAGACCACGGTTACCGTGCCGTCGGCGCCGGCGGCAACCTGTGGGTCGCCCGATTCAGCGATCGCGCTCGAAAGGTTCTCGACCGGCCCCCACGTTCCGCCGGGAGGGCGAGAGCTGGATTGAATGACTTCGGAACTGCCGGAGTCGCGGGACCAAACCGCGGTGGCCGTGCCGTCGCCGTCGACGGCAACCCGGGTGTCGTACGAGTGCTCGCCCGTTTGTGAGAGATCATCGGCCGGCAGTACCCAAGGTCCCTGCGGCGCCGCTTCGGCCCTCGCGCCGACCGTCACCGTGATCAGCAGGGCGAGCAGGAGCGCAGCGACGACCCGTACCCGACCTGCCCTCAAGAATTCTGGATAGCGCATCTCACCACGGCCTTGTCGTCGCTTGCCGGGCGCGTCGCATCGCTCGGGCCGGAGTCGGTGGCACACCGGCTCACCTGCGATTCCCGGCTCATCCCGAGCCTAAACGACCCCGGTGACCGCGACAAGCGATCGGGGGTCCGGTCCATGCCCGCGACGTACGCCGGCGACCTCCCGTCTTTTTCGGCCTCCGGTGGACTCGCTATGGTCAGTTCGATGTACCCGACCGCAGCCCTATCCTTCGGCAGGTGTGTGAATTGAAGAAGAAACTGGCCTTCGGGATCGCCGGCGTCTCGGCCGCGTTGATCGCCGGCTGGCGGATCGTCCAGAGCGAGTCCGAGACGGGATTCTCCGGACCGGGCGACGAACCGGCCCCGGACACTCCCCCGAACGGGGATCCGGTTCATGACCGGACCCCGGTCGGGTCGGCCGCGGCGACCAACGGCGGGCCGGGATCGGTTGCCGAATCGAGATCCCGCGAGCCGGAATCCCCGGCCGGCATGCGCTCCGGTCCGGCCACCCGGCGGTCGTTGGCGGAGGCGGACGATGCGGACGTCCCCGACGAGGCTTCGAAAGCCGAGCTCTACGAGATCGCCCAGGGGCTGAAGATCAAGGGTCGCTCGAAGATGAGCAAGACCGAGCTGCGGCGGGCGATCGAAGCCGAAGGCTAGGTATTCGCCACGCGCTCGGCATCCTCCGAGCCTGAGTAGACCGCCCTGAAACGGCCGGCGAGGTCTTCCGGGACCGCGAGATTGGCTTCACGGTCAGTCCGCAGGCAGACCAAGCTCGGCCCGGCTTGCTCCCGGCAGTTGTGCAGGACCGGCTCGAGGTCCTCGATGCGTTCGACGAACTCGCCCTGACAGCCCAGACCCTCGGCCAGCAGGTCCCAGCGGATCTCTCCCTGCTCGGTTCCGAAGGTCCTGCCGTAGGCGTTGATTTCGTTGCGGACTTCCATGGTCCATGAACCCTCGGAGAAGACGACGGTGGTGATCTCGAGCCGTTCCCGGGCCGCGGACTGCATCTCCATGATGTTGAAGCCGGCCGCACCGTCTCCGGTGATGCATACGACCTCCCGGTCGGGCTCTCCCAGCTTGGCCCCGACTGCCGATGGTATGCCGGTCCCGAGCATGCCCAGTTCGAGGATCGAGTGATAGGAGTTGGGACCTGTAGGCGGCAGCACCGAGGCCGCCCAAAGCGAGGTGTTGCCGCCGTCCACGGTGTAGATCGCGCCGGGGCCGAATACCGACCCGATCACCCCGATCGCATGCGCCGGATGGATTCCGGGTCCCTTCCACTCGAGGATCGGGGCCGCAAGCGATTCCATGGTCTGCTGGTGCTTCGCGCGGTATCGCGCCAGGTCGGCAGCATCGGACCGGGGCAACTCCATTTTCCGCAACCTGTCCGCCAATCCCTCGAGCGCCGCCCGTGCGTCGGAGAGGATGCCGAGGCGAAGGGGGCGGGACACTCCCAGACTGAGCGGATCGATGTCGATCTGGATCACCTGCTGGACGGAGGGATCGCCCCAGTACTCGTCATAGGGAAGGTCGAGGTTCCCGACCCGCGACCCGACTATGAGGACCACGTCGGCCTCGCGACGGGCGTCGTCCCCGGCCGGGCCGTTGCCGAACAGGTAGTTCGGATGCTCGGAGGAAACCACCGACCGGCCCGCCATCGTCGGCAACACCGGGCAGGCGAGCAATTCGACGACCTCCAACAGGGGGTCGTTGGCGCGACCCCGGTCGACACCGGTCCCGGCCATCACGATCGGACGTTCCGCCCCGGCCAGGATCCCGGCCGCCTCATCGAGTTGCTCGGCCGACGCCCGCGGGCCCTCTCCCCGGGAAGCAACGGGTGGGAGGATCGGCACGCTTTCCTCCTCGCCGACTTCATAGAGCACCGGTCCGGGAATTTCCAGGTGAACCGGTCCTGGGCGCCCGTTCCACATCTCGCGGAAGGCGAGCCGGAGCACCTCGGGGATGCGGTCCCACGCGAACACCGGCCCTCCCCACTTGACCACCGGGCGAAACAGGTCGAGCTGGTCCTGCCCCTGGAAGGTCGCCGGCGAGGACGGGTAGACGACCCCCATGCGGTGCTGCGAGGTGATCACCACGACAGGCACCCCCTCGTGGCGGGCGGTGAGTACGCCTGGAAGGAGGTTTGCCGAGCCCGGTCCGGGATTGCCCAGGACCGCCGCTACCTTGCCGCTGGTCTTGTAGAGGCCCTCGGCCATGTGCACTGCCGCCGCTTCATGGTGGACCGGCACCAGGCGGATCCCGTTGTCTTCGAGTTCGGCCAGAAGCGGATCGGCCTCGGGCGAAGGCAGCCCGAACAGGAACTCGATTCCCTCCGCCCGGAGGGCGCGTGCCAGCAGTTTGCCGCCGGTTATTTCAGCCACCTGTGACCTTCCGTGGTGGGTGGGAACGGGATCAGCGGCAACTTACACACCAGTTGTGACGCTTGTCAATGCTCCGGACCACCCGGGACCGGAATCTGCCCGAGACGACCCCGGACCACCGGGACAGCGATCCGGTCAGCCGTCGTCCTGACCGAAGGCCCAGCGGATCTCGGAGACGCTGAGACCCGAGGCCAGGCAGGCCAGCAGCTTCATCCGAGCAGCCTGGGGCGAGAGGAAGCCGGCCGGGATCACGTCGGTCCCGCGCAGGTCGCGCTCGGAGGCCTGGTAGCCGTAGGTCGCGTTGAGGATCACCCCGCGCTCGGGCCGGGAGTAGACCACCACCGGGATCCGCTCGGCCGCTTCGGCCCAGAGCTCGAGGATCGCCGGCGAGACGTGGCCGGCGCCGAGCGTGCCGATCACCACCCCGTCGGGATCGGTGGCCAGCGCCGCCCGGGCCAGCGTCCCGTCGTCGCCGGAGCTGGTCGGGACGACCAGCACGCGCCCGTCCAGGTGCGGCGGGTCGAGTGCCGGGTTGCGGGGGATCTTCGACCAGATCGTCGGGTGGCCCTCGGTCACGCGGCCCAGCGGCCCGGTCTGCGGCGAGGAGAAGGCGACCAGCGACGTGGTGTCGGTCTTCCGGGCGCCCCTCGCGTGGTGGATCTCGCCACCGAAGCAGACCAGCACGCCCATGCCGGCGGCGGCCTCGCTCGCGGCGATGCTGATCGCGTCGACCAGGTTGGCCGGGCCGTCGGCCCCGGGGCTGGAGGCCGGCCGGATCGCGCCGGTGAAGACGATCGGCGCCTCGGCGTCGTGCAGCACGTCGCACAGCATCGCCGTCTCCTCCAGCGTGTCGGTGCCGTGCGTGACCACCACCCCGATCCCGCGCCGGGCCGTGTCGCGGGCCCGCCGGCAGATGTCGAGCTGGTCGGAAAGGGTCAGGTGGGCGCTCGGCACGTTGATCAGCGTCTTCGCGTCCAAGTCCTGGATCCCGACGCTGGACGGGATCGAGTCGAGCAGGTCATCGGCGTTGAGTTTGGGCGAGGCTCCGGCTTCGCCGGTCATCGAGATCGTGCCGCCGGCAACCAGGACGGTCACCGGCCGCGGTCGGATGGCGCTGCGCGCGTCGGGGTGCATTGGGCCACTCTATTCAGGTCTGCTCTAGCCTTGTCCCGATGCGGCTCGCCGATCACTACGCCGGCCTCCTGATCGACCTCGACGGAGTGGTCTGGCGCAATCACCAGTTCCTGCCGGGCGCGGCCGAGACCGTCCGGACCCTGCTGACCGAAGGGATGCCGATCGCGTTCGTGACCAACAATCCCCGTCTCTCGCCGGCCGAGCAGGCGGCGATCCTGCGCGACGGCGGGGTCGAGATCGACGACGGGAAGGTGGTGACCGCCGGCTCGACGCTGTTCGAGTTCGCCCGGGAGATGTTCGGTCCGGCCCCGAACGCCCTGGTGGTCGGGACCGACTCGTTCCACGCCCAGGCCGCGTCGGCCGGGATCGTCGAGGTGGCCCGCCCCGACCGGGCCGGGCCCGACGGCGCCAGCCCAGCGACCGGGTCCGGGACCGCCGCCGAGGTGGTGCTGGTCTCCGGACACGAGACGTTCGATTACGCCGAGCTGCGGGCGGCCTCGATGGCGGCCCGCGACGGCGCGTTGCTGGCCGCGACCGGGCGCGACCCGATCATGCCGATGCCCGACGGCCTCTGGCCGGGGACCGGGGCGATCCTGGCCGCGATCGAGACCGCGTCCGGCAAGACGGCCGTGACCACCGGCAAGCCGGAGCCGGCCATCTTCGAGGCCGCCCTCAGGGCGATCGGATCGCCGGGCCGGGTGGCGATGATCGGCGACCAGCTGAGCTCCGACATAGCCGGTGCGCAGGCGGCCGGCCTCGAAGGGATCCTGGTCGAGGCCGGCACCGATCCCGGCGGCAGCGGATCGGACCGGGAGACGACCCCGGATCACCGGATCGACGACCTGGCCGGCCTGCTGCGGCCGGCCTGACCGCCCTTCCCGACCCTCCCGGCCTGCTGCGACCGCCCTACTCGCCGATCCGGGCCGGCCTGCCGGCCTCCAGCCCGGCCGTGACCTGGATCACGATCACCACGATCACCATGACCAGGGCCAGCGTCCAGCTGCCGCTCGAATCGTGGATCACCCCGGCCAGGACCGGCCCTCCGGCCGCGATCAGGTAGGCGAACGACTGGCCGAACCCCGACAGCTCGGCCGAGATCGAGTGGGTGGCGCTGCGGCTGACGAAGAACGAGAGCCCGAGCGTGAACCCGGAGGCCTGGCCGATCGAGACCATGATCGCCCAGACGATCGCCCCGCTCGCCCCGAATACGGCCAGCCCGGTCAGGCCGATGATCGTCACCGCTCCGCCGGCCAGCACCGGATAGCGGTCGTCCCTGATCCGGTCGCCGGCGAAGGTGAGCGCGATCACCGGGAGCAGCCCGCAGCTCTGCGAGATCGCGAAGATCAGCCCCGCCCGGACCGGCGGGATCCCGGACTCGATCAGGATCTCGGTCAGCCAGAAGATCATCACGTAGATCGCGAACGCCTGGGCGGCCATGAACACGGTCACCGCCACCGCCAGTTTCGAGCGCAACAGGACCCTGAGGCCGAGCTTCTCGGGCACCTCCGGCCTGGAGGCGGGACGGCGGCGCCGGATCGCCACCCAGACGATCGCCGCGGCCAGGGCCGGCAGCGACCAGATCCCGAGCGACCACTGCCAACCGAGGCCCGCCTTCGACAGCGGGATCGCCAGGCCGGCGGCGACCGTGGCCGAGGCGACCAGGACGGTCGTGTAGATGCCCGACATCCGCTTCTCGGTGAACGGGTAGTTCCGCCTGACGACCGCCGGCATCAGGACGTTCCCGAACGCGATCGCGACCCCCAGCACCGCGGTCCCGAGGAACAGCACCGCGACGCTGGGGATCACCCGCATCAGGATCCCGACGGCCAGGACGAACATCGCGAACATCAGTACTTCCTCGAGCCCGAAACGGTGGCTGGCCCGCGGGGCCAGGGCCGAGAACAGCCCGAAGCAGAGGGCCGGCAGCGAGCCGAGCATCCCGGCCGCGGCCGAGGTCAGGCCCAGGTCGTGCTGGATCTCGCCGATCAGCGGGCCGGTCGCGGCCATGACCGGACGCAGGTTGGCCGCGACCAGCAGGATCCCGGCCAGCAGGAGCGCGTCCCCCGGGCGGCGCTGGACCCGGGCCGCCACCGCCTCAGCCGCTGTCGTCACGGCAGGGCCGCCAGGGTCTGGCGTAGAGGTCGTATTCCTTGCCGATCGCGCTGAACCGGGCCCGCTGCGACGCCCGGCAGAACCGGCGGTTGGCGATCTCGTACTCGACCTCGAACACGGCCTTGCCGGCCCGGATGAACGGGCGGTACTGGCCGCATTCGTCGTACTGGAAGCACTGCTCGACCACCGCGAAGTCGAAGCTGTCGACCAGCTTCCCGGCCTGGCGGCCGTCGTTCTTCAGGCCCACCGCGAGTCCCCTGCGGTGCGCCTGGCGGGCGATCCAGCGGTTGAACCGCAGCTGGTGCTTCGCCCTGATCGGGAACCCGGTGCGATTCTCGTAGCCGGCGATGTTGTCGGGCTCGAGCCCGTCGAACCCCTTGCGGGCGCACATGCGGATCCGTGACTTGAGCGGCCCCGCGAACTTGCGGAACCGGCGGATGTCGAGCCAGCGCTCGTTCGGGTAGCCCTCGTAGGTCTTGCCGATCACCGACCGGGGGAACCGGCCGGCGTCGGGGCGATAGCGCTCCCAGCTGCCGACGTCGATGTAACAGATCACCTTCCGGCCCATCGCCTGGAGCTCCTCGACCGTGCGGCCCGGAACGTCGAACCCGTCGACCTCGTAGACCGGAGCCGGGATCGCGGTGTCGATCCTGCCCTGGAGCTGGAACTGCCAGGGCTCGGTGGTCGGCCCGGGCCTCCATCTGGACTGGTCGGCCGAAGAGTTCTCGGTGTCTCCCGAGCAGGCCAGCAACAGCAGCGCGGCCGCCGCGACGGCGGCCAGGGTGAACGGCCTCAGGCGGGATCGGGCCGGGTCGGGCATCGCACGAGGATAGTGGCTGCCCGCCCGGCGTCGGTCGGGCGCCGAGACCGGGGCGCCGGGCTTCGCCCGCCTGGCGCGACACCGACCCGGGTCCTGGAGCTCGGGTCAGCCCAGCTCGGAGAAGCCGGGCGGGGCCTTGGAGGTGCTGCCGGCCGCGGCCAGCCGCTTCTTGTGGGTGCGGATCTCTGACAGCATCCGCTCCAGCCTCGGCTCCTTCTCCGTGTCGAGATGGGTCATCGCCGCGGCGACGGCCGGGTGGACCGCCGCGATCGCGTCGTGCATCGCCTGAGCAACCGCGCGGTAGGTCGGGTGGCCCTCGCGGCCCGAGCGCAGCTCGATCATCTGCATCGCCTCGCGCGCGTTGAGGTCGAGGATGTAGCGGATCCGGTAGCCGAGGCAGAGCGCGTACGGGGCGAGTTCGGGCCGCCCGGCATCGCGCAGGCGCTCGTATTCGTCACGCGAGATCTCGAGCGCCCGCTCGTACTCGTCGGCGACCCCCGCTTCGTACAGCTCGGTCGGCACCCCGGCCCCGAGGTCGGGGCCGAGCGTCTGCCACTGGCAGGTCAGCATGCGGTGGCGCTGAAGGTCGCGGAACGCGCCGTAGTCGGAGACGATCTCGAACCGATAGCTGACCGCCTCGAAGCCGCGGCCGGGGCGGTGGCGCCGGTTCCTGCGCTCGCCGACCATCGCCGCCATCAGCTCGGCCCGCTGCTCGGGGGAGAGCTCGGCGATCCGGACCCGGATGTCGGTCTCGCCGGCGCCCGAAGCCTCGAACAGGCAGGCCGCGAGCAGGTCGTCCTCGGTGCCGTGGATCTGGAGCAGGTCGACGGCCGGGGAGTCGTCTGCCCCTTCGCGCCGGTCGAGCCCCAGCCGGGCGACCCACTGCTCGGTAACCTCGCGCCGTTGCTCGAGGAACGAGATCATCTCGCCGCCGCGATCGGGCCGGTCGACCCGGGATACGAAGCTCGGGATCACCTGCTTGAGCTCGTCGAGGATCATCCCGCCGAACCGGCGGGCCTCCGGCAGCGGCGAGGCCATCAGGCGGAACAGCAGCTGTTCGTAGGCCTGGCCCGAGGCGAATATGCCGACGTGGCTGAGCGTCGCCGCGGGCAACAGGCCGCGCAACAGGTCCAGCGCCTTTGCCTTGATCGAGCGGCGCCACGGGCCTTCCGGCTCGCCGTCGCCGCGCGGCCAGCGCCCGGCAGCCCAGACCTCGACCCTGGCCAGCGATTCGGAATAGATCGCGAAGATCGAGTCCATCGCCTGCCCGTACTCCGGGCCGAGGTCGTCGTCCCGGAAATAGCGGTAGCCGCCGCCGGGCATCTCCTGGTCGTACGCGATGTAGCGGGTGGACTGCTCGAGGTAGGCGGCCAGCCGGCCGCGCTGGAGCGCCTTAGTCAGGATGTTGGACACCCATTCGCAGGCGACGTGGGCGCCACCGACCTGGGCGATCGAGTCGTCGCCGTAGCCGACGAAGATGCGCTCGTACAGGTCGGCCGCCCGCTCCCCCTCTTCGCCGTCGAACGGCCGCGGCCCGGACGGCATCTCGGCCGCGAACTCATCCAGGTAAAGCCGCCTGAGCGTCCCCGGATAGCGCGAATAGCGGGCAAAAAGCGCGCCCTTGACCGTCTCCGGCAGGTTGGTCAGCGCGAATACCGGCCGGTCCAGGTTGGTGAAGTGTGGCGCCAGCAGTTCCCGTTCGGCAGGGGTAAATGACTCGACCGGGTAGCGCACCGGACGAACCTAACAGGCCGGCCCGACAACAGTTATGCCGGCTCGGGCCGGCTCCAGGCCTCGTAGTCGTACAGCCCGTCGCGGGGCTCGGTCAGCGGCCCGTACAGCTCCGGCCGCCTGGCTCGCAGCAGGCCCGGCAGCGAGTCGAACGGCTTGGGCTCGGCCATCGAGTCGTCGGTGTCGCGCAGCCAGCGGGCCCGCTCGAGGTCGAGGTCGGCCACGCAGAGCCCGGGCCCGGACGACTCGGCCAGCACGGCCTCCGG
>JAGQUV010000002.1 GCA_020438295.1 Solirubrobacterales bacterium
TCGCGTCCCGCGGCAGGTCGAGATCGATGTCCTTCAGGTTGTGTTCACGGGCCCCCGTGATGACGATGCGCTCGGATCGGGTCACTCCGGGCATTCTACGGGACCGAACAGACGTTCGATCGCTACGCGGCCGGCCCCGCACCCGCCGGGCGGGCCCGGAACGAGCTCAGCCGAGCCGTTCGAACAGGTCGTCGATCAGCCGGTCGGCGTCATCGAGCCGGTAGTCACGTTGCAGCCTTTCCCGGATCGCGTCGCGGTCGGCGCCGTCCATGGCCAGCTTGGTCGCGACCAACCGGGCCGACACCTCGTCGTCGTTGTCGCCGGCCGACTCCGGCCGGTCGCCAGACCGGTCCGGCCCGGTGCTCGGCGGCGGGTCCGGCTCGACGGCCGGGCCGGCCGGATCCCCGGTCGGTTCGGCCCGGACTCCGGCCGGAGCGGCTGTGCCCTGGGCAGAAGCGGCCCGGCCTTCGGCGGGTCGCCCCGGTCCGGCGGCGGGCGCGGCCCGGCGTAGCGCGTCGCGCTCGACCCTGAGCGCGTCGACTTCGGCCTCGGCCGCGGCTATCAGGGCCTCGACCGCAACCAGATGGGCGTCGACCGATGCCCGGTCATAGCCGTCCCGCTCAGCCGGAAAATCCCGTCTGGTGACCTGATCGCGATTCACCCCCGCCAGAATACCCGAGCCCGGCCGGCCCGAGGCCGGGGCCGCGGGCGTCCGTACCGGGCCCGGTTACCCCGCCGCGGCCCGCCCGGCTCAACCGCCGTTCGATGCCTCCCCGTAGACCCGGCTGGGCTGGCCGCGCAATGCGGTGGGCTCCGGCAACGGTGTGCCTTTGGCGGTGGCACCGTTCAGCACCGGCAGGACCAGCTTCGAGGCCATGTCACCGCCGAGCGAGATCACGTTCCTCGTCGCACCACTGTCGATCGTGTCGAACTCCCACTCGGAGCGGTCGCCACCGGCCGCCAGGATCGTGACCCGGATCTTCGACCCGGCCCGGAAGGCGTGACTGACCGGGTAGATCGGGATTCTCACCTTGGTGAAGCCCTTCTTCGGCAGCCGCTTCGCGTCCCGCTTGAGGTGGGTCGGCACCGGATCCAGTGCGGTCGAACGCCTGTGGTCGAGCTTGCGATGGCTGGCCCGGAGCCAGCCACTCTGGACATAGGTCTCGTTCCCGTCGGGCCGCACCTCGGAGATCGTCGCCTGCACGTCGGTGTCCCGCCTCGAGGACTTGAGGTAGAGGTCGAGGCTCGAGGGGCCGGAGATCACGACATCCCTGGTAAGGGCCCGGCTGGTGAAACCGAGCCCCTTTCCGTCAGCGACCGCCGCCCAGTCGTAGTCCGGCTGGGCGGCGTTGACCCCACCGCTGGCCAGGTTGGTCGACGGCCGGGCGCCGGGATCGGCCCGGTAGCCGGCGCTGCTGTGTTTCGACTGCTTCGCCCCACCGAGCCGGCCATCATCGCCGAGGAAGTAGCGTCTAGCCTGAGCCCGGTTGGGCGGCCAGCTGGACGACTTCATCTCCCAGGTCGCTCCTTGGGCGCCCAGGCCCCACGGTCCGGCGCCGTTGTCCATCAGCAGGCGGAAGCGCGGGTTGTCGCTCCTGAAAGCGGCCCGCGCAGCATTGACGTCGGTCATGTCCACGTACTTCGACTGTTCGACCGGCGCCGAAGGCCCGGCGATCGCGCCATACAGGTTGCCCGGTCCGGTCAGCACGCCGGGTACCCGGGGCACCCGGTTTGCCACGAAAAGGTCGAGGAACTCGACCCAGCGGGTCATCGCCAGCGGCCCGAGCGAGTCGGTGTGGATCCCGTTCTGCATGGTCACCCAGACGTTGCGGTTGCCGCGAAGGTTGGACAGGCTCTCCGGAAAGTGGCCGCCGGTCTGCTCGTCCTGGTACTGCCCGGTCAAGAAGACCGGCACCTCGGCCGATTTGAGCCAGTCGCCCGGTGCCCTTTCATCGAACAGCTTCGGCGTGCGATGGGGGTTGGTCTCGATCAGACCCAGCGCATCAAGCGTCTGCAGGCGGAGCTTCTGGTTCCTGATGCAGTGCCGGTCACCCGCGTCGACCAGTGCCTTCGCGTACGGCTGGCCGCCTTCGGGGGCAGGCATCGCGTCTTCCACCCGTTCGGTGACCCAGGACAGGGCGAAGCCCGAGTTGAAGATCCCGCCGGGGTACCCGGTCGCCGTGTAGATGTCGTCGGTGACCGACATCGGCGCGATCGCGGCCAGGTGCGGCGGCCTGGTGCCGGCCGCGAAAAGCTGGCTGATCCCCGAGAACGAGATCCCTACCATGCCGACATCGCCGTCCACCCAGGGCTGGTGCGCGACCGTCTCGACCATGTCGTAGCCGTCGTAGGTGGTCGGCAGGCCGAACAGGTCGAACGCGCCGCCCGAGCAGCCGCTGCCCCGCATCTGCACGCTGACCACGGCGAAATCGAGCCGGGGTCCGAGCAGGGAGCCGACGATTGTCGAGGTGGCCGGCGCGAGCGGGTCGTCCTTCCCGGAGGCGATCGCCGCGAACAGGTCGTGCGGGGCCGCCGTCTGGTAGCCGGAGTGCTCGATCACGGTCGGGAACGGCCCGTCGGCGAACGTCTTTCCCGGAGGGAGGCGCACCGCCACCGCCAGCTCGATTCCGTCCCGCATCTTGATGTAGTTCAGCCCCTCCTTGAGGTCCGGCTGCTTCCGGTAGAACGCCTGGCGTGGGTTGGCCCCGGGCTTCAGCACCCGGATCGCCGCGGTCCCGGCGACCTCGCCCCCCCGACGCTGCCGGACCGAGTAGCCCTTGCCCGGCCTCAGGTCTCGAAAGACCTTGCTGCCGAACCGGTCGGCCTCTGCCTTGCGGGCGATCCGGCCCCTCGGATTGACCAGGAGCAGCTTCGAACCCGGTCTGGCGTCGAGCACGTAGAGCTGCCCGACGCTGCCCTGCGCCTCGAAGGTCGCCGGTTCGGTCCGGGCCGGGGCCTTCTTCTTCGCCGCGGCCGCGTCCGCCGTCCAGACGGCTGCCGATACCGCTAGCACCATAAGACCGAGGCCGAGCAGCAACCCGACCCGTCGCACGCCGACCGCGGTCCTGGCCCGCCCCGCCGCTCCAACCATCAACGCTTCTCGCAAGATCCCCTCCGGTTCCCTGGCTGACATGACCTGACAATACAGCGTCGGTCCGCAGCCGGCCGCCGTTTCCGGCAGGGCGGCCCGCTGCCCCGGCGACAGCGGGGGCTCAGGCGCCGGCCTGCATCCCCTCAAGATCGCGCTTCAGCTCACGCAGCTCGTCGCGGAGCCGGGCCGCCTGTTCGAAGCGGAGATCCTCGGCCGCCGCGTGCATCTCCTCCTCCAGCGTGACGATCATCTTCTCCAGCTCGTCCGGCCCCTCGAACTCGTCGCCACCGCTCCGCCGCCGCCTGGCCGGCGCCCGGTCCTCGATCGCCAACAGGTTGCCGGCCTCGGCGATCGCCTTGCGGATCGTGGTCGGGGTGATCCCGTGCTGTTCGTTGTAGGCGATCTGGATCGCCCGCCGCCGGTCGGTCTCGGAGATCGCCGCCTTCATCGAATCGGTCTGCTCGTCGGCGTACATCAGCACCTTGCCCCCGACGTTCCGCGCGGCGCGGCCTACCGTCTGCACCAGGCTGGTCTCGCCGCGGAGGAAGCCTTCCTTGTCGGCGTCGAGGATCGCCACCAGCGACACCTCGGGCATGTCGAGGCCCTCGCGCAGCAGGTTCACCCCGACCAGGACGTCGTACTCGCCCAGCCTCAGCTCGCGGATGATCTGGATTCGCTCGAGCGTGTCGATGTCCGAGTGGAGGTAGCGGACCCGGATCCCGTGCTCAAGCAGGTAGTTGGTCAGGTCCTCGGCCATCTTCTTGGTCAGGGTGGTGACCAGGACCCGTTCGTCCCGCTCGGCCCTGGCCCTGATCTCGTTCATCAGGTCGTCGATCTGGTTGACCGTCGGCCTGACCTCGATCTCGGGATCGACCACACCGGTCGGCCTGACGATCTGCTCGACCACGCGCGATGACTCGGTCCGCTCGAACTGGCCGGGGGTGGCCGAGACCAGGACCAGCTGATTCATACGCTCCATGAACTCGTCGAACTTGAGGGGCCGGTTGTCGATCGCCGAAGGCAGCCGGAAGCCGTAGTCGACCAGGGTCTGCTTGCGGGAGCGGTCGCCCAGGTACATGCCGCCGATCTGGGGGATCGTCTGATGGGACTCGTCGATGAAACAGACGAAATCGTCCGGGAAATAGTCGATCAGGGTGTGCGGCGGGGTGCCGGGGCCGCGGCCGTCGAAGATGCGCGAGTAGTTCTCGATCCCCGAGGTGAACCCGGTCTCCTTGATCATCTCGAGGTCATAGAGGGTGCGTTGGCGAAGGCGGTGCGCCTCGAGCTCCTTTCCTTCGTTCTCGAGTTCGTCGAGCCGGGTCTCGAGCTCGCTGCGTATCGCCTCCAGCGAGCGCTCGACCGAGTCCTCTTCGGTCACGTAGTGGGTCGCGGGCCAGATCGAGACGTGCTGGACCACGTCCAGGATCTCCCCGGTCAACGGGTCGAAGTGGTGGACCGCTTCGATCTCGTCACCGAACAGCGAAACCCTGAACGCGGTCTCCGCGTACGAGGGCATGATCTCGATCAGCTCGCCCCTGACCCGGAAGCTACCGCGGCTCAGCGTGCTGTCGTTGCGTTCGTACTGGAGGCGGACCAGCTTGCGCAGCACCTTGTCGCGGTCGATCGTCTCGCCGACCTTGAACAGCTGCATCTGGTCGCGGTAGAGGCTGGGCGAGCCGATCCCGTAAATGCAGGAGACCGAGGCCACGATGATCACGTCGCGCCGGGCCAGCAGCGAGGCGGTCGCGGCATGACGCAGCCGGTCGATCTCGTCGTTGATCGACGAGTCCTTCTCGATGTAGAGGTCCTGGGCCGGTACGTAGGCCTCCGGCTGGTAGTAGTCGTAGTAGGAAACGAAGTACTCGACCGCGTTGTCGGGGAAGAACTCGCGGAACTCGTTGCAGAGCTGGGCGGCCAGGGTCTTGTTGTGGGCGATCACCAGGGCCGGCCGCTGGACCTCGGCGATCACCCCGGCCATGGTGAAGGTCTTGCCGGTACCGGTCGCCCCCAGCAGCGTCTGGATCGGCTCACCGTTGTCCAGCCCCTCGCTCAAAGAGGCGATCGCCTCGGGCTGATCGGCCAGGGGTGAAAAGGATGGATTCAGGACAAAATCCGGCATCGCGCCACCTTAGCGCGACCGCTACGCAGCCCGGACGGGCGCCATGTACGGTCACCCGATGCGCACCAAGCCTACCCCTGGCCTGGTCCTGGCGATCTTCGTCGCCTACGGCATATATCTGATCATCACTTTTGCTCTCAGCGGCGTCGACTACGACCAGATCGGCGACTCGACGGAAAACGTCCTCCGGGCGGTAGTGGTCCCGGTCGGGATCGGTTCCGCGCTGCTGGCCCTGCTCACCGGTCGGCTCCGCTGGTGGGAGGCGGCCATCCGGGAAAGAAGTCCGGCCGGTCCGCGGTGGCTGCTGGTGGTCCCCGGGCTGATGCTGCTGATCGCGGTACTCAACTTGGTCGACAACGGCGTCGGCGACAACAGCTTCGGCTTTCTCGTCGTGCTGGCAATCGGGGTCTGCTTCGTCGGTTTCTCGGAGGAACTGCTCACCCGCGGGCTGATGCTGGTCGGCTTCCGCGGTTCACTGTCCGAAACCTGGGTCTGGTTCCTGACGTCGCTGCTGTTCGGCGTGCTGCACGGGATAAACATCATCGCCGGGCAGGCCGTGGACGACACCCTGCAGCAGATCGGGTTCGCTTTCGCTTTCGGTTCGGTGCTCTACCTGACCCGCCGGGTTGCCGGGACCTTGATCGTCTGCATGGTGATCCACGCGACCTGGGATTTCTCCGTGTTCGCCGTAGAGAGCGGTTCCACCGTGACCACCACCGACACCGCTCCCGGAATCGGGCAGCTCTTCATGATCCCGCTGATCCTGGTGTCGATCTTCGGCCTCGTCCGGGTTCTGCGTCGACCGCAGTCAGGACACCGCCAGGCCACCGTGGGCGAGTAGTCGCTGCTCCACCGCATCGGCCGCTGCCGAAGCGCCTCCGGCAGCTTCGTATCCCGCCGCAACCCGCCGGGCCCCGGCGGCGCTTTCGGTGGCGGTCCGTACCGCCGTCCTCAGCCGGACGGGGTTGAGCCGGCGAGCCGGCAACCTGGTACCCGCCCCGGCTACCTCGACGCGTCGGGCGACCTCGAGCTGGTCGCGGCCGAACGGGACCGCGCAGACCGGCACGCCGCGCGCCAGGGCCTTCTGGGTCGCCCCCATCCCGCCGTGGGTCACCGCGCAGACCGCTCGGTCGAGGATCGGGGCATGCGGGACGAACCGCTCGACCCGGGCATTTCCCGGCACCCGGTAGGTGGCGGGGTCGCCGGCCGGCACGGTCGCGACGACGAAGACGGGCTCGTCGCTAAGCCCGTCGAGTGCGGTCTGGGCCAACCTGCCGTCGTCCTGGAACTCGGACGAGGTGGTGACCAGGACGATCGGTTGGTCGACCCGCTCGAGCCAGGCGGGAACCTCGGCCGGCGGATCCCATTCGCAGGGGCCGGTCATCACGATGTTGTCCGGCCAGTCGCTGCGTTGGTACTCGAACGGCTCGGCGGTCATATAGAGCAGGAGATCGGGGGCACCGAACGCGTCGTCGATCGCGGAAACCGGCTCCAGCCCGAGACCCGAGCGGACGCCGTTGATCCCCGGCACCATCACCTTCTCGAGGCCTCCCACGAACAGCGGGCGCAACATCCGGTCGCGCAGGCGACCGAGCGGGCCGGTTGCCGGACGCAGACCAGGACCGAATGGCGGTACGTCCGGCGAGCTCAAGGCAAGCGGATAGGGGCAGAACACCGCCCACGGCAGGCCGGACGCCTCTGCCGCGGCCATCGCCCCCCAGCTATTGATGTCGACGATCAGCAGGTCCGGGTCATGTTCGGCAATTGCCCGCTGCAGATCGGGCGCGTCATACTCGGCCCGGGCGGTGAAGACCCCAACGCTCCGTCCCAGGGCCTTTCGCGGACTGCCGGCTTTCCAGTCGTCGATCTCGATCGCCTCAATTCCCGGCTCGATCGCCTGCGCATCGAACCCGCGGCCGCGCAGCATGTCGAGTTCCGACGACAGGGCGCAGATCGCGACCTCGTTTCCGCGCGCCTCCAACCGGTCGAGGATCGGGGTGAGTGGATACAGATGCCCGCGCGCCGGTGAGGTGTAAGCGAGAATCCTGGCCATCATCCCTCGTCGGTCAGTGGCCGCAGAAGCTCGACCATCGCCAGGCCGGTCTGCCGGCGGCTGAGTCCGGCGTCGCGGCGCAGGAGCTTCCATGTGTAGACGTCGCAGACCGCCACGAGCTGGGCCAGGCGACGGTCGCGGGCGACCCCTTCGAGTCCGGTCAGCGCCGGCGAGAAGACTCGCGCGCACCAGTCGCGATGGAGGCGGCGACCTCGGTCGGCGATCTCACCCAGCGCCGGTACCGCCGGTTCCTCGGCCAGCAGCCGCAGCACGCGGTCGCCATAGTCCTCGTAATGCTCCATGAGCGCATAGACCGCACCGGGGACGTCTCCGGTCCGGACCGCGTCGCGCTGGTCCCTGACCACCTTCGAACCACGTTCGGCCGCGTTCCGGAGCAATTCCTCCTTGCCGCCGAAGCGACGGATCACCGTCTGCACCGACACCCCGGCGCGAGCCGCCACCTCATCGAGTGAAACCCGTTCGGTCGGTCGTTCCCAGAAGACCTCCTCCGCGGCGTCGAGGATGCGCTCACCGGTCGCCTCCGCCGAAGCCGCCCTGGCGACCATCCGATACGGCCGTGACCTCGTTTTCATAGTAGTAAGACTAACATCAAGTACCGCCGGTCACAAGATGCCCGGCATCGGGCGTGAAGACCGGCCGGGTCAGGGCCCGAACAGGCCGTCCAGGCCCTGCTGGATCTGGTCTTCGAGCTCCGGCGGGATCTGGTCCGGGATGTTGTCCCTGAGCTGCCTTTCGAGTTCGTCCAGGCCGCTCTCACCGCCGCTGCCGCGGCCACCAGCTCCACCGGAACGTCCGCCCGAGCCACCCCCCGAGTCCCCGCCCCGGGCCCCGTTCCCCGAGCCGCCACCCGAACCTCCGCCGGGATCGCCCGAGCCGAGTTCGTCCAGGGCGCCCAGGGCACCGTCGATCAGGTTGCCGATCGCGTCGGTCCCGCCTTCCTGGAACAACTCTGATGCGTCGAGGGCGAGCGCGGCCATCGCGCTGACCGGCATGACCCGGACCGTGAGCCGGAGGCCCGACGCAGCGATGCCGCTGATCGCTCCGGCGTTTTCGCCGTCGTCGATCGCCCGCATCAGCCCCGAGCGGATCGCGTCTTCGATCTCGGCATCCGAGAGGCCATTCACTTCGCCGAAATGGATCCGGTTCTGTTCTGTGGCCAGTGCCCGGGTCAGTTCCTCCCGGCTCACCCCCAGCTGGCAGGCCGCCCCGTCGATCGCCGAAAGCGAGAACCTCTCGGCGGTCTGCTCGAGGCCCTGTGGGTCGCCCCACTCGCGCGCGTCGCATGGGTCGGCCGCGGCGGCCGGCTTGAAGTCGAGCCCCCCGGCGGCCAGATAGACGCCGACCAGCAACACCGCCGCAGCGATCGAGCCGGCCAGGATCCAGACGCCGGGCAGGTGGTCGTCCCCCGTCCCCGGCCGGCTCCCACCGGCCCCGGCCGACAGCGGCTCGGTCGGATCCTGTCCGCCAGCCGGAATCGGCTCGGTCGGCTCCTCCCCGCCATCGGAGATCGGCCGGGTGGGGCTCTCGTCGCCGGCGGGCAGCGGGTCGGTCGGGTTCTCGCCATCGCCGGCCGTCGGCTCGGTCGGGGGTTCGACCTCGTCCGCGTGATCTCCCGGTCGGTCCGGTGCGGTCACAGCTCGAGCCTCCTGGTCAGGGAGATCGGGAACAGGGCGATCAGTGAGAAGACCGCTGCCAGCAGGAACGAACTCGAAAATGCATGGGTGGCCGCCCGCTTGAGCTGGTCCTCCAGGCCGGCCAGCACCTGCTCGAATCCATCGCGCTCGACCGGATCGGTCGGATACGGCTCGAACGCGGGCGCGATGTCGGGCACCCGGTCGCGCTGGGTGTCGACCTGTTCGGCCAGACGACCGCCGAGCTCGATCTTCCCGGAAGTGCTGATCGGCGAGTCGAGCAGGATCGCCGTGCCGGCATCTAGCGCGTCGGCCTGCTGGCGCTCCAGCTGGTTGGTGAAGATCGGGGTGAGGATCAGCAGCCCGACCACGACCCCGGCGTGCCGGGCCGAGATCGTCCAGCCGCCGTGGATCGAGGCCTCCGAGCGACCGTGGAGGGCCGCTTCGGTCAGGGCCGAGAGGACCAGCGCCAGCCCGACCCCGGCGAGGACCTGCGGGGGGATCACCAGCGCGATCGAGGCCCGGGGCAGCAGCCCGAGCGCGGCAAGGCCCCCGGCCAGCAGGATCGCGCCCGACGCCGCCCGTAGCCGCTCGGATTCAACCCTGGAGCCCAGCCGTGAACCGGCCAGCGCGGCTACGGGCAGCACGGTCACCACCAGGGCCGCCTCGATCGGGGTGAGCAACCAACCCTCGATCAGCAGCAGGACGATCAGGAAAAGGGTCGCGGCGATCGCGGCCGATACCAGGGCCAGCGCTATGTTGGCCGGCAGGTGGGGCCTCCCCTCCACGTGCGCATCGGCCGGGGCGGCCGGGAGCTTCCACTCGCGGGTCTCCTCGACGATTATCTCCCTCAGCGGCACACCGGCCAGGATCGCCACCGGAACCTGGATGAAGAAGATCGACTGCCAGGAGACCAGCTCGGTCAGCACTCCCCCGAGGCCCGGTCCGACCGCCGCCCCGATCGCCCCGGCCCCTACCCAGGTCGCGATCGCCCTGCGGTCACTGCCCAGAGTCGAGACCAGCAGTTCGAGCGCCGCGGTTATCGCCACCGCCCCGCCCGCCGCCTGGACCGCGCGACCGGTCAGCAGCGGCCCGAGGCCGGTGGCCAGGCCGCAGACCAGGCTGCCACCGGCGAAAACCGCCAGGCCAATCGCGGCCGACCTGCCCGGCCCGAATCGCCGGGCCGCCCGGGCTCCGGGCACCGCCAGCAGGGCCAGCACCAGGTTGAAGATGATCAGGACCCACGCAACCTCGGTGATCCCGGTGTCGAACTGACGGAAGATCTCCGGCAGGGCCAGGACGACGATCGAGGAGTCGGCCAGGACCAGGCCCACGGCCCCCGACAGGGCCAGCGTGCGCAGGCTCATCAGTAGCCCAGTTCGAGATCGTAGATATGGCGATACTCGCGGCGCTTCTCCAGCACGGCCTTGACGTAGGCCCGGGTCTCCTCGTAGTTGATGTCGTCGAGCGTCATCGCCGATCCGCCCCAATTAACCGCGTTGCCCGGTCCGGCGTTGTAGGCGGCGAGCGCCGCGACCTGGTCACCGCCGAACTGGTCGAGCAGGTGGCGCAGGTAGAAGGTCCCGTAGCGGATGTTCAGTTCCGGATCGCTGAGGTCGTCGAGCACGAACTCGGTGCCCCCGCTCAGCTTCTCGATTTCCTTTGCGGTCTCCGGGGTGATCTGCATCAGTCCCCGTGCCCCGGCGTCCGAGGTCTGGTCGTTGAACCGCGATTCCGAGTAGATCACCGCCGCGATCAGTGCCGCGTCGACGCCTTTCTCCTCGGACTGCTGGCGGATCACGTTCTCGTGCCTGAGCGGCAGGGTCACCTCCTGGATCCCCTTCTGGAACAGGTCCGCGAGCAGGACCACCGTGAGCACCGCGACGACCAGCAGCGCGAACAGGACCAGCAGCGAGCGGCCGACCCGCGATCTCCGCTGGGAGGCCCCGGCCGGGCGACGCCGGCTGCCGGCTGATGAGGATGAGTTGGCGGGCATGCTTCCTGTACCGGTAAAGGTTAGACAGGGCGTTCGGTCGCCCGATCTGCACGAAGCTCGTTCATCAGCTCCGCCAGCCGGGCTTCGAGCTCCTCGGGGGTGCCGTCGTTCTCGATTACCCGGTCGGCCCGGCCGGCTTTTTCGCTCTGGGTCAGCTGACGGCCTTCACGGCCCTCGATCCCGACCTGACCGCGCGAACGGGCACGCTCACGCCGGGTCTCCTCCCGGGCGGTGATCGCCACGGTGAGGTCGAACCGGCCGGCCATCTCACCTTCGAACAGCAGCGGTACCTCGACCACCGCGAACTCGGTGCCGGCATCCAGCCCCGCTGCCCAGGATGAGATCTCGTCCCGGACCAGCGGGTGGATCTGCGCCTCCAGCCAGGCCAGTTCGCCCGGATCGTTGAACACCCGGGAGCCGACCGCGCCCCGGTCGACTCGGTCGTCGACCACGATCTCCTCGCCCCAGCGCTCGGTCAGGCGGCCCAGCAACGGCTCGCAGTCGAGCAGGTCGTGGACGATCGCGTCCGAAGAGATCGTGGCTGCGCCCAATCGCCCAAAGGCCGCGAGCGCCTCAGACTTCCCGGCAGCTACGCCCCCGGTCAGCCCGATGATCAGGACTGTCCGTCTCCCTCGGGAGCTTCCTGGCCGGCGGCAGCGCCGTCACCGGCGGCCTCGGCCTCCGACTCGGCGGCGGCTTCGGCGTCTTCGAACGCCTCGGCGATCGGCGACTTCCCGGTCTCGGGGATCTGGTCGGCACCGGGGCCGGCCTCGGCCGCTTCGGTTTGTCCGGCCTCGGTCGATTCGTCCGACTCGGCGCCGGCCTCCTCCTCGTCGGCCGGGGCCTGCTCCGAGGGCTCGAGGTCTTCGGCGGCCTCGGCCTCGGCCGGGCCTTCTCCGTTCGATTCTTCGTCTTCCGGGTCGGATGCGGCCTGAATCGCGGCGCCGAGGTCCTTGAGCAGCATGTTCTGGCCTTCGACCCGCTTGATCGAGAGCGAAAGCCGGCGGCGCTCCTCGTCGATCTCGAGGATCTTGACGTTCAGCGTGGCGCCGAGCTCGACCACCTCACTCGGGTTCTCGACGTGATGGTCGGCCAGCTCGGAGATGTGGACCAGACCCTCGACCCCGTCGAGGATCTCGACGAAGGCCCCGAACGAAACGACCTTGGTCACCTTGCCCTCGAGCACGTCGCCCGACCGGTAGGTACTCACGACGCGCTGCCACGGGTCTTCCTGCGTCTGCTTCAGGCCCAGCGAGATCCGCTGGCGGTCGCGGTCGATGTCGAGCACCTTGATCTTGACCGTGTCGCCGATCGCCACCACCTCGGTCGGGTGGTTCACGTGGCTCCAGGAAAGCTCGGAGATGTGGATCAGGCCGTCGATGCCCTCGAGGTCCACGAACGCGCCGAAGTCGACGATATTCGAGATCTTGCCCTCGACCACGTCTCCGGGCTGGAGCCGGTCGAGAATCTGATCGCGTACTTCCTTGCGCTCCTCTTCGAGCACGGCGCGGCGGGAGAGGACCACGTTGTTGCGGCTGCGGTTGAGCTCGATCACCTTGCATTCGAGGGTCTGGCTCATGAACTCGTCGAGATTGTGGACACGGCGGATGTCGACCAGCGAGGCCGGCAGGAAGCCGCGTATGCCGAGATCGATTATCAGGCCGCCCTTGACGACCTCGATCACGTTGCCTTCAACCGGCTGGCCGGACTCGGCCGCGGCCTCGATCTTGCGCCATGCCTTCTCGAAGCGAGCCCGCTTCTTGGACAGGATGAGGCGGCCCTCGGAGTCCTCTTTGGTGACCACCAGGGCTTCGATCTCTTCGCCCAATTCGACTTCCTCGGAAGTGTCGATCGTCTTGCGGATCGAAAGCTCGCCGGAGGGGATCACCCCTTCGGACTTGTAGCCGATGTCGAGCAGCACCTCGTCGCGGTCGATACGGACGACTTTGCCGTTTACGACATCGCCTTCCTCGAACGCGACCATCGTCGCGGCGTAGTTCGGAATGATCCGGCCGTCGACCTCGACCAGCAGGCCATTGGACCCTTCGACCGGAACCCCCTCTGGGGCGTGTAGGAGTGTGGATTCAGAAGTCACAGCGCGGGATGATCGCAGAACTCGCCCCAAGCCGCGTTGTAGCGGGGAATGACGGGGTCGGGGTACGATCGTACGGTGCCAGACGCAAGCGACGGGGTGTCACGTCCGGACGAACGAGGTCCACGATGATCGCCGCTGTCTTCATCCGCCGGCTGAAGAAGGGGGTCACGTTCGAGCAGTTCGAGCGCGCCTGGGAAGCCGAGGCCGGCTACGGGGTCCCGGCCCGGGTCATAAACGCGGTCAGCCTCGAAGACCCCCGCCAGGTCCTGAGCATCGGCTTCGTCGCGATACCGGCCGACGCGATGGACGCGATCGCCGGCCGGGCCGGGAAGCAGGACGAGGCGCGCCACAACCGGATCGACGAGGTGATCGAGTCGACGGAGCTGCGGGCGATGTACGAGGTCAAGAGCGAACACGACTTCACCGCGGAGCCGAGGGAAATCGAGCTCGGTTCGGCGGAAAGCCTGCTCGCCGCGCTGGCCGAGGCAGGTATCGGGGACCCGGGACGGGACTCCGCACGATCGCCGCCGCAACCGGATTCGTAACCCGATTCACTACTCTCCGATCCGGTGGCCACCCGGGCGACAAAGCGCGGTGACGAGCGGACCTCCCTGGACGGGTCGCGCGACGTCCTGATCTGTGGCGCGAGCTTCGCCGGGCTGATGGTGGCCCGCGAGCTGGCCGGATCCGGCGCCGACGTGCTGGTCGTCGACCGCTACGAGATCGGTGAACGACAGACTTCCGCCTGCGCGATCCCGACCGCCTGCCTGGAGAACCTCGGATTGCTGGCCGCCGAGAAGCAGCGGTTCCGCACCGTGCTGGCGCACACCGCTCACGGGTCGACCCGGCTGCCCGTTCCCTGGGAGTTCTCGACCTTCGACTACCGGACGCTGTGCGAGTTGCTCTGGGCCGACTGCGACGCGGAGTTCGAGACCGCCAAGGTCAACGGCCGGGAACCCGGGCCCGAATCGGAACCGATCGCGGTCGATACCGACCGCGGGGTGATCTCGGCTCCGCTTGTGGTCGACGCGATGGGCTGGAAGCGCATCCTCGCCTCCGGCAGCGCCTACCAGCCCCCGGATGCCCCGCTCTCCCGAGGGCTCGAGGTCCACCCCGCCGGAAGTCGGGAAGAGTTCGAGATCATCATCAACCGCCGCTACGTGCCGGCCGGCTACGCCTGGTCGTTCCCGGCCGATGACGAGCTCCGGGTCGGGGTGGGGTCGTTCGACCCTCGGTTCCACGTGCGACCGACCACCGAAACCCTGGCCGAAGACGTCGGCGTCGAAACGGTCGGCTACCAGGGCAACTGGATACCCCACAAGCTCCGCCCGGCGATCGGCGGCGGGGTCTTCTTCGCCGGCGATTCGGCCGGGCACTGCCTGCCGCTGACCGCCGAGGGGATCAGGCCGGCGCTCTACTTCGGAGCCGCGCTGGGCCGCGAACTGCGGGCCATAGGCGACGGCCGGCAGACGCGTGAAGGAGCCCTGGCCGGCTACGAGGCGTTCAACCGCCGGCACCAGCGCGCATTCGACCGGCTGCTGACGGCCCAGCGGATCCTGCCCCGCTTTCCGCATCGTACGGTCAGGCCGATCCTGGCCACGGCCGGTATCAGGCCGATTGCCCGTTACCTGTTCAACCGCTATCTCGACATCGCGCCGCCCGGCTTCCTCGGCCCGGTCAGGTCGACCGGGCCCGGCACGAAGACGGCTGCCATGACCACGCTGAAAGCCTGACCGGCCACGACCGGGGTCGCCGGCTTCGGGTATCCCGGGCCGGCCCGGTGGCCGATCGGCGGCAACCCGAACCGCGGCGGGCGCTATCCGGTGCTGCCCTCGAGGATCTGCAGCGTCTTCAGATCGGAGTAGAAGTCGAGCGCGTAGTCGCCCCCTTCGCGTCCGATGCCGGACGAGCGGGCACCGCCGAACGGCGCGCTCAGGTCGCGGACCAGGAAGCAGTTGACCCAGACCGTGCCGGCCCGGATCGCCCGGCCGACCCGGTCAGCCCGCCCCATAGAACCGGTGTAGATGATCCCCGACAGCCCGTACTCGGTCGAGTTGGCCAGCGACACCGCTTCCTCCTCGTCGGAGAACCCCTGTATGCAGAGCACCGGACCGAAGACCTCGCTCTGCACGATCTCCGAGTCATTCGAGGCCGGCCTGATCAGGGTCGGCTCGAAGAACAGACCGCCTCCGGCCGCTCTCGACCCTCCGGTGACGATCTCGTCGCCCGCTTCGCGGGCCCTTTCGACGAAGCCCTCCACCCGGGCGAGGTGGTCGGGATGGATCATGGGGGAAACCGTGGTCCGCTCTTCGCGCGGATCACCCAGCACATGCTCGGCCGCGTGGTGCTCGAAGCGCTCGAGGAACTCGTCCATCACCGATTCCTCGACCAGGATCCGCGTGCCCGAAAGGCAGACCTGCCCGGAGTCGTCGTACTGGCCGGCCGCCTTGGCCGCGGCGGCGTCGAGGTCGGCGTCGGCGAAAACAAGGAACGGGTTCTTGCCGCCCAGCTCGGCCGTGAACGGGACCACCCTCTCGGCCGCCGAGACACCGATCCGGCGCGCCGTCGGGACCGATCCCGTGAACGAGATGCGCCGGATCCCCGGATGGGAGACCAGCTCGGCGCCGGTCGTCGAGCCGAGCCCCTGCAACACGTTGAACACACCGGGCGGGAACCCGGCTTCAACGGTCAGGTCGGCCAGGAGCGAGCAGGAAAGCGGCGACCACTCGGCCGGCTTGAGGACGACCGTGCACCCGGCGGCCAGCGCCGGTGCGGTCTTCCAGGTCGAGAGCATGAACGGGGCGTTCCACGGTGTGATCACCGCGGCCGGTCCGGCCGGCATCCGCTGGACCCGGTTCCAGGTCCCTCGCGAGCGCCAGTCCCGCTCCTCGTACGCGGCGGCGAGATCCGCGTAGAACCGGTAGTTGAGGGCCGCCCGCGCGATCACACGGGCCTCCAGGGAGCGCAGCAGCATCGCCATGTCCGTGCACTCGACCGGGGCCAGACGCCCGACGTTCTGCTCGATCAGGTCGGCCAGCCTGCGCAGGTATCCGGCCCGGCCGTCCGGGCCGAGCGCCGCCCAGTCGTCGAAAGCCCCCTCCGCGGCACGGACCGCCCGGTCGACCTCCCCCGGGCCGGCATCCGCGACCCGCCCGAGCTCGCGCTGGTCGATCGGCGAGATCGTAGTGAACGATTCGCCCGAGCCGACCCGCTCACCGCCGATGAAGTGCGCCGCCGATACCGACTCGCCGCCCACCTCGATCCTGTCCCCGGCGGCCACGCTCACAGCTCGGTCACCGTGACCAGGTCATCAACCGTGTAGGCGAACGGGACCCTGAAGCCCTTGCCGACCCGCACCGGGGCCAGACGGTCGTGCTCGTCGGTCGGCCCCCCGAACAGCTCGAGCGTGGCCGAGCCTTCCCAGATTTCGCCCACCGAACGTTCGCGGCTCACCGTGCGGACCAGTTCGTTGACGGCCGGCCGGTCGTGGTCGCCGGCCGAAAGCCGGGCGAAATAGCGCACGTTGTGGATCGGCGGATCGTTGTGCGTGGGACCGTCCCCGCTGATTCGCTCCAGCCTGACCGTACCCTCGGCCAGGCGACGGTCGTAAGCCGACAACGTGCCACCGAAGGTCGCCCCCTCCCGCAGTCCGGGGTCGGCGGCACAGTCGAGGCCGAAAGTGCGGGTGACCCAGATCGAACCGAGTTTTTTGGGGAATCCCTGGAGCCATCCTCGCGCCAGCGCGAAGTCGCGGTCGACCCAGATGTACGGGCAGGTGGTCACCTCCTCGCCGTCGAGCAGGCCGTTGCAGACGATGAAGAACTCCTTGTACTGGCTGCGCGACGGATCGAGCAGCTCACCGCCCTCGTCCGAGCAGGACTGCCAATCGACGAACATCGCCGCGCAGCGGCCGGGGTCCGGGTGCGGTTCGATCGGGCCCGGCAGCACCGCCGCCACCGCTTCCGGATCGGCCCAGTACTCGATCACCAGCATCTCGCCGACGTAGTGCCAGGGCGGCCGCGGGACCAGCCCGGCCCGGCCTTCGGGCGAGAGCGGCGCCGTGTAACCCAGGAGCTCAGGCCTGGTAGACATACTCGTTCCACTCCCAGTCGGTGACCGCGTTGGTGAACCGCTCCCACTCGCCCCGTTTGAGCGCCGCGTAGACTCGGACCAGCTCCGGGCCGAGGCTGTGCCGGAGGAGGTCGTCCGCCTCCAACGCGTCGATCGCTTCGTCGAGTGCTCTCGGCACCTGTTTGACCGCGTCCGACGGAAGTGACCTACTTATCCCGTCCAGCCCCGCATAGAGGGCCGCGGCGGTGAGCAGGTACGGATTGGCGGCGGCATCGCCGGACCGCAGCTCGACCCGCGCCGCCTTGGGCCCACCTCCGGGAAGGCGCACGTAGGCCTCGCGGTCGTCGCCGCCCAGCCGGGCGCTGTCCGGGACCAGCCCGCCGGCGGCGGTTCGCTTGTAAGAGTTGACCGTCGGGGAAGAAAAGGCGGACAGCGCGGGCGAGTGCTCGATCAGGCCGCCGATGAACCCGTGGCAGAGCTCGCTCACCTCGCCGTCGTCATCGAGGAACAGGTTGCGCCCGTCTTCCCAGAGCGAGATGTGCAGATGACAGCTCGAGCCGGAGTGCTCGGCGAACGGCATCGCCATGAATGTGGCGATCATCCCCTGGTCGAGCGCCAGCTCCTTCACCGCCTCCTTGAACAGGAATGCGTTGTCGGCTCCGCGCATCGCGGACTCGTGCTTGAGGTTGAGCTCGAACTGGCCGGGCGAGAACTCGCGGTTGGCCGCGGTCACCTCGATGCCGAGCTCGATCAGCTGGCGGTGGAGACGGCCGAGGATGCCCCCCGGATCGGCCCGGCGTCCCGCGGTATAGGCCATCCCGACGCCGGGCGAGTAGGGCTTAACCCCTTCATCGGTCTCTTCGAACAGGTAGAACTCGGCCTCCGGCGCGATGATCGCCTCCAGCCCGTTCTCGGCGAGCCGCTCGCACGCGACCCGGAGCGCGCTCCGACAGCAGAGCTCGGACGGTTCTCCGTGCTCGGCCAGATCGGCCAGGACCCAGGCTGTGTCGGGCTCCCAGGGGACGACCCTTATCGAGTGCCGATCCGGGATCGAGACCATGTCGGGGAAGCCCAGGTCGGCCGGGAACCGGCCACCTTCGAGCGGAACTCCGCCGATCGACTCGACCACGCTCGCCTTGCAGTAGCCGACCCCGCCGAGCAGCGTTTCGAGCTCGCTGACCGGGAACTGCTTGGACCGGGCCTTGCCGAACAGGTCCGCGTGGATCACCCTGACCAGTGCCACGCCCCGCTCGCGGAGGTTGCGCTCGAGGTCCTCGATGGCCACCTCGTCGCTTGGGGAGTCGCCGGCGGTTACCACGGTGCGGCCTTCGGATTCGTTCAATGTTCCATCCCCCGGTCGGTTGCGGAATGCGTGACCTCGGCGTGATCATACCCGGGCCCCGAGGTGCCGAATCTCAGACCGGTCCAGCGCCCGATCAGCTCGGCCAGGGCCCGGGCCGAGCCCTCGATCGAGCTGATCGAAACGCGTTCGTCGATGCCGTGCACGAATTCGGCCTGTGGGCCGAAGCAGACAGCCGGGGTGCCGGTCCGGACCAAGTGGCGGGCATCGGTGGTCGCAGTGGTCGGGACCAGCGGCGGCCGGAAGCCGAGCGTAACCTCAGCGGCTTCGGCCATTGCCACGGCGATTGGCTCGTCGTCAGGCAGGGCAAACCCCTCGCAGGCAAACCCCTCGTAGCTGACCGTGGCCGGGTTCTCGGCCAGGAACGGGTCGCGCCGGCCGGCTCGCACCACGGCCTGTTCGACCCGACGGCGGATCTGGTCCGGTTGCTGTCCGGGGTACAGACCGATCCGGCACCGGGCATGGGCACGGGCAGCGACGGTGGACGGCCAGTCGCCGCCTTCGACCATGCCGACGTTGAGGTGGATCGGATGCTCGAAGCCGTCGTACGGGGGTGGCGGGGACTGGTTCATTTCCTGCTCGAGCTCCCGCAGCGATGCGATCACCGTGCTCAGCCCGTCGATCGCGTTTGCCCCGAGCTCGGCGTGGCCGGCGTGGGCTGCCCGTCCGGCGACTTCGACGTCGAACCAGAGCACACCCACCTGGGCGGTCGTGATGTGGTCGTAGTGGGGTTCGGTCAGGACGCAGCCGTCGGCCTCGAGGCCGTCCAGCACGCAGGCGAGCGCCCCGTTGCCGGTGCACTCTTCCTCCACGACGGACACCAGGTGGACCGGGGCCAACGGCTCGGCTCCGAGCTCACGTAGCGCCCGCACCGCTCCGAGGATCGCGACCAGGCCCGCCTTCATGTCGCCCGCACCCCGGCCGTAGAGCCAGTCTCCCTCCGTCCGGGGTTCGAACGGTCCCGTGGTCCAGAGATCGTCGGCGGCCGGCGGGACCACATCGATGTGACCCCCGAGGATCAGCGAGCGGGCAGCCTGGACCGCCTCTCCATCGCCCGCTCCGGGCCAGGTTCCGATCAGGTTGCGCTTGCCGCCCACTTCCCATCCGAACGGGGCCCCGTGCGGATCGGTCCTGATCGCTTCCGGATCCATCCGGACCTCGCGGACGCCGAGCCCGGAGCCCGTCATGGCCTGCTCGAAAATCGCCTGGCCGTCCTCCTCGTGGCCGAGCACGGTCGGTGCCCGGACCAGCCGTTCCAGCAGCTCCAGCATCCATTCGCGCTGCCGCCCGACGGCCCGCGCGACCCGGTCGTCGCGCGGGTCGGCCCTCGGCGGAGTGTCGGCGGAGGGCCCGGATTGGGTCGTCGGTTCAGCCAGACTGACCGCCCATCTCCTGTTCGATCAGCTGTTCGGCCTTGGGGCCCGTACCGATCTGTTCGTAGATTTCGGGCCGGCTCGAACGGAGGATCGCACCGACGATGCATCCGATCAGCGCGAAACCGATCATGCAGGCCGGCAGGATGATGGTCAGATCGTCCAGCGGGGCATCGGTCAGACCGGTGATCGAGACGTTCAGGTTCAGCAGCGCGATCACGAAGATCACGGCAAACGCCAGGCCGGCCAGGATCGGTGCCCAGCGGACCCGCCACATGCTGCTCTCCAGGCCCTTGTGCTTCAGGAAGTAGCCGAACACGGCCCAGGACGCCAGCGACAGGAGCAGCATCACCCCGATCGCGCCGATGTTGGTGCCCCAGGTGAACAGCTTGAGCACCGGATCCAGGTCTCCGATCGAGAAGACCAGCAGGATCGCCAGGGCCAGCAGGGTCTGCGTGGCGGAGCCGATGTACGGCGCTCCGGTCGAGTGGTTGACCCGGCCGAATACCGGGGGGATCACCCGTTCGCGGCCCAGCGCGAAAAAGTATCGCGCGACCGCGTTGTGAAACGAGAGGAGTGCCGCGAACAGGCTCGTCGCAAAGAGCAGACTGGAGGCATCACCGAAGAATTCCCCGAGTCTGTCCTGGCCTTCTATGAAGAACACCGTGGTCGGGTCCGGGGCCAGCCCGTCGGGTCCGGTGAACCCGCCCTCGACCAGCAGCTCTGGATTGGTGATCACCGACGGGCCGACCGAGTTGCCGAGCAGCCAGCTCGACAGCGCGTACAGGACCACGACCAGGCCGACCGCGATGAACGAAGCCCGGGCGACCGTCCGTTTCGGGTCTTTGCATTCCTCGCCGTAGATCGCCGCCGATTCGATCCCGACGAAAGCGGCCACGGCGAAGGTCAGCACCGCCCCGGTGTTCAGGTCGAAGGTCACCGACGGATCGAAACCGACCCCGGTCAGGCCCTCCGGCCCCGGGTCGGCCAGGATCGCCAGATCGAAGATGGCGACGACCAGCACCTCGAGGCTGAGGAAGATCGCCAGCACCTTGGCGTTCAGGTCAACCTGGAGAAAACCGAGTACCGCGATCAGCGCCAGAGCGATGAAGCACCACGTGTACCACTGCCAGTCGATCGAGAGGTTGTCTATGGCGAACGCGGCCATGGCGACCCCGAACAGACCGTAGATCCCGATCTGCATCGCGTTATAGGCGAACAGGGCAAGGAAGGCCGTTCCGACGCCGAGCACCTTGTTTATCCCCTGCGAGACATACGCATAAAAGGCGCCGGCATTGGAGATGTAGTGGCTCATCACCGCATAGCCGGTGACGAACAGGGCCAGCACGATCCCGAGCGGAATGAACATGAACGGGATCGCCTCGTTCCCGGTGACCAGATAGGAAACCGCCTGGCCGCCGGCGACAACCGTCAGCGGCGCCGACGCGGCGACAATGAAGAAAACGACGTCGGGAACGCCGAGCGAGCGTTTGTGGAGTTTTTCCGCTCCACCCGCACCCGCGGAACCAGAGACATCAGCTGACATTGGCGAGACCTCCTCCTCAATGCCCGGCCGACGGAATGACCGACCGGGTCGTTCCTGTACCTCTAACGCTCGCAGAGTAACCGAACGTAGTCGAGAAGTAAACCCCCCGGTTCGCGATCGTTGATCCGGGGCGGGACCGGACCACGCCCCGGGGCGAGTTCAATCGGCCACGGTCAGCGGTCGCGGGAATGTGTGGACGATCCAGATCTTCGCCGGCTTGCCCCCTAGCGGCTCCCAGCGATGGATCGTGTCGGAAAGGAAGGTCGCGTAGTCGCCAGGGCCCAGCTCGACCTCGGACTCCATCGGCCCGGCCCTGACCCGCCCGCTGCGGACGATCACGTGATCCCGCGCTCCGACCCCGTGGGAGATCGAGATCTCCGAGCCTCCCCGCGGGATCGAGAGCTCATAGATTTCGATCAGGGTCGAACCGACCATGACGCTGTTGATCAGCACCGCCCCCACGTCGCTGTCCGGGACCTGCTTGCCGGTGCCGTGACGTACCACCTCGACCGGAGTCGGCCCGGTCGACGAGAGCAACTCGCCGACGCTGACCGAGAGGGCCTCGGACAGTGAGATCAGAGTGTCCAGGGTGGGATTGGTTCGCTGGGCCTCGATCTTGTACAGGGTCGCCTTGGCTACCCCCGTGCGGTCGGCCAGCCCGGCCAGCGACAGCCCGTGGGCCTCCCTGAGTTCGCGCAGGTTCCTTGCAAGCGCCCTCTTCTCCGCTTCCATCAGGACAAGTTTATGCGAGCGGAACGCCGGTTGTCTATAGTAACCGCATGTATTCTCGGCGGCCTGAATCGGGCGGGAGGGGCCCGCTTTTCGAGGGTCTCCCGGCAACGGGCAGGGTCCGGGTCAGGCATGACGGCGCCCCGTCCTGGGGTCGGCTCGAAGGCGATCGAATCACGCTCGACGCCGGTCCGCAGATCGCTCCCGAGATCGCCGAGTGGCTCGCCCCGGTCGAGCCGTCGAAGATCCTCGCCGTGCACCTGACCTACCGGTCCCGGGTCGACGAGTACGAGACCGCGACCGAGGTGCCCTCCTACTTCATGAAGCCGCCGTCGGCGCTCAACGGCCACCTGGCCGAGATCAGGCGGCCGGCCGAGACGGAGTTCCTCAACTACGAGGGCGAACTGGCGGTGGTGATCGGCAAGCGGATGAAGGGGGTCCCGCAATCGGAGGCACTCGGTTACGTGGCCGGCTATGCGAACGCCAACGACGTCGGCCTTCACGATTTTCGCCACGCCGATCGGGGATCGATGCTGCGGGTCAAGGGCCAGGACGGCTTCCTGCCGATCGGGCCCGCCGTGGTCGGCGCCGACCAATTCGACCCGGGGGCCTTCGAACTCCGCACACTGGTCAACGGTGAGATCGTGCAGACCGGCGATCAGGACGACCTGATGTTCGGGGTTGACTACATGCTGGCCGACCTCTGCCGGCTGATCACCCTGGAGCCCGGGGACGTCGTGCTGACCGGAACCCCGGCGAACAGCCGTCCGATGGAGCCCGGCGACCTGGTCGAAGTCGAGATCTCCGGACTCGGACGGCTGTCCAACCGAGTGGTCGAAAGCGAGCCGGTGGCCGACCGGCCCGGGGCGATCCCGGAGGTCTCGGCGCAGACCCTTCACGTGGCCCTGGCGATCCCGGAGCAGGAAGCCGAGTCGGCGGCCGTCGCAAGGGCGGGAGAGAGCGTGTGAGACTGCACCGGATCGACCACGTCGGCCTGCGGGTCTCCGACCTCGACGAGGCCACAGCCCGCTGGGCGATCCAGTTCGGCCTGACCGAACGCAGCCGCGGCGACGGGCGGGCGCTGCTCGCCGTGAACGACGAGCCGTATTCGATCGAACTGATCGCGGGAGGCGAACCGGGCCTCGACCATTACGCCTTCGAGCTGGCCGAGGACTGCTCGCTGGATGACGCCGAGGCCCACCTGGGAAGCCTCGGGGTGGCGTTCGAAAACCGTGAGGACTCCCTGTTCGTGGAAGACCACGAGGGTCGGCAGGTGCAGGTCATGCCCTATGCCGGTCCCGCAGACGAGTACGGAGACCGTCCCCAGCACGCCAGGCCCTCGTCCACCGTCGCGCTGGGTGGCCCGCGCAAGCTGGGGCACGTGAACTGCCTGACCGCGGAGATCGAAGCGGGAGCCCGCTTCTACACCGAAGTGCTGGGGATGAAGCTCTCGGACTGGCTGGGGGAGAACGGAGTCTGGTTCCACATAAACAGCGATCACCACGTGATGGCGCTGGTCGACGTCGGTTACGCCCATTTCCACCATCTCGCTTTCGATACGGTCGACATCGGCAAGATGCGCGACATGCTCGATCACCTGGCCCGCCACGGTCGCTGGCTGGGCTGGGGCCCGACCCGTCACGGAATCGCCGGGAACATCGCCAGCTACGTACGGATCGTCGAGGAAGAGTGCTTCGTCGAGCTCTACTGCGACATGGAGCAGCTCCAGAGCGACCACCGGCCCCGCACCTACCCCGACGACCGCTTCTCGTCCAACACCTGGGGGCCGTTGCCGCCCCGGTCATACTTCCGCTTCGACGGGGACGCGATCGAATCCGAGCGGCAGAGCCTCGAGACACGGGGCGTGATGCTGAAAGGAACGGACTGAGGGCATGGCGATCGCAGAGCTGAGCGACGTCGATCTGGCCGACCCGGACCGCTTCGTCGAAGCGGTGCCGTACGACATGCTGGCGCTGCTGCGCCGCGAGGACCCGGTGCATTGGCAGGAAGAGCCGGACGGCTCGGGATTCTGGGCAGTGATGAAGTACGCCGACATCAAGGCGGTCCACATGGACTGGGAGACCTATTCGTCCGAGCGGGGCGGCACCTCGCTGCAGGAGCTGACCGGCGAGCAGCTCGAGCAGCGCAAGTCGATGATCGACACCGATCCCCCGCGCCACAAGAAGCTCCGCAGCCTGATCAACACAAACTTCAACCCGAACGCCGTCAAGGGGCACGAGCAGGCGGTCCGGGCGCTGATCAGCGAGATCACCGACCGGGCGCTGGAGCTCCAGGAGATGGAGTTCGTCAGCGAAGTTTCGGCCGAGCTGCCGATGGCGGTGTTCGCCGAGATGCTCGGGGCGCCACAGGAAGACCGCCGCTACCTGGTCGATCTCGGTGATCGCATCCTCGGCACCGACGACCCGGAGCTGGTCGACCCCGAGGAGCTGCGCAAGAACCGGCACCTTCCCTTCTCCAGCCCGGCGGCCGGCGAGATGTTCGAGTACGGCCGGGCGCTGGCCGAGCAGCGGCGCCGGGAGCCCCGGGACGACATCGTGACCAGTCTGGTACAGGCCGAGCTGGACGGACAGCCGCTGACCCAGCGTGAATTCGACACGTTCTTCCTGCTGCTGGCGACCGCCGGCAACGAGACGACCCGGCACACGATCAGCCACGGGCTGCTGGCCCTGCACGACCATCCCGAGCAGCTGGCCCGCCTCAAGGAGGAGCCGGAGCTGATCCCCCGCGCCACCGAGGAGATCCTGCGCTGGGCGACCCCGGTGATGCACTTCCGTCGCACCGCGACCCGGGACGTCGAGCTCGGCGGCAAGCAGATCCGGGAGGGTGACAAGGTCGTGACCTGGCTGATCTCGGGCAACCGTGACGAAGACGTGTTCGAAAACCCCGACACCTTCGACGTAGGGCGACGTCCCAACCGGCACCAGACCTTCGGCCCGGGCGGGGTCCACTTCTGCATCGGCGCCGGCCTGGCAAGGATGGAGATCAGGCTGATGTTCGAGGAGCTGGTCCCCCGGATCGGTTCGATCGAGCTGACCGGCAAGCCGGAGCGCCTTCGCTCCAACTTCTTCAACGCGATCAAGCGCCTGCCGGTGCGGATCACCCCGGCCTGACCGAGCCTGCTCCCGCCGGCACGGTCTGGGCCGGTCCGGCGCGTCTCACCCCCCGAGGCGCTCCCGCATCCGTTCCAGCGCCTCTGACAGGCGATCGTCGGGCGTGGTCAGCGAGATCCGGAAGAACCCTTCTCCGCCGGCCCCGTACATCGAGCCCGGGGAGACCACCACCGCCGCCTCTTCCAGCACCAGCTCGGCGAAGCCGGCCGAGGTATACCCGTCCGGGACCGGGGCCCAGATGTAGATCGTGCCCCTGGGCGGGCTGACCTCGACCCCGATCTCGGCCAGCGTGGAGACCACCAGGTCGCGCCGCCGGGCGTAGATCGCGTTCATCTCCTCGAGCGGCCCGACGGGACCGTCGAGGGCGGCCGCGCCGGCCAGCTGGACCGCCTCGAACAGGCCGGAGTCGACGTTGGTCTTCAGGCGCCAGTAGGTGTCGATCGCGTCGGCATTTCCCAGTATCGCCGCGCACCGCCAGCCGGTCATGTTGAAGCCCTTGGAGAGGCTGAAGACCTCGACCCCCACCTCTCGGGCACCCGGAGTGGCGAGAAAGCTCGGCGCGACGTATCCATCGAAGGTGATCTCCGAGTAGGCGTTGTCGTGGACCACCAGTAAATCGTGGTCGAGCGCCAGCGCCACCACCCTTTCGAAGAATCCCTCGGGCACCACGGCCCCGGTCGGGTTGTTCGGGTAGTTGATGAACATCAGTCTTGACCGGTCCAGCGCGGCGGGATCGATCGCATCGAGGTCCGGGCTGAAGCCGAGCTCAGGAAGCAGCGGCAGTGGTTCGACCCCGGCCCCGGCCAGCAACGGACCGCCGGTGTAGACCGGGTAGCCCGGGTCCGACGAAAGCGCTACGTCGCCAGGGTCGAGAAAGGCGAAGCAGAGGTTGTAGATGCACTCCTTTGCCCCGATCGCCGGCATCACCTCCCGCTCGGGATCGATCTCGACCCCGAATCGCCGCCGGTAGAACCTCGCCACGGCCTCCCGGAACTCGGGCCGGCCGCGGTGCGACGGGTACTTGTGCGTCGCGGGTTCGGCGACCGCTTCGTTCAGGGCGGTGACGATATGCGGATAGGTCGGGCGGTCCGGGTCACCGACCCCGAGGCTGATCACGTCGACGCCGGCCGCCCGCTTCTCGGCCACCCGGCGGGCGAGTTCGGCAAACATGTACGGAGGTATCGCCTGGAGGCGCCTGGACGGTTCGGTTCTCGACATCGGTTCCCCTTCCGTTCCCTTCTGGTCTGCCGCGACGCGGTCTCCGCGACCGGCTCACCACCACCGGCCGCGCTCTGGAATCAGCCTAGCGTCCCGCCGCCGGTCGGGGACCGTCCCCCGCCCCCGTTGGCGATCTCCCCGACAAACCAGGAAAGAACCCGGTCGAGTCCGGCCGAGGCGCCCGCGACCCGGCGTCTGGTTTCGTCCAGCAGCCGATCCGGGTTCACCCCTTCCCGGTCCAGCTCGTACCGGAACGCGTCGATCCAGACTTCGACGATTTCCGGGGTCACTTCGGGGTGGAACTGAAGGCCTAGATGCGGCCCCCGTCGAAAGACCTGGGGTCCGGACCGGTTGGAGGCCAGGACCACGGCTCCCGGAGGCGCTTCGAACGCATCGAAGTGCCACTGGAACCAGGGCCCGTCTGGTACCAGGCCGGGTTCGCGACTGCCGATCTCAAACCAGCCGATCTCGGCCCGCTCGGCGGCAGAGACCCTCCCCCCGAGCGCCCGCGAAAGGATCTGGCTCCCGAAGCAGATGCCCAGCACCGGCAGCCCCTGCCGGTCGGCTTCGGTCAGCAGTTCCAGCTCATGCTCGATCCAGTCCAGATCCTCGTTGGCCGAGTGCCCGGAGCCGAGCGAGATGAGGAGGCCGTATTCGGCAAGCGACGAAATGGGGAGGCGCTCGACGTCGATCGGCAGGACATCCACTCCGGCGGTGCGGCGGTCGAACCACTCCTGGACCAGCCCGCCGGGGGTCTTCCGGTCGTGCTCGATGATCAGGACGCGGGCACCTGCAGTACCCGGGACGCTTCTACGGCGTTCGCCGGCGGGCACGGGCGGTTCGACTACGCCGCCGACCCCACTCAGTGCTCGACGAAGTAGCTGCCGCTGGTCTGGCCGCCCGAGAAGAACCGGCTGGTAATCGTCTTCTTGCGGGTGAAGAACTCGACGCCGTCGAGGCCGTGGGCGTGCAGGTCGCCCAGGAACGAGGCCTTCCAGCCCGAGAACGGGAAGAAGGCGACCGGGGCCGCCACCCCGATGTTGACCCCGACCATGCCGACCTCGATGTCGTGGCGGAACTTGCGAACGGCCGAAGCCGATTCGGTGAAGATCGAGACGCCGTTGCCGAACGGGCTGGCGTTGACCACGTCGATCGCCTCCTCCAGCGTGTCGACGTTGACCACCGCGAGCACCGGGCCGAATACCTCCTCGCCCACGATCCGGTCGCCCGGCTTGACGTTGTCGAGGATGGTCGGCCCCACATAGGAGCCCTCGGGGTCCCCGCCGGGGTCGCGGCCGTCGACCAGAAGCTCGGCTCCGTCCTCGACCGCTTTCTCGATCCATCCGCTGATCCGGTCGCGGGCCTCGCAGGAGATAACCGGGCCGACGTCGGTGCCCTGGTCGAGGCCGTCACCGACCGTCAGCTTCTTCGACTGCTCGACCAGGGCCGGGATCACCCGATCGTGGCCTTCGCCGACCGTGACGATCACCGATCCGGCCATACAGCGCTGTCCGGCGGCGCCGAACCCGGAGCCGATCAGGCCCTTGACCGTGGGGTCGACTACCGCGTCCGGGCAGATCACCATGTGGTTCTTGGCGCCACCGAGCGCCTGGACCCGCTTGCCGCTCTTTGCCGCACGCTCGTAGACGATCTTCGCCACCGGCGCCGAACCGACGAACGAGATCGCGTCGATGCCGGGGTGGTCGAGCATGCCTTCGACCACCTCACGGCTGCCGTTGACCAGGTTGACCACGCCGGGCGGAAGACCGAGCTCGTCGATCGATTCGAAGACCAGCGCCTGGGTCATCGGGACCTGCTCGGACGGCTTGAGCACGAACGTGTTGCCGGTCGCGATCGCAAACGGGAGGAACCAGAACGGGACCATTGCCGGAAAGTTGAACGGGGCGATCGCGGCACAGACCCCGACCGGCTGGCGGATCGTCTCGGCGTCGACGTTGCGGGCCACGTCTTCGAGCACCCTCCCCTGCATCGTGGTCGGGATCGCGGTCGCGGCCTCGACCATCTCGATCATCCGACCCACCTCGGCGGTCGCGTCGGGCAGCGTCTTGCCCATCTCGGTCACCGCGGCACGGGCGATTTCCTCCTTGCGGTCGTCCAGCTTCTGACGGAGCTCGAACAGCTTGCGGGCCCGGGCGATCGTGCTGACCTCGCGCCAGGCCGGCAGCGCCTCCCGGGCAGCGGCGACCGCCTCGTCGAGCTGGGCGGCGGTCGAAAACGGAACCCGGGCGAGGACTTCACCGTTGGCCGGATTGACCACGTCGTGCAGCTCTGCCCCCGGGGCCTCGACCCAGGCGCCACCGACGTAGTTGTTCAGGGTCCTGGTGGACAACTCGGTTGAAACGGTCAAGTCCGGCCTCCTCGTGTAAGAACGTGCCCTCTCAGCGTACTCCGCTCGGCAACTCAACAGCCCGATCTCGGCCGATACCGAGCAGCGGCATCACCGTTCCTTCGACGGTGCCGCTGCTCTGTCCCGGCGAGATCGCCGCTGTCAGGAGTGACCGAAACGCACGTCGGGCAGCGCCCTGTGCAGCCACGACGGCAGGTACCAGGCCCAGCGGCCGAGCAGCCGCAGAGCCACCGGGACCAGCAGCAGCCGGACCAGGAACGCGTCGAGCAGCACGGCGACGCCCAGGATGATGCCCATCTCCTTCGGGGGCAGAGGGCCCGACAGGGCGAAGGTGAAGAACACCGCGACCATTACCCCGGCGGCGGCGAAGATCACACGACCCGAATGGGCCACCCCTCCGACCATCGCCTCTTTCGGGTCACCGGTCTTGTCCCAGTGCTCCTTGGCCGAGCTGAGCAGGAAGACGGTGTAGTCCATCGAGATCGCGAAGATCATCGCGAAGAAGAAGACCGGTCCCCAGGCATCCAGGAAACCCTGCGACTCGAAGCCGAGGATCCCGCTCAGGTTGCCGTCCTGGAAGACCAGCTTGGCAACCCCGAACGCGGCGCCGGCCGCCAGCAGGTTGGTCACCACGCCGACCGCGGCGATCACCGGGGCCTGCAGTGCGACCAACAGGAGCAGGAAGCCGAGGATCAGCACGACCCCGACCACCAGCGGCGTCTTTTCCCCGAGGGTCTGCTCGAGGTCGTAGTTCTCCACCGCCGGCCCGCCGACCAGCACCTCGGGCGGGAGGCTGCCCCGCAGGCGCTCGACCGTCCCGCCGAGTTCGGTCGACGACGGGTCGAAGGTCGGCACGGCCTGGATCAAGACGAGGTCATCTCCCCCCGGCATCGGCGGGGTCACCTGGGCGATCTGCTGATCGGCGCCGAGCTGGTCGGCCGTGGCCGCCGCATCCTGCCGGGGCGCGACTATCTGCAGTGGTCCGGTCGCACCATCGCCGAACGCGGCCTGCACCTGGTTGTAGCCCTGTCTTGAGCCGTCCGACTCGGGGACCACCTTTATCGATGGCATGCCCGTGTCGAGCGAGAACACCGGCACGATCAGGATGACCAGCGCGACCAGCGCGAACGCCGCATACGGCAGCGGCCGTCGCCAGAGGCGCTCGCCCCAGGCTGCGAACCGGGGGGAGCGGTGCTCGCCGGAATGGACCCAAGGCAGCGAGACGTTGTCCAGCCGCGGCCCCAGTTTCGCCAGGACCGCCGGCAGCAGGGTCAGCGTTGCGGCCAGCACGAAGATCACCGAGAGCATGATCCCGAGGCTCATCGACCGGAAGGCAGGGCTGGGGACCAGCATCACCGCGCTGAGCGAGATCAGAACCGTCAGGCCGCTGAAAAGCACCGCCTTGCCGGCCGTGTCCATGGTGGTCGCGGTGGCGTCTTCGGCCGACATGCCCTCGCCGAAGAAGGCACCGCGGAATCGCATCACAATGAACAGCGCGTAGTCGATCCCGAGGGCCAGCGCGAACATCAGCGCGAAGTTCATCGCCCAGATCGAGATGTCGAGGAACTGGGTGCCGAAGTAGAGCGACCCGGCGGCGGCCACCAGGCCGAGGATGGTCAGCATCAGCGGCAACCCGGCGGCGACCAGGGAGCCGAAGGCCAGCAGCAGGATGGCGAGCGTGACCGGCCAGGAGATCAGCTCGGACTTGAGCATCGCCGACTTGTTGGCCTCGTTGAAGTCGGACCACATTCCGGGGGCACCGGTCAGGGCGACGTCCACGCTTTCGCCACCGAGCTCGGAGATCGGCTCCTTGATGTCGTCGGCGACCCGGACCATCTCGTTGGGGTCCTCGCCGGCACCGGCCTGGACGATCACCGTCTTGTTGTCCGGAGCGATCGTCATACCCGGTCGCGGCGGCACCACGGTGGTTACCGCCGGTTCTTCTTTCAAAGTCTCTTCGACATCGGCGACCGTTTGCTGGAATGCGGCATCGTCGGCGCTCAGCGACGCCGAGCTGACCACGACCATCAGGCCGTAGCTGCCCAGCCCCTGGAAGTTCCTGTCGATCTCGTCCCGGGTCAGGACCGACTCGGAACCGGTCGACTCCCAGCCGGCCCCGGAAAGCGCCTTCTCGACGCCCGGGGCGAAGACCCCGAAGACGATGGCGATCAGCACCCAGGCGCCCGCTACGACGCGGAAGTGCGACGCGGTCCAGCGCCCGAGCCTTCCGAGCGGGCCGTAGTTCTGTCCCCCGGCCTGATTCATCGGCTTGCCCCGCTGGATGTGGTCTGCTTCGGGTATACGGTCGATTTCAGCCCGAACATACGGGTCATGATCAGCGACGCCGGGCAGGCTCCGACCAGCACGTAGAGCCACTGGTTGATGCCGGCAAACGCGGTCAGCAGGAGGAACCAGGGCGAGACCAGCACGGCCAGGGCGACGCTGAGCAGCGTGACCGTTCCGGCCATGGCGAACAGCGCTCGCTCGAGCGGCCAGGCGCCTGCGGACCTACGTTCGTTTGAGGGACGCGATTCATTCATCAGTTCGTTTCTCCGTTCAGGATTGATTCGAGTTCACCGGCCTCCCGGCGCAGGCCACCGCAGACGTGATCGCACAGAAGGAAGACCCCTTCGTCGGCGATCGCGTACAGCGAGCGATTCCCGCGCTTGGTCCGGCTCACCATGCCGGCCGTATACAGAAGGCCGAGGTGCTTGGACACGTTCTGCTGGGACGCGCCGACCGCCTCCTGGAGCTCCTGGACGGACGCTTCTCCGTCACGGAGCCTGTCCAGCAGCTTGATCCGCATCGGCTCGGAAAGGATCCGGAACCGCTGGGCGATCATCTCGGCCAGCGGTTCCGGGAGCGGATGCGGAACCGGTGCGATATCGGACGCGTAATCGGACATGCCAAAAGCATAGCACAACTATACGGTTGTGTAGATGTTCACTTGTACCGCGCCGGATCCGGCTACACGGTCGTGAGGACGGTGCCGATCAACAGCAGTGCGACTCCGGCCAGTCGCGACCGGGTCAGTGGACGCCGGCTCAGGCCCAGCACCCCGAAACGGTCGAGCGCGATCCCGCCCAGCAGCTGCCCGGTCACCACCGCGGCGGCAAGCACGGTCGCTCCGATCGTGCCGACCAGAAGCAGCGAGGCGACTACCGTGACCACGCCGATCGGGCCGCCCCAGAGGTAGCGCCGGGGCACCGAACGGACCCGGGGCAGCCTCGATCCCTGGCCCAGGACGACGACCAGCAGACCGACCGTGGCCGAGGCGACGAGGAAATTGACCAGCGCGGCGGCCAGTCCGCCGGTCGCCTCGCCGAGCTCGCCATTGACCGGCGGTTGCGCTCCGATCAGCGCGCCGGACACGACCATGACCGCAACCAGCGCGACCCGCCGTCGGCCGGCCTCGGGATGACCCCCGGCGCCCGGCCGCAGCCGGATCACCAGGAACGTGCCGGTGATGATCAGCAGGACCCCGGCGATACGTCCCACCGTGACCGGAGATCGGTCCAGCCCGAACCAGCCGAGTCCGTCGATCACCAGCGACGAGCTCAGCTGACCGGTAATGATCGCGGCGGCGATCGTACCCGCTCCCAGCCGGGCCACAGTCAGGGTCGAGCCGGCGACGAAGAAGGCGCCGAACAGGCCTCCGGTCAATGCCCATGCCGGAGCCGAGGGGATCTCGGCCAAACCAGCTATTTCGCCGGTCACCAGGCAGAGGGCGAGCAGGATCAGCGCTCCGACCAGGATGCTGACCAGACTGGCCGCCAGCCCCCCGAGCGTCCTGCCGAGGCGGCTGTTGACCGGCGCCTGGAGCGAAAGCTGCATGCCGACCGCCGCCATCGCGGCGACCGCCAGCCAATAGCTCATCGGCTCCCCCCGGGGCGGGCCCTACCCGCGGCCACGGTTACTTGGCCGAGAGCCAGTCGGGACCGGCTCCGGCATCCACCTCGAGCGGCGGCTCCAGCCGGTAGGCAGCGCACATCTCCCGCCGGGCCAGCTCGATCACCCGCTCGGCCTCGCTCTCGGGCCCCTCGAAAAGCAGCTCATCGTGGATCTGGAGGACCAGCCGCGACGACAGCCCGGCCTCGGGAAGCGCCTCGTGGCAGCGGATCATCGCGATCTTGATGATGTCGGCCGCGGTCCCCTGGATCACCGTGTTGATCGCCAGCCTCTCGCCCTGCCTCTTCGTGTTTGCCTGGCTCGAGCTCAGCTCGGGCAGCGGCCGCCGCCGGCCGAGCAGGGTGGTGACATAACCGTCGGCGATCGCCTGCTCGACCACCCGGTCGCGGAAGGCATTGACCGCCGGGAAGCGCTCCAGGTAGCGCCTGACGAACTCATCGCCCTCGGCCCGGGGGATGTTCAACCGGTCGGCCAGGCCGAAACCGGTCAGGCCGTAGACGATTCCGAAGTTGACCATTTTCGCCTTCGAGCGCTGGGCCTCGTCCACCTCGGCCGGGTCGATCCCGAAGACCTGGGCCGCGGTCGCGCTGTGGACGTCCTCCCCGGCCTCGAAAAAGCCTTTGAGCACCGGTTCGTCGGCCATGTGGGCCAGCACCCTGAGCTCGACCTGGCTGTAGTCGGCCGAGACCAGCAGATTGCCCGGTTCGGCGACGAAGCAACCGCGGAGCGGCCGTCCCACGTCTGTGCGGATCGGGATGCTCTGGAGATTGGGCTGGATGCTGGACAGGCGCCCGGTCGGCGCGGCGACCTGGATGAATGTCGTGTGGACCCGGCCCGTCTCGGGGTCGATCTCCTTCGGCAGCGGGTCCAGATACGTGTTCTTCAGCTTGGTCAGCTCGCGGAACTGCTCGATCAACGGCACGATCTCGTGTTCGTCGCGGATCTGGGCGAGCACCCGGGCGTCAGTCGAGTATCCGGTCTTGCCGCGCCGCTTCCTGGTCAGCCCGAGGTCCTCGAACAGCACCTGCCCGACCTGTTGCGGCGAGCCGATCGTGAACTCCCTGCCGGCCAGCTCGTGGATCTTCGATTCGAGCCCCGAGATCAACTCCGACATCCCGGCCTTCATCTCCTCGACCTTGTCCGGATCGAGCTTGAGGCCGATCCGCTCCATCGCGGCCAGGACCCGGATCAACGGCTGCTCGACCTCCTCGAACAGCGGGAGCAGTCCGTTCTCCTCCAGTCGCGGCCGCTGGATCCCGGCCAGGTTCCAGACGGTGGCCGCGATCTCGGGAGCGATCGACTCCTCCTCTTCTTCGGCTTCGGTGACCAGCGACATCTGACCGTCCTCGTCATCCAGGCCGGAAGGCGCCAACCCGGCAGCCACGGCCAGGTCGTCGAGTGAGTAGCTGCGCCTGGTCGGCTCCAGCAGATAGGCGGCAACCATCGTGTCGTGGTGGATCGACGGCCCGGCCTCGGTCGCTTCGAGGCCGGCCAGCAGCCCGTTGCGGCCGCCGATCGCCTTGATGTCGTGCGCGATCAGCGGGCGGCCGGCTATCCGCTCGGCGAAACCTTCGGCACCGGACCTGCCGCCGACCACTTTCTCCCCGTCGGTCGCCGCCCAGCCGCCGTACATCTCGACCGCGATCGGGCCGTCTCCCAGCGCGTCGACCCCGCCTTCGGTCAGCACGACCTCGGTCGGCCCCGGCTCCGGTTCGGCCTCGCCGGGAATCCGTTCGGAATCGCCGAGTGCCTCCTCGAGCCGGGCCAGCGCGGACTTGAGCTCGAACTCGTACATGAACTCGCGCAGGTTCGCCCGGTCCGGCCGGGCCGCCATCAGCGCTTCCAGGTCGACTCCGGTCTCGATCCCATAGTCCATCGTGGCCAGGGCCTTCGAGATGCGGGCGTCTTCGGCGTGCTCGGTCAGGTTCTCCTTGCGCTTCTTGCCGGAGACCTGATCGACGTTGGCCAGGATCTCCTCGAGCGACCCGAACTGTTCGAGCAGGGCGGCGGCCGTCTTCTCGCCGATCCCGGGTACTCCCGGGATGTTGTCCGATGTGTCTCCGCGCAGGCCCATCAGGTCGGTGACCCGATCGGGATAGACGCCGTAGCGCTCCTTGACCGCCTCGGAGTCGTACATCCTGGTCTCGGTGATCCCCTTAGAGGTGCTCATCACCCTGACCCCGTCGCCGACCAGCTGGTAGGCGTCACGGTCGCCGGTGACCACCACCGTGCCGATCCCGCGTTCGCGGGCCGCGGCGACCAGCGAGGCAATCACGTCGTCGGCCTCGAAACCGTCGACCTTCACGTTGGAATAGCCGAACGCCTCGACCAGCTCGATCAGGTGGGGCCACTGCTCTCGCAGCAGGTCGGGCTTGGGCGGGCGGTGCGATTTGTATTCCGGGTAGACGGTCTCGCGACCCGACATGCCGGCGTCCCAGGCGACCACGATCTGGGTCGGCCGGTATTCCGAGATCAGTTTGACCAGCATCGAGGCCAGCCCGAAAACCGCGTTGGTCGGCCTGCCGTCGGCGGTTGCCATCGAGTCCGGAAGGGCGAAAAAGGCCCGGTAGGCGAGGCTGTTGCCGTCGATCAGGAAAAGCTCGGGCGTATCGCCGGGATCGCTCACCGGGCGATCATATTCTCCCGACTGGCAATGGTCGGCCGACGGACTGTCGTTTCGGACGCGGTCTCGGCCAAGTTCCGCATCGTCAGGTGAGCGCCGGGTCGGAACCCGAAGTGCCGGACCTGACGGTGGTCCAGATTGACCCCCTTACACGGTGGTCAATCTGGACCACCTTCGCGGAATGTCCCGGGTAAGACAGGTCCGACAAAAGGCCGACCGTCCGGCGCCGCGGTTCGAGGCGGGGCCGACTGCGCCGGCGCGCGCCTCATATAGTTGGCCGATGCCCCCTGTGAGTGCCCAGTACAGCGTGACGGTCCGGGTCGAGCTCGATGCCCGGCAGGAGCCGCTCGGCAAGTTGACCGCGGCGGTCGCCGGCGCCGGCGGCCAGCTGGTCGGCGTCGACCTGATCCCGGGCGCCGGGGCCGAAGGCAAGCGGGTCCGCGAGTTCACGATCGACGCGATCGACCAGGAGCACTGGGAGAAGATTCTCCGGGGCCTCGGCTCGATCCGCGGGGCCAGGGTCATGGAGTACACCGACCGGACCATGCAGATGCATCGCGGCGGCAAGGTCTCGGTCGAGAACAAGTACCCGCTGAAGACCCGTGACGACCTCTCGATGGCCTATACCCCGGGCGTCGCCCGGGTCTGCACTTCGATCAACCAGGACCGCTCGCTGGCCTTCGAGTACACGATCAAGAAGAACACGGTCGCGGTCGTCTCCGACGGCACCGCCGTGCTCGGTCTCGGCGACATCGGGCCGGAGGCGGCGATGCCGGTGATGGAAGGCAAGTGCATGCTGTTCAAGGAGTTCGCGGACGTGGACGCCTTTCCGATCTGCCTCTCGACCACCGACCCCGACGAGATCGTGCGCACGGTCGAGCTGATGGCGCCGGGGTTCGGCGGGATCAACCTCGAGGACATCTCGGCCCCGCGCTGCTTCGAGATCGAAGACCGGCTCAAGGAGCTGATCGACATCCCGGTCTTCCACGACGACCAGCACGGGACGGCGGTGGTCACGATGGCGGCCCTGTTCAACGCCCTGAAGATCATCGGCAAGCCGATCGAAGACCTGCGGGTGCTGATGGTCGGGCTCGGCGCTGCCGGGGTCGCGGTTACCAAGATGATGCTGGCCGCCGGATTGACCCACGTGGTCGGCTGCGACCGGTCCGGCGCGCTGTCCACCACGCGGCCCGACTACGAGTCGGGTGAGATGACCGGGATCAAGCGCTGGTTCGCCGAAAACTCGAACCCGGACAACTTGCTCGGGCCCCCGGACGAAGTCATCGAAGGCATGGACCTGTTCGTCGGGCTGTCGGGCCCGGGCGTGATCGAGGCGACGTCGCTGGACAAGATGAACCGCGACGCGATCGTATTCGCCATGGCCAACCCCAACCCCGAGGTCATGCCCGAGGAGGCCGATCCGTACGTGCGGATCATGGCCACCGGCCGTTCGGACTATCCCAACCAGATCAACAACGTGCTCTGTTTCCCGGGGATCTTCCGCGGCGCCCTGGATGCCGGCGCACCCCAGATCTCGGAGGAGATGAAGATGGCCGCGGCCCGCGGGATCGCCTCGGTGGTCAGCGACGAGGACCTCAGCGAGGACTACATCATCCCGTCGGTCTTCGACCGCGACGTCGCCCCGCGGGTGGCCGAGGCGGTGATCCGTGAGGCCAAGCGGTCCGGGGACGCGCGGTTCACGGTAGAGACGGGCGCGTTCGGCGGATTCGGCACCTGAGCGGATGATCGTTCGCCGGCCTGCCCGGTCGGCCGGCCCGGCTCAGAACTTGGCCTGGCCCCAACCCCACTGGACCTTGTCCTTGCGGTCGCTGATCACCTTGTTCCCGCGGCCGCCGGCACCGGTCGTGACCGTGTCCGGGTAGCCGTTCCGCGAATCGAGGATGTCATTGCCGTACCGGCCCAACAGGCTGCGTTTGCGGTCCTGGGCCTTCTTCTTGGGGCCCAGCACGAGGTGGTCGTTGTTCCTCGTACCCTCGAGGTTGTCGATGTCGTTGCCCAGCTTCAGCGGCTGCCTGCACTTGCCGTGCACCCAGCGGGCCCAGCCCCTGCCCAGGTCCGCGTAGACGCCCCGTGGGGCCCCGTTGAAGACGACGTTGTCGGCTCCCGTGCCGCCGATCGCCTCACCGCCGTGACAGGGATTCTGGGCGTGGATCACGTCGGAGTCGGCACCGCCCATCACCTTGGCGCCGTCGACCAGGAAGATCTGGTCGAGGTTGGCGTTTCCGACCAGGCGGCTGCCGCTGCTGCCCGGCTCGGTCGACAGGACATCCTTCGTCTTTCCTCCGATCAGGGTGTTCTTTCCCTTCCCGCCGTTGATCGTGGTGCTGACGTAGGCCGGCACGGAGTTCTCGATCTTGACCCGATCACCGCCGTCGTCGCCGTAGACCAGGATCCCGTTGAGGTTGAAGAAGCCGGCCGGACAGGTGACCGTCCGGCCTCCACCGCTCAGTCCGTCGCAGAGACCGGCCGCGACCGGGTTGTCGCCGCCGTCGACCCTGTACCCACCGATCGCGCGGTCGTAGCCGATCGAGATGTCGTCGCCGCCCCGGGTGCCCATCACGGTGAGGACGCCGCTTTCGTTGATGTCGACCAGCACCCGGTTCTCGCCCTGGTAGCCGGGGCTTTTCTGGCTGCAACCCTCGACCAGGCGGAACCCTTCACATGAGTCGTATCCGAGCCCGCCGTCGGCCCGGTCCCCGTCGCGATAGTCGCCGACCAGCACGTCGTCACCGAGTCCGCCGCTCAGCAGATTGGTCTCGCCGCGCTTGCCCTCGATGTAGTCGTCGAACGAAGAGCCGCTCACGTTCTCGATCCCGTCCAGCTTGTATTTGTGGATCCCCTGGCTCTCGCCCGACCCGAGGTCGACGGTGACCCCATCGCCGTTCCTGCTGTGGCCCTCCGGGGTATGGATCGCGAACGACATCGTGTCGGTGCCCGGCCCGCCGTCCACCTTGCCCTGGCCGCGAGACGTCGCGATGATCAGGTCATCACCGCCCTTGGCCGCGGTCTTGGTGATGCCCGAGTGGAAGACGATGGTGTCGTCGAAGCTGGTGCCGTTGGCCCAGTCGTCTCCGGACCCCCCGTCCAGGAACGCCGGGCCATAGCTCGGCGACTGGTCTGCGTTCAGCCGGTCGTTGCCCCGTTCCCCGAACAGCTGCTCGATCCGGCCGGACTCCGCCCGGCCCCCGTTCGAGTGGAGGAAGTCACTGCCGTTGCCACCGTAGAGCGACGAGACGGCGCTGCCGAGCGAGTAGATGTTGTCCACTCCTGTGGTGCCGTATAGACGGTTGGCCTCGCCCGCATAGTCGTAGATCCGGTCGTTGCCGCGCAGCCCGTTGACGACGTCACGGTCGGGGGCACCGGGCGGCGCCGATTTGGGACCGCCGTACAGGATGTCGTTTCCGTTCGAGCCCTTGATCACGTCATTTCCGAGTCCGGCCCGGACCACGTTCAAATTGCTCGAAGGATGGAGCTCGATCCGGTCGTTGTCACGTCCCGTGTCGGTAAACGACCTGCCCTTGCCGGGAAAGACGAACTGCCGGCCCCGGTCGGCACAGATATGGCTGTAGGGCTTGCCGATCACCGTGATCCGGTCGCCGGCGATCCAGGTGACGTCCTTGAACTTGACCCGCACCTTCTTGTTCTTTCCCTTGATCACCCGGTTGATCTTCTTGCCGAAGCACATCTTGGGCGCGGCTTCGGCAGCCGGGGCGCCGAGGCCGAGCCAGAAGGCCAGCGAGACGAGCGCGAGCGCCGAGACTGCCGGCAGGCGCAACGGCCGACCTGCTCGCGTGCTGCGGGCAACGAATAGCGGGTTCATCATCTGACTGCCGGAATCGCCGCAGCGAAGCCGGATTGCTTCTCCCTTTTCAGTTGTTTTCTCGATCGCCTTCCTGGCGTTCCCTTGGCGCCTGCTCAGCGCCGGCGGCGGTACAGCCGCAGTCTGCTCTCTTTAGACTGACAACCATGGTAGCGAAGGAAACCGCCGAAGTCAGAAATCGGCGGGTACTGGTAACCGGAGCGTCAGGCATGATCGGCGGAGCCCTGTGCAACGCCCTGATCGACCGTGGCGACGAGGTGATCGGCCTCAGCCGCAATCCCGATCAGGCCTCGCAAAACCAGCCGAGAGTCGAATGGCACGGATGGGAACCGACCCGGGAGCGTCCACCCGAAAAGGCGTTCGACGGGGTCGAAGCGGTATTCAACCTGGCCGGCGAGCCGATCAACAAGCGCTGGAACGACTCGACCAAGGAAAGGATCGAGAAAAGCCGGGTCAGGGCGACCACCAACCTGGTCGATGCGATGGCCACGCTGAGCAAGCCCCCATCGACCCTGATCTCGGCCTCGGCGATCGGCTATTACGGCGACCGCGGCGACGAACTGCTGTACGAGGACGCCGAGCCGGGGGATGACTTCCTGGCCCATGTCGTGGTCGAGTGGGAGGCGGCTGCCAACGCCGCCTCCGACCGGATGCGGGTCGCGACGATCCGCAGCGGCCACGTGCTCGATCCGAGAGGCGGCCTGCTGGCCGAGCTGCTGACCCCGTTCAGGATGGGCCTCGGGGGCCGGATCGCCAGCGGCAACCAGTACATGTCGTGGATTCACCGCAACGACGAGATCGGGATTCTGCTCTGGGCGCTGGACAACGGATCGGCCGAGGGCCCGATCAACGCGACCTCACCGAACCCGGTCACCAACAAGGAGTTCGTCAAGCTGCTCGCAAAATCGCTCGGCCGTCCCGCGATCGTGCCGATCCCGGGCTTCGCGCTCGACATCGCCCGGGGCTCGGAGTTCGGGCACGTGCTGCGCGAAGGCCAGCGGGTATACCCCCGGCGGGCGACCGACGGCGGGTACGAGTTCAAGCTGCCGGATCTGGCCGGGGCCCTGGCCAACCTGTTCCGTTAGCGGGGATCGGGCCGGGCTCGTTTGCCGCGGCAGGCCGTGATCGCGCCGGTCGGGACCGGTCAGCCGAAGAAGACTTCGGCCTCCCGGTAGAGCTCGGGCGGGACGGTCTTCAGCTCCTCAACCGCCTCCGACAGGTCGACCAGCTCGATCGAGGTCGAACGCAACGCGGCCATCTTGCCCCACCGGCCCTGGTTGGCGGCCCCGATCGCGTGAAGCCCGAACCGGGTGGCCAGGACCCGGTCGAACGCGGTCGGCGTGCCGCCGCGCTGAACGTGTCCGAGCACCGTGGCCCGGGCCTCCTTGCCGGTGCGCGATTCGATCTCGCCCTCGAGCCAGTGGGCGACCCCGCCCAGCCGCGCGTGGCCGAACGCATCGGTGGCCTCGTCACCGCTGTCCGGAAATCCCCCGATCGGCTTGGCGCCCTCGGCGACCACGACGATCGGCGCATACTGGTCTTCGAACCGCTTTTCGATGTAGGCGCAGACCCTGTCGAGATCGAAATCCTGCTCGGGGATGAGGATCACGTTGGCGCCACCGGCCAGGCCCGAGTGAAAAGCGATCCAGCCGGCGTGGCGGCCCATCACCTCGACGATCAGGACCCGCTGATGGCTCTCCGCGGTCGTATGGAGCCGGTCGATCGCCTCCATCGCGATGTTCACCGCGGTATCGAAACCGAATGTGTAGTCGGTCGCCCCGAGGTCGTTGTCGATCGTCTTGGGAACTCCGATCACCTTGATGCCGGCCTCGTTCAGCGCCTTTGCGACGCCGAGGGTGTCCTCTCCGCCAATCGCGATCAGGCCATCGACCCCGTCCCGGCTGAGGTTCTCGCTGATCCGCTCGATCCCGTCCTGCTCGTTGACCGGGTTGGTCCGGGATGAGCCCAGGATCGTGCCACCCCTGGGCAGGATGCCCCTCACCGCCTCGACTCCGAGCGGGATCGAGTTGCCTTCCAGCGGTCCCCTCCAGCCGTCGCGATAGCCGACGAATTCGTTCGAGAACTCCGATACCCCGCGTCGCACCACGGCACGGATCACGGCGTTCAGGCCGGGACAGTCGCCCCCGCCGGTCAGCACTCCGAGTCGCACGGGCCCGCTAGCGCCGGGACTTGCCCGGCAGCATCGGCTTGGACTTCTCGATCAGCGGCTGCGAGACGTGAATCAGCGCCCCGACGAACAGCACGCCGAAGAACACCAGACCGGCGACCGGGCCGCCCTGACCCTGCGAATAGGAGAAGACAGCGAGTGCCAGGGCGAGAAACAGTGAGACCGGGATAAGCATCGCGGCAATCCTAGCGAACGGGACGGGATCCATCCCCCGCCATCGCGGCGGCCGATTCGGCGAGGAAACCGGCCACCGCTTCGAGGCCGGCGGACAGGTCGTCGGCATCGGCGATCATCCGGACCAGCCGGGAGCCGATGATCACGCCGTCGGCACTCTGACCGACCTCCGACGCCTGTCCCGGGGTAGCGATCCCGAAGCCGACCGCGACCGGCACGTCCGCCCGGCTGCGTACATCGTCGACCAGCTCCCTGAGATCGGGTGGCAGTTCGCCTCGCTCGCCGGTGGTGCCGACCGTCGATACGACGTAGACGAAGCCGGAGGCGACCTCGCAGATCTCGGCCCGGCGCTCCCCCAGGGTGGTCGGCGCGATCAGAGGGACGACCGCCAGCCCGCAGTCGGTGAGCGCCTGCCGTAACGACTCGTCCTCCCCGAAAGGAAGGTCCGGGACGATCACCCCGGCCGCCCCGGCCTCGGACGCCCGACGGCCGAAATCCTCCGGGCCGGACCCGCCCAGGACCATGTTCGTGTAGGCCATCAGCACGACCGGAACACGATCGGAGACCGAACGGCAGACCTCGAGCACCGACCCGATGTCGGTCCCCGCGTCCAGCGCGGCGGTGGCGGCCGCGTGGATCACCGGCCCGTCGGCCAGTGGGTCGGAGAACGGAACGCCCAGCTCGATCAGGTCGGCACCGGCGTCGGCGTAAGCGGCCGCCACCCTGAGCGAGCCCTCGGGATCGGGGAAACCGCCCATCATGTACGGCATCAATGCGGCCCGCTCCTCGCCCCGGGCGGTGGCGAAGGCGGCCGCGATCCGGGCCGCTCCCGCGACGCCGGTTCCGGCGGGCGCGGGTGCGCCCCCGGCCCCGGGCCCGGCTGCCGCCGGCCGCTCGGCGCTCAAGCTCCGTCGTCCATTTCCAGCACCTCGGCCAGGTCCTTGTCGCCGCGTCCGGACAGGCAGATCAGGTCATAGCCGGCCCGGCCGGTACTTCCCTCGGCCAGCAGCCAGGCGATCGCGTGCGACGACTCGAGCGCCGGGATGATCCCCTCCAGTCTCGACAGCTCGTGAAAGGCGGTGACCGCTTCGGCATCGGTCACCGACGGGTAGCGGGCTCGGCCGGTGTCGCGCAACCAGGCATGTTCGGGACCGACCCCGGGATAGTCGAGGCCGGCCGAGACCGAATGGGCTTCCAGGATCTGGCCCTCGCGGTCGGCGATAACCGCCGAAAGTGAGCCATGCAGCACCGAGGTCCGCCCGGCACTGAGCGAAGCTCCGTGGCGGTCGGTCTCGACACCCTCGCCGGCCGCCTCGACCCCGATCAGCTCGACCGACTCGTCCGGGATGAACGCGGTGAACGTGCCGATCGCGTTGGAACCGCCGCCGACACAGGCGATCACCCGGTCGGGAAGCGAGTCCTCCAGCTCGAGCGCCTGGGCCCTCGCCTCGTCGCCGATCACCCGCTGCAGGTCGCGGACCAGCGCCGGGAACGGCGCAGGCCCGACCACCGACCCGATCACGTAGTGCGTGTCGGCGACGTTGGCCACCCAGTCCCGGATCGCGGCACTCACCGCCTCTTTCAGGGTGCGGGCCCCGGCCTCGACCGGGACCACTTCGGCGCCCAGCAGACCCATCCGTTCGACGTTCGGCTTCTGGCGGCGGATGTCTTCGCTGCCCATGTAGACCACGCATTCGAGGTCGAGCAGCGCGCAGGCCGTGGCGGTCGCCACCCCGTGCTGGCCGGCGCCGGTCTCGGCGATCACCCTCGGCTTGCCCATACGCATAGCGAGCAGCGCCTGCCCGATCGCGTTGTTGATCTTGTGGGCCCCGGTGTGGGCCAGGTCCTCGCGCTTGAGGTAGACCCGGTGCCCGACCCGTTCGCTGAGGCGGCCGGCCCGGTAGAGCGGGGTCGGCCGGCCGATGAAGTCGCGGCGGAGATGATCCAGCTGTTCGGCGAAGACCGGGTCGGAACGCGCTTCGGACCAGGCGTGGTCGAGCTGGTCGAGCGCGGGGACCAGGGTTTCGGGCACGTAGCGGCCCCCGTATGGGCCGAAACGGCCGGACACCCCGGCCCGGTCAACGTCGAACGGTGGGGCGGACAGACCGGGCGTCGACGGGGGCGTTCGCTGCCACATGCGACGAAAGGCGTGTAGTGGGCGGCCTCGAAGAACCGGGCCATCTCGAAATGGTCTTTGAGACCCGGCGAGGACTCGACCCCGCTGGCCACGTCGACCGCGTCCGGCCGGGTGATGCGGATCGCCTCGGTCACGTTGGCAGGAGTCAGGCCACCGGCGAGGATGGTCGGTATCCCGGAATGGTGACCGGCCAGCAGTTCCCAGTCGAAAGTGCGGCCCGTGCCACCGCGAGCGAGCCGGGTCCCCCCGGCCGAAGTAGCCGCCGCGTCGAACAGGTGGAAGTCGGTCCTGTAGCTCTCCGCCTGGTGGATGTCGGCGGCACTGGACACGTGGATCGCCTTGATCACCTTGACCCCGGTCCGGCGGGCGACCTCGCTGCAGAATGAAGCCCCTTCCTCACCACTCAGCTGGACCATGCTGAGCCGGGCGTTCTCGACCGCGTTCACGACCCGGTCCAGGGTCGGGTTGACGAATACCCCGACGATCTCACAGTCCCGGCGGAAAGCCGCGCCGATCGCGGCCGCGTCGGCGGCCCTGACCGAGCGCGGGCTGGACCTGTAGTGGACCAGGCCGATCGCCCAGGCGCCGAGCCGCACCGCCTCCTCGGCGTCCTCGAGATTGGTTATGCCGCAGATCTTGACCTTCATCGCCGGTCAAGGGTATTTCAAGCGCGACCCGGGGACCGGATCAGGCGACCCGCCGGCCGCCGGGACCCGCCGGCCGGGCCGACCCTCCTTACTGACCGAAGCCGGGCGGGAGCTGCTGCGAATCCTGGGGCGGGGCCTCGCTGCTGCCGGAGCCGTCCGCGTTGTCGGGCCGCAGGCCGAGCTTGACCTCGAACTCGTTCGTCTCGCCGCCGCGGTCGGTGGTGACCTCGATCACGTCGCCGACTTCGGCCTCGTTGATCAGGGTGATCACCTCGTCCATCGAGCTGATCTCGTCGCCGTTGATCGCGGTGATCACGTCGCCGCCGGCCATCACCTGCTGCGAGCCGACCGTGACCGGCGTGTCGCCGCCCTTGATGCCGGCATCGTCGGCCGGGCCGTCGGCGGTCACCTCCTGGACCAGGACGCCGCTTTCGACTCCCAGGTTCAGCGCATCACCGATCTCCGGGGTCACGGTCGCGCCGCTGACCCCGAGATAGGCATGCTCGACCGTGCCGTCGTCCTTGATCTGGCCGACCACGTCCTTGACCGTGGAAGACGGGATAGCGAAGCCGATGCCGACGTTGCCGCTGCCGTTGCCGCCGGTGGCGATCTGGGAGTTGACACCGATGACCTGGCCATCGGTGTTCAGCAGCGGACCGCCCGAGTTGCCGGGGTTGATCGAGGCGTCGGTCTGGATCGCACCTTCGATCTGAAAGTCGGTCAGTGACATCACCGAACGGCCGGTCTGGGAGACCACCCCGGTCGAGAGCGACTGGTTCTGGCCGAACGGACTGCCGATCACCGCGATCGGCTGGCCGACCACCACCTTGTCGCTGTCGGCCAGCCCGACCGGGACCAGATCGGCTTCGGCCGGGTCGACCTGCAGCAGCCCGACATCGGCAAACGGGTCGAACCCGACCACCTCGGCCGGGAGCACGTTGCCGTCGTCGAACTCGACGTAGACCTGCGAAGCGGCGACCCGGTCGTCGCCGTCGCCGTTGGAGATGACGTGGGCGTTGGTAACGATCTCGCCGCCGTCGTTGAGCACGAACCCGGAACCACCGGCGGCCTGCGGTCCGAACGGGCCGGCCGATCGGCCGTTGAAGATGGAGCGCACCGAAACCACCCCGGGCACGGCCTCCTTGTAGATCCGGGCCGGGTTGAACGTGGTGCCGTCCGAGCTGAGGATCACCGGTTCGGCGGCCTTGGCCGGAGGCCGTTCGCCGGCGCCTGAATCCGAGCCGGAATCGGAGCCGCACCCGGCGATCGTCAGGACCGCGACGACGACCAGCATCAGCACCGGCGACCAGCAGAACCGTCCCCGGCGAAGCGGTGCCGGGATCAGCGACGACCTGCCGGCCGTGGACTCGACGGAGCTGCCGCCCGGGGGCGCGCCGCAGCGAGGCGGAAGGCTCGGATCGTGGTTCGGCATGGGAGAAATCAGGTTACGGCATGGCGTCCGCCGGTCCCGTGGTCAGGCGAGGTGGTCGTGGCCCGGGACCGGCGGGAGCGGGCGGCCGTCCCGGCTGACCTCGACCACGGCCGGTCCGGACGCGGTCCGCCCGATCACGGTGAGACCGGACCCGCACTCCCCGACCGCGGCGGCGGCCCCTTCCAGCGACGGCTCCGGCAACGCCGCGGCCAGTTCGTATTCCTCGCCGCTGCCAAGCGCGAACACGACCGGGTCGATCCCGGCGGCGTCGGCGACCGGGCCGACGCCGGCCGCGAGCGGCAGCCTGGACGCTTCGATCTCGATCCCGACCCCGGACGCCCGGGCGAGGTGGCCGAGATCGGCGACCAGACCGTCGCTGACGTCGATCATCGCCGAGGCGCCGGCTCTTCCGAGAGCCGCCCCGGCCTCCACCTGCGGCTCCGGCGCGAGCTGACGGTCGGCCAACTCCCGCCAAGCCGTTTGGTCGATCCCGGCCGGCCGGCGCTCACCGTGTTCGAGCAGCCAGAGACCGGCCCGGGCCCCACCGATCCGGCCGGTTACGGCGACCGGCTCGCCCGGTCCGGCGCCGGACCGGCTCACGAAATCCCGCTCCGCCGGAGCGTGGCCGACCGCCGTGATGCTGAGGAAGAGGACCGGTGAGGCAACCGTGTCGCCGCCGGCCAGCGCGGCGCCGTAGCGATCGGCCGACCTCGCCAAGCCACGGACCAGCCGCTCGAGGAACTCGTCGTCGCTTCCCCTGACGAGGCCGGCCGAAACATAGATCTCGCCCGGTTGGGCCGCCATCGCGGCCAGGTCCGACAGCGCGGTCGCGATCGCCTTCTGGGCGATCTGCTCGGGAGTGCTGGTCTGCGAGCGGAAATGGACTCCGTCGACCACCGCGTCGACGGTAGTAGCGGTCGCGCCCCCGGGAACCGAGATCGCGGCGTCGTCGCCGATCCCGGTCCGCAACCGCTCCGACCCGGGGGCCCGCTGCCGGAGCAGGTCGATCAGTTCGAATTCAGTCATGCCCGGCTTCATTGCTCTCTGACACTATGACCTCCCCCATGGACCAGGAACCGACCGAAATCCCCGACGACAGTCCCAGCCTGCTCCACCGCATCGGGCACCTGGGCTCGACGGTCGGCCGCCGGGCCCCGAAAAAGCGCTCGACCAAGTTCATCCTGCAGGGCGCTTTCGCTTTCCTGATATTCGGCTTCCTGGTGCTGACCGTAGTCACCCAGTGGTCCGAGCTCCAGGAAAAGGGGGTCGCCTTCAACCTGGTCTGGCTGCTGCCGGCGATGGTCGCGATGTCGTTCTTCTACGTCGGCAGCGCCTCGGTCTGGGGCCTGATCCTGAGATTCATGCACAGCCCGGTCCCCCCGGCGGAGGTCCAGAAGATCTGGGCCCAGCCCCTGCTGGTCCGCTACATCCCCGGCACGGTGCTGTTCCTCCTCGCCCGGGTCCTGATGGCGGAAAGGGCCGGCGTGTCCCGCCGGGTCACCTCGGCCGGGCTCGTGTACGAGCAGGCCGTCTCGATCGCCGGAGCGCTGACCGTTGCGACCTACTTCCTGATCGCCCACCCGGACCTGGAGGGCAAGCCGGTCCGCTGGCTGCCACTGCTGATCATCCCGCTGATGGTCGGCCTGCTCCATCCGCGGGTCTTCGGACCGGTCTCGAGCCGCCTGCTGAACGCGCTCGGCCGCGACTCGCTGCCGAAGCTGCTCTCATTCGGGGGCGTCCTCGCGATCTACGCCTGCTACGTAGTGCTCTGGTGCCTGATGGGGGTCGGCGTCTACCTGGCGGCCCGCTCGGTCTACTTCCTCGATCTGACCGAACTGCCGGTGGTCGCCTCATCACAGGCGGTCGGCTTCCTCGCAGCCGTGGTCTCGGCGGTCACGCCGGCCGGCCTGGGCGTGCGCGATGCCGCGTTCGCCTGGGCGGTCAAGGTGGCGCTGCCAAGCGGCAGCTTCGGGATCGGTGCCGCGATCGCGATCGCGGTCAGGGCGACCCAGACCGTGGTCGAGCTGATCTACGTCGGCACGGTTACCGCGGTGACCCGGCGCCGCGGTGTCCTGATCCCGGCAAAGCACCCGGCCCCCGACCCGGCCGACTGATCCGGGCCGTCCGGCCCGGGATCAGCCCGGGGCGACGCCGCCGCTCGCCGGCGGGGCGGCCGTGCCTCCACCGCCTCCCCCGGTGCTCCCCCCGCCACCACCGCCGGTCGACGGTGGCGAACCGCTGCCCGTGTTCCCACCGCCGCCTCCGCCGGTTCCGGCCGGCTCCTGGCCCACCCCGGGGGCGTACTGGTTGGGGTCGTTCGTATCGCCGACCGCCCCTCCGTTGCCGCCGTTGCCGCCGTTCTTCTGCTTCTTGCCCGAGCCGGCCGGCGTCTCATCGCTTGCGGCACCCGGGTCGTAGTCGCTCTTCTTGCCCCGGTTCACCGTGTAGTTGCCGCCGAACTTGCTCCATTCCATGCTTTCGTCCGGCACCGGGAAGCTCTCGCAGGGGACGGCCGCATTGGTGTAGAACCGGTTCCAGATCGTGGCCGGGGTCTCACCACCCGAGATGCCCGTGCTGATGCTGTTCGATTCCGGATACCCGACCCAGGTCGCGGTGGCCAGATTGGGCTGGTAGCCGACGAACCAGGCGTCGGTGAAGTTGTTGGTGGTGCCGGTCTTGCCGGCCTGTCCGGAACATCCCGTGTAGGCGCCGGTGCCGGTGCCGCCGGTGATGTTCCCGTGCAGCACCTTGGTCACCTCGTAGGCGGCCGGCTCGGTCAACACCCGCTTCGGGTTCGGCTTGTCCGGCCGGTCGACCTCGCCGTCCGGGAAGACCACCTTGCTGATCGCGACCGGGTCCCGGTGCACCCCGCCGGCCGCCAGGGTCGCGTATGCGTCGGCCATCTCCAGCGGCGATACCCCGATCGTAAGGCCTCCGAGCGTCTCGGCCGGATAACCGTCGAGCTTGGTGGTCACGCCGAGCGCCTTGGCCATCTCGGCCACCTTGTCGGGACCGACGTCGAGCGCCAACTGGGCGAACACGGTGTTGTCGGAGGCGAGCGTGGCCTGGGTGATGCTCATCGTGCCGGAATAGGAGTGCGAGTAGGTCGATACCTCCCAGTGCCCCCAGACCGGGTCATTGAGGTTGAGCGGCATCGACTCGTAATAGGTCGTGTCCGGGTCGATGCCCTCGCTGATTGCGGTGGCCAGCGTGAAGGTCTTGAAGGTCGAGCCGGGCTGACGCTTGCCCTGGGCGGCGAGGTTGTACTGGTTGTCGTTGTACGAAGAGGACGAGACCATCGCCTTGACCTCGCCGTTGTTGGGATCGATCGCGACCAGCGCACCCGACGGCCCGCCGGCGTAGAGGCTTGAGGTCAGGGCCGCGAGGCCGGCCTCCTGCATGTCCGGCTCGACCGTGGTGTGGACCCTGAGACCGCCACGCCTGACCGTGTTGACCCCGTACTCCTTGATCAGCTCGTTCTGCACGTAGTCGAAGAAGAACGGCTCGCGCCGGTCGAACAGGTCGCCGGCGGGGTCCAGCTGCAGCCCCGACTTCTTGGCGGTCGCGGCCCGCTCTTCCGTGATCATCCCGCTGTCGGCCATCGCGTCGAGCACGTCGTTGCGCCGTTCGCGGGCGCCGGTCGGGTTCTGCAGAGGGTTGTTGTCGGAAGGTGCCTGCGGCAGCCCGGCCAACAGCGCCGCCTGCGGCAGGGTGAGCTGTTCCGGCTTCTCCGAGAAATAGACCCTGGAAGCCGCCTCCACGCCGATCGCGGTCCGGCCCTGGTTGGTGCCGTACGGCGCCGTGTTCAGGTACGACTGGAGGATCTGCTTCTTCCCGTGGTCCTTTTCGTAGTCGAGCGCCATCTTGGCCTCGACTATCTTGCGCTCGACATCGCGCTCGGGATTGGCGATGTAGAGGTTGCGCATCAACTGCATGGTGATCGTCGAAGCGCCCTCGGTCACCTCGCCTTCCTCGACATTGCGGGCAAGGGCCCGGAAACCGCCTTCGATATCGATGCCGTTGTGGTTGTAGAAGCGCTCGTCCTCGATCGCGATCGTCGCGTTCTGGATCGATTTCGGCATCGCCTGGATCGATATCGGGGTCCGGATCTCGTCCGAATCGATCAGGCCCAGCCGGCTGCCGTCACCGGCAAAGACGACCGAGTTCAGGCCCTTGTTGATCGGCTTGAGCTCCGTCACGTCCGGGGCGTCGCTGGCCACGCTGAACACCCAGCCACCGGCCGCCGCCGCTGCGGAGAGCAGCAAACCGCCGATCACCGCGGCCGCGACGATCAACTTCTTGCGCGGCGACCCCTGATGTCGGCGCACCCTTCTCTGGCGCCTGGTCATTCGCACAGGGTACCTGTCCGGGGTTTCCGGTTTCCTAAAGAGCGCGCGGCCGGGCCGTGCCTGCAAGCCGGGATGCGGCCGCGCCCCGACCCGCCAACTGTGAGAATGGGCCGACCGATGCCGGATTCAGCGCTCCCAGCAGCCCCGCCCGACCCCACGAATCCGACCGGTCCGCCCCGGCCTGATGCGCCGGACGGGCGTTCGTTCCCCTATGCCACCTGGGGGCCCTGGATCGCGCTGGCGGCGACCTTCGGGGCGCTGCTGTTCGGCCTGATCCTCAGCCTTCCCTTTTTCGCGGTCGACCCCGGATCGGGCAGCGACGACCTCAGCCTGACCACGAGGATCGCCACCCAGGTCTGCACCGCGATCGGCTTCCTGGTCGTTCCCCTGCTGCTTGCCCAGACCGCCGGCGGACCGGTCCGGGCGGCCTTCTCGCGGCTCGGATTCGTCCGTTTCAGGATCCTCACCGCTCTGAAGTGGATCGGGATCGGGATCGTCAGCTACATCGCCTTCTTCATGGTCTACTCGATCGTGGTCGGTGCCCCGGAACAGGACGACATCGCCGGCGATTTCGGGCCGATATGGGTTCAGGTCCTGCTGATCGGGATCGCCGCGCCGGTGGCCGAGGAGGTCTGTTTCCGGGGCATGCTGTTCGGCGGGATCCGGACGAGACTGCCGCTCTGGTCGGCCTCACTGGCGGCCGGGATCGTTTTCGGGGTGCTGCACTACTCGACCGGCTGGTCGGCGGTCGGCCCACTGGTGGCACTCGGTGTGATCTTCGCGGTCGTCTACGAGAAGTCGGGCTCGCTGTGGGCCCCGATCGGCATGCACGCGGTCAACAACTGCATCGCGCTGATCGCGCTCAACTCGTGAGCACCGCCGCTGCCAGCCCGTAGGATCAGCGCCATGAGCGACTCCGAAGCGATCCGGGCCGAGTTGATCGAACTGCTGAAGCGGCATTCGCTGGTGCTCGGGGAGGTGACCCTTTCCAGCGGGACGAAGGCCTCGTACTACGTCGACGCGAGGCGGACCGTGATGCGCCCCGAAGGCCTGAGCAGTGCCGGGACCCTGATCGCCCGCCGGGCGAACGAGGTCGGGGCGAGCGCGGTCGGAGGGCCGGTGATGGCGGCGATCCCGCTGGCCTGTGCCGCGATCGCGGTGCCGGAAGGCGAGGGCCTGGTCGGCTTCTTCGTACGCAAAGAGCGCAAGTCCCATGGCCTGCAGCGCTGGGTCGAGGGCGGGGCCGAACCGGGCGACCGGGTGCTGGTGGTCGAAGACACGGTGACCACCGGCCGCTCGACCGTCTCGGCGATCGAGCGGATCCGCGACGAAGGCTTCGAGATCGCGGCCGTGCTCAGCCTGGTCGACCGGCTGGCCGGCGGCGGCGAAACGATCGCGGCTGCGGCCGGCGCCCCGTACACCAGCCTGACCACGATCGACGAGCTCTACCCCGACCGGCCCGACTGACCCCGCCCGGACCCGGCTTCCGGGCCTACCGTCGATCGGCGTCGGCGGCGTCGGCTCCGGTCTTCGTGGTCATCACCCGGGCCGACCCACCGCCGAGTACGCGGCGAGTCAGGCCGGGAAGCAGGATGCGGAGGATCGCGACCAGCCGGTAGGGCCGCGGGACGTAGCGCTCGGCTTGACCGCCCGGCCCGGCGTCGAGAACGGCCTCGGCCGCCTTGTCAGGGGTCGAGACGAGCCAACGGGTCGCGAGTTTCGCCTTGAGCTCCGCGGCGGGGAATCCCTCGGTCTCGATGAAACCGGGCAGCACCGTCCCGACGTGCACCCGGTTCGGCGCCTCCTCGAGATGCAGGGCGTCGGTCCAGCCGATCAGCGCGAACTTGGAAGCGGAATAGGCGCCCGAGCCTCCCCTCGCGACGCGGCCGGCGGTGCTGGCGACGTTCACGATCGAGCTCGGGGCCGAACTCCTGAGCAGCGGCAGGAGCACCTCGGTCAGCCTGACCGTCGCGTCGAAATTGAGCTCCATGGTCCGCCGGACGTTCTCCCAGCCGCCCTCACCGAACTCGGCCCTCCAGGCGGCGCCCGCGTTGTTGACCAGCAGGTCGAGCCGGTCGTGGTGTTCCTGCAAGTGGGCCAGCACGCGACCCGGGGCTTCCGTCCCGGTCAGGTCGACCGCCAGCCAGGTCGCCGGGCACGGCAGGTCGGAGGCGATCTTCTTCAGGCGGTCCTCGCGGCGGGCGACCAGCACCAGCTCGGCATCCGGCTCACGGGCGAGCCGCTCGGCGGTCGCCTCGCCGATCCCGCTGGACGCGCCGGTTATCAGTGCAACCATGGGCCAACCCTACGCCACCCGGAGCCGCTCGGGACCCGGCCCATCTGCTCCGGCACGGGTCCCGGTCCCCACCTGCGCCTGCGCCTCTCCGGCATCTGCGAGGACGGAGAAAGTTTGGCATGCCATATCTTTTTTCGTGGAGCCGTTATATTCCGTCGTCCATGCTCGCTCTGAAACACAGCCCGGCTCCGGCCACGCGCCATTGAACCCGACGCCGGGACAGGGCTCGACCGCTGCGGTCGAGGATTACGCCAAGGCGATCTACTCGCTCACCGGGGCCAGGTCCACGACCGACTCGACCAGCGCCCTGGCCGAGAAGCTTGACCTGACCCCGGGCTCGGTATCGGCGATGCTGCGCAAGCTGGGCGACGCCGGCCTGGTCGAGCACGTCCCCTACCACGGCGTCCGCCTCACCGCGGACGGCGAACGGGTCGCCCTGTCGGTGATCCGCCGCCACCGGCTGCTCGAACTGTTCCTGAGCGACCAGCTCGGGCTGCCCTGGGAGCAGGTCCACCAGGAGGCAGAGGTGCTCGAACATGCGCTGTCGGACGAGGTGACCGAGCGGATCGCGGGCAAGCTCGGCGAGCCCGCGGTCGATCCCCACGGAGATCCGATCCCGACCCGCGAGCTGGTCATCGATGAACCGGCGACGCGGAACCTGACCGAACTGGAGCCCGGCGAGAAGGCCGAATTCGTGCGAGTCTCGGACTCCGATCCCGAGATGCTCGAATACCTCTCGGAGCTCGGGATCGCGATCGGCCAGCAGCTCGAGCTGGTCGAACGACAGCCGTTCGACGGCCCCTGCCTGACCCGGGTCGGCGGGCGGTTGATACCGCTCGGTGCCAACCTGGCCCGGGCGATGCGGATGGAGGGGAGCGGATGAGCGCCAGCGCGCCCGATGTCGGCAGTGGGTCGCCGACCGGCCCGGGACCGCAGCTCGACCTGCCCGTTTCCCCGTTGGCCCGGATCAAGAGCCGCGGCAGGATCCGCGGCCGGCTGGCCCTGATGGGGCCCGCATTCGTCGCGGCGGTGGCCTACATCGACCCCGGCAACTTCGCCACCAACTTCGAGTCCGGCGCGAAATTCGGCTACACGCTGGCCTGGGTGATCGTGATGGCCAACCTGATGGCGATGCTGGTGCAGTACCTCTCGGCCAAGGCCGGCCTGGCCTCCGGCCGCAGCCTGCCCGAGCTGTGCCGCGAGAGCTTTCCCAGGACGACCAACTTCTTCCTCTGGGTGCAGGCCGAGATCGTCGCGATCGCGACCGACCTGGCCGAGTTCGTCGGTGCAGCGATCGGGCTCAACCTGCTGTTCGGGGTGCCGCTGTTCCCGGCCGGCCTGATCACCGCGGTGGTCGCGATCGCGATACTGACCCTCGAGCAGCGGGGCTACCGCAGGTTCGAGCTGGCGATCGTCGGGCTGCTCGGGCTGGTCGCGCTGGGCTTTCTTTACGACCTGATCGCGGTCGGCAACCAGTCTGCCTCGGGGATCGCCTCCGGGCTCGTGCCCGGGTTCAGCGGCAACGACTCGGTCTACCTGGCGATCGGGATCATCGGGGCCACAGTGATGCCGCACGTGATCTACCTGCATTCGGCGCTGACCCAGCGGCGGATCGTGCCGGTCAACGAGGAGGAGCGGCAGGAGCTGCTGCGCTACACCCGGGTCGACTGCATCGTCGGACTGGGCATCGCCGGGCTGATCAACCTCTCGATGCTGTTCGTCGCGGTGGCGCTGTTCAACAAGACCGGCAACACCGGGGTCGACTCGATCGAGGCGGCCTACGACGGCCTGCTGACCCTGGTCGGAGGCGGGGCCGCCCTGGCCTTCGCGGTCGCCCTGCTGGCCTCGGGCCTGTCTTCGTCCAGCGTCGGTACCTACGCCGGGCAGGTGGTGATGCAGGGCTTCATCCAGCGCAAGATCCCGATCTACGTACGACGAATCGTGACCATGACCCCCGCCCTGGTGGTGCTCGCCCTCGGTCTGCCGACCACCCAGACCCTGGTGGTCTCCCAGGTGGTCCTTTCGTTCGGTATCCCGTTCGCCCTGGTCCCGTTGATCCTGGTCACCCGCAAGGCCGAGCTGATGGGCACGCTGGTCAACCGGTCGCACACGACCGCGGTGGCCTCGGTGATCGCGGCGATCATCAGCGCGCTGAACGTCTACCTGATCTACGCGACGATCTTCGGCTAGCGCGACCGGGTCTGCCAATTCGATTCCCGGTCCCAAATCGATTTCCGATTTCACCACATCGAGAGCAGGGGACCCTGGCGGTTTCTTGACATCCCGGGTCCGACCCGCTTTGCTCCCGCGCATGCCCGACAGCGCCCCCACCGGTGAATACGAGACGATCCTGGCCGCCCACGACGGAGCGATCGCCACGATCACCCTCAACCGCCCGGACGAGCTCAATACCTTCGTGCCGCCCCTGCCCGACGAATTCGAGGCCGCCGTGGTGGCGGCCACGCGCGATCCCGAGGTCAAGGTGATCGTGGTCAGGGGCGCCGGCCGCGCATTCAGCGGCGGCTACGACTTCGGCGGCGGCTTCCGGCACTGGGGCGAGGCGATCGAGACCGACGGGGAATGGGATCCCGGCAAGGACTTCGCCTGGGCCAGCTCGCCGCTCGTCGCGCCGACCCAGAAGCTCTTCTCGATCTGGCGGACCTTCAAGCCGGTGATCTGCCAGGTGCACGGCTGGTGCGTGGGCGGCGCCAGCGACTTCGCGCTCGGCGCGGACCTGGTCGTCGCCAGCGAGGACGCGGTGATCGGTACCCCGTACAGCCGCATGTGGGGTGCCTACCTGTCCGGCATGTGGATCTACCGGCTCGGGCTGGCGAAAGCCAAATGGCATGCGCTGACCGGCCGGCCCCTGTCGGGCCGTGAGGCCGCCGACTGCGACCTGATCAACGAGGCCGTTTCGTTCGACGAGCTCGAGGACCGGGTAGCCGAGATCGCTTCCGAGCTCTGCGAAATCCCGCTCTCCCAGCTGGCCGCGATGAAGCTGTGCGTGAACCACGCGTACGAGCAGCAGGGGATCGGCTCGGTCCAGCAGCTCGGGCCGATCCTCGACGGCCTGATGCGAAACACCCCCGACGCGCTCCGGTTCATCGACGAAGCGGCGAACGACGGGGTGCGCTCGGTGATCGAGAAGCGCGACGGCCCGTTCGGTGACTACAGCCAGGCGCCGCCCGAACGCCGGCCGGACCCGGACAACACCATCGACCCGTAACCGGCCGGGCCCCTGCGGCACCCCGGCGGCCGTGGCGGCCGTTCGCCGCGGACCGGGAGAGCGCCCCGACCAGGATTCGAACCTGGGGCCTACTCCTTAGGAGGGAGTCGCTCTATCCAGCTGAGCTATCGGGGCCGACGAGGGACTTTATCCGGCCCCCACCGGCGTCGCAGGCTCTCGAAACCGGGCCGGCGGATCCCGCGACCGATGGTCAGTAGCGAAGCAGCGCCAGCACCCCGCCGGACTGGGCCAGGGCCGGGACCTCGTCGACAGAGGCCGAGCTGACCTGGGCGTCGGTCCTGATCGCCAGCTCGACCAGCACCGCCGGCACCGGGACGCGTCAGCAGCCGCCGCGGGATGCGCGGTTCGTCGACCCTTCGAGGTTCGATCTGACCGACACGGCGCGAGGCGTTCCCTTGACGCGATTTCCGGCCAGTCGAACGCAGGCCACACGGTTGTTCTTCGCCGTCCTCCCGCGCCCACCAATGAGCTTGATCCCGGCTCGGACGGCCTTGAGCCTGTTCTTGATCCTGTTCCTCTTGATCACCACGTCCCGGATCAGTCCGCGGCGACTGCGGTCGTCGCCCCCCTTTAGCAAGACGCCGGCCTGCTCAGCGAGCTTGCCTCGCGGCCGATGCCCACTTCCGTTCTCGATCGTGTTCGAGCGGAGCGTGAGGTCGGTGATCAGGTTGCCCGTCGCCCACCGGCGCCCATAGTGGGCTCCGCCGGTTTCGAGCGCCACGGCTTTGGCTACGTCCCTGGAGGTGATGACGTTGCGCTCGACGGTCACCTCGCGGACACGGTTCCTGGAGCCCGCGGCACCGCCGCCGCCCGCCTGGACGAAGACACCGAAATCCAATTCACCGCTGACCCGGTTGCCTGTGACCTTGACGTCCCGCAGCAGGTTGCGATCCGGCGTGAGGCGAGGGCGCAAGCCGGGCTCGGTGGCCTCCGCCGTGTCAGAGCCGGCCCGAAGGACGATCCCCTGGCAAGCGACGCAGTCTCGGCGCCCGGGCCGGACGAGCTTGACCCTATTGCCGCGCACCCGGACCCCTTCGGTGGTATTGCCCTGCGCACGTCCGACCCCAGCGGCCACTGCGATCCCTTCCATGCCGCGACCCTTACCCTCGATCGTGTTGTTGGCGATCAGCACCTCTGAGATCGGGGCTGGGACCCCATCGGTGCCGGGGTCACCCCCCTGCTCGACGGTGATCCCGCCCAGGTAGCCGGCCTTCTGCAGCTGGATGTCGTTGCCGGTGATCGTGGCCCGCTCGATGCGGTCGCCGCTGTTGCCCAGGCTGAGGCCGATCCCACCGCTCCTCACCACGGTGTTGTCCGCGATCGTCGTGTCCTGAAACGCGTTGTACGTCCTGCACGGGTCCGGGTCCGGCAGGCCGCAGGCGGTGCTGGCAGATGAGACGAGGGCAACGCTGTTCACCCGGCTGTCGCGGATCCGCAGGTTGCTGATGACGTTGTCGGCCAACGTACGGTGGGTCGGCAGTACATCTCCTTGCGTGGCGTCCGCGTCGATCGCGACACCGGTCGCGAAGCCCTGCAGGATCAGACCGTGCAGGCGGTTGCCGCTGGAGCTGATCTGGATTCCACGCGACCATCTCGTTTGCTGGCCGTTGCCTAGCCTGACATCGGGCCCGCCGTCACCGTCGATGTCGCCCTCGATGCTTACCCCGCCACCGGCGAGAACGGGGATCCTTCGCAGCGTGATCGTCTTGCCTTTCAGCCCCGCTGCAAAGCCGATCGAGTAGGCGCCGGGGTCGTTATTGGCCACCTCGATCGCCTCCCCAAACGAAACGCCGTCCATCCCCGGGTTGGCGGCCAACGCCTGAGCGCTTGACGTATCCCCGTTGATGTCGTCGGAGGCACCGGTGACCACAATGGTGGTCCCGGCAGCGCTTGCCTCCTCTTCGATCCCGTCGACCGCGATGATCGTCGCGGCCAGCGCCAGGCCGGCGGCGAGTGCGAGCAGGGCCGCGGTCCGCTTGGTAGCACCGCGGCTGTGGCCATTGCGAACCTGGCGTGGTTTGCCGGAAAGCTTCATGCGGGCTACCCCATCACAAGCCCGCGCAGGGGTCAAGGAGCCCGCTACCGGAGCCGGCTGCGACCGATGGTCAGTAGCGAAGCAGCGCCAGCACCCCGCCGGACTGGGCCAGGGCCGGGACCTCGTCGACCGAGGCCGAGCTGACCTGGGCGTCGGTCCTGATCGCCAGCTCGACCAGCGCCTCCTGCACCGATGGCTCGCCGGCATCCTCGATCGCCCGACGGGCCCCGTCGGACAGCGTTTCCGCCTTCTCCTCGATGTACGGGTCGACCACCAGGTGTTCGACCCTGCCCTCGGTCAGCGCGATCACCGCCTCGTCGGCCCCACCGGCCCCGCGACTCCCGGCCCTGATCCGCTCCAGCGCATCGTCGGCGACCCGGTTGACCCTGAGCCGCCAGGCCTCGCGCAGGTATGGGTCGAGGTGCTGGGCCGCCTCGGCCGGGCTGAGGTCGATCAGGTTGTTCGGCACCACATCGGCGACCAGCTCGCGGACGCCGGGCGGGAGCGAGTCGACGAACTCCCGGCCCAGCTCGTTGTCTGCCGCGATCAGCAGCCGCTCCAGCTCCAGGTCCCCGGCGCTTTCGGCGACCGCCTTGCCGGCCGCCTTGACGAACCGGCTACGCCACACGTCCACCCGGTCCTCGTAGGCCCTGGTGTGGCTCACGCTCTGCTGCCCGCGGCCCTGTCCGCCGCGGGCGGCGCCCCGGTACTCGCGCCAGTCACCGACCTCGAGGTCGAAGGTCGAGGTCTCCAGCTCTTCGACGTGACCGTCGCGCCATTCGAGCAGCCGGACCTGCTCGTGGCTGATCAGGACCAGACCGGTCCGCCGGCCCCGGTCGAGCACGTCCATCATCGGCCAGATCACCGGGCCGCCATCGAGGCAGACGAAGTCGTCGCGCACCGGGATCTGGAAGGTGTGCAGTGCGTCGATCGAGCGATCGGCATTGAGGAACAGGGCCACGCTGCGGCCGCGCTCGGCGGCCGAGATCTCGGTCAGCCGGCGTTCAGCCTCGCCGCACAGCCGGCGCGCGGTCTCTTCACCGGCGTGACCGCCCCCCGCCGAGCCGACTGCCGCCCGCAGCCCGTTCTTCAGGGCGACCAGCCATCCCGGAGCCTCTCCCTTGTTGGCCGGGTCACGCGGGTCGGTGCGGCAGAACGCCGAAAGCACCGGTCCTTCGGACTCGCGGTCGATCAACTCTCTCAGTTCGGCGATCTGGTTGCTGTTCATTGCTTCTCCACTCCGTCCGTCTGTTCTTCGAGTTCGGATTCGGGGACTTCGATGTCGTAGAGGCTCTCGCTGCCCAGGTTCTTTCCGCGCGAGTTCCAGAGATGCACCTCCAGGTAGGCCTCGTCGCCGTAGTTCCTCAGCGCGTCAGGTGCGATCAGGGTGAAGCGGTTCGAGAACAGCGGGTCCTGGTCGACCGTGATCCCGGCGATCTCGGCGGTTGCCGCATAGGCGTCGCGAACCATCGAACGTCCCCAGACCAGGGTCATGTCGGCCGCCCGCCCGTTCTCGCCCTGCCACGGCCCGATCACCTCGTCGCTCAGATCGATCGACCAGTCACGGTTGTCGGCGGCGATCACGTCGGTGAAGTCGGCCGAGGCGCGGAAGTCGGACGGGTCGTCCCCTTCCGGCTGGACGAAGCTGACGAAACCGAAGAACTCGATCGCCTCGGGCTCCTCGCCTTCGGCCAGCACCGCTTCGCCTTCGGCCGAGGCCGGGATCCAGACCCGGCCGCTCCACGAGCGTTCCGGAAACCAGGTGATCTGTTCCGGGAGGGCCGTCCCCTCGGGCAGGTCCTCGATTTCCCCGATCGCGTCCCTGAACGCGCTCCTGAGCCGTTCGGCGAACCGGCCGTGGGGAATGCCGTGCTGGGAGGCGTCGGCGACGAATCGCGGGATGGGCAGGTTGTCGATAGCCATGGCGCTGACCCTACGCGATCGCCTCGCGGAGTTCGTTCGCGGCTCGCTCGGGCGAGAAGTTGTTGATGTCGATCCCGGTCGCCATCTCGAACGACGCCCTGGCCTCCAGGGCCGGGGCGATGTCGAGATGCCAGTGAAAATGCTCCACCCCGCGGGGCGCGGTCTTGACCCAGAGGTTCAACTGGGGCGGACCGCCCAGCACCGACTCGAGCGCGGCGAGCGCCCGCCCGAGCATCGCGGCGCCGACCGTGTCCCGCTCGAAACTGGGCTCCGGCCGGCGCGGGATCAACCTCATCTCGTAGGCGAAGCGCGAGGCCCAGGGACAGACCAGCGCGACCTCGTCGTCGATCGCCACCAGCCGCTCGCCTCGCCGGATCTCCTCGCGCAGCACCTCACCGAGCAGGCTGGACCCGGCGGTCTGCTCCCGGTAGGAATTGAATCGCTCACGCTCGCGGGCGATCGCCGCCGGAACCAGGTTGAGTGCCCCAAGCTGGGCGTGGCTGTGTTCGACCGTGGCCCCCGACGCCGGGCCCTGGTTGAGCACCAGCTGAACGTAGGCCGCTTCGGAGTGGGCCATCATGCGCCTCCGCCAGGCGGAGACCGCCGCCTCGAGCTCGCCCGGTTCGAGTTCGCCCAGCGAGGCGACGTGGCGGGCCGAGTTGATGATCACCTCGTGGGCGCCGATCGCCGGGCGGGAAACGAACATGTCCGGTTCTCCGCCCCGGGCCGAAGCCAGCAGCGGATCGGCCGGGCTGGAGAACGCACTGGTCGAGCCTGAATCGTCGTCCCCACCGGAGTCGTCCGGGACGGCGGCCGGGTACAGGTTGGGCACGGCGCGGGTCCGCCAGCCGGGACCGTCCGGCTCGCCCCCGTCGGGACGATCGGCGTCGAGCTCGGGCGGGGTCTCCGCCTCGGACCCCTCGCAGAACTGGCAGGAGCCGAGTTCGCCGATCGTCCAGCCGCGCGACTCGAACTGGACCGGGCGACCGGCCCGGCCGGGCGCGATCAGCACCCTGCCGCCGGTCAGCTGGTCTATCCGGACCTCCGGCCCGCTCACCAGGCCGGCCTCAAGCCAGAGGCCCCGGTTGCGCCGCCCCGCCCATCAGCCGAGGACCCGGGCCGGCCCAGCCTCGCCGCTACCGTGCGTCATCCGGCTTCTCGGGAGTAACGACCGAGTCGATCACCCCGCCGATGCCGTCCTCCTGGAAGGCCGCGATCAGGTCCATCGGCAGCGGGAAGATCACCGTCGAGTTCTGGTTGCCGCCGATCTCGATCAGGGTCTGCAGGTAGCGCAGCTGGAGCGAGGCCGGGTTGCGGCCGATGATCTCGGCCGCCTGGCTCAGCTTCTCGGCCGCCTGGAACTCGCCCTCGGAGTTAATGATCTTGGCCCGGCGTTCACGTTCGGCCTCGGCCTGACGGGCCATCGCCCGCTGCATCTGCTCCGGGATCTCGACGTCTTTGATCTCGACCGTGCTCACCTTCACTCCCCAGGGTTCGGTCTGCTCGTCGATGATCTTCTGAAGCGACGCGTTGAGCCGTTCCCGCTCGGCCAGGATCTCGTCGAGTTCGGCCTTGCCGAGCACCGCCCGGAGCGAGGTCTGCGAGATCTGGGAGGTCGCGATCAGGTAGTTCTCCACGTCGGTGACCGCCCGGTTCGCATCGAGTACACGGAAATAACAGACGGCGTTGACCGAAGTCGGCACGTTGTCGCGGGTGATCACCTCCTGCGGTGGGATGTTCAGGGTGACCGTGCGCAGGTCGAGCTTGACCATGCGGTCGATGAACGGGATCAGCAGGATCAGGCCGGGACCCTTCTGGTCGATCAGCCGGCCCAGCCTGAAGATCACCCCGCGTTCGTACTCCCGCAGGATCTTGATCGCCGAGAACAGGACCACCAGGGCAAAGATGGCCAGCATCACCACCAGTACGCCGACGACTTCCATTACCGATCAACTCCTTCGCTTTCCTGTCTGTTTGCCTTGATGTCTTCAGAAGGGGACTGTTCGGCCCGGCTGACCAGCAGGGTCAGTCCGCGCACCCCTTCGACCCTGATCCGCTGGCCGAGCCGCACCGGATCGGCCCCTTCGGCGAGCTCGGCCTGCCAGAGCGTGCCGTCCACGAAGACCTGGCCGGTCGGGTCTACGCTGGCCCGCGCCTCGCCGCTCACGCCGACCAGTTCCTCGGGGCCGTAGCGGACCGGGGAGACCCTGACCCGGGCCGCGCGCTCGATCACGAACAGCAGCAGCGCCCCGAGCGCGGCGCCGCCGATCACCACGGCGATGATCGAGGTCGGGTCCTCGTCGCGGGGAAAGAGGAATATTCCGCTGAGCACCAGAGCGACCACGCTGGCGATCGAGAGCGGGCGAAACGCGCCGGAGAAGGCCGCGGCCCCGATGAACAGCGCGATCGAGAGCAGCAGCAGGCCGGCCCCGACCGCCGAGACCCCGATCTGGACTGCACCGACGATGCCGAGCGCCAGCGAGACCAGCCCGATCAGGCCCGGGAAGATGCCGCCGGGCGTGGCGGTCTCGGCGCCGATCCCGACCAGGCCGATCGTGATCAGGAAGAAGACGAGTGTCGGGTCGGTTATCTCCACGCCTCTTTCTCCACCCTCCGAGCGTAACGATCCCGGGGATCCGGCACCGGATCGCAGCGCCGCCGACCCCGGGGCCAGACACCGGACTCAACACGGCCGGCCGGGCGCTCAGCCGGATTCGCCGTCGATCGCGAAGCGCCTGACGTCGGCTTCGAGCTCGGCGCTCGTCGCATAGGGGCCGTGTCTGATGTGGGTCTGGTTTCCTTCGCTGTCGAAGAACGCGGTCGCCGGAAAGCCCAGGGTCGCTCCCAACGCGGTCGCGATCTCCTTGTCGGGATCGGAATAGCTCGGATAGGGGACCGGGTTCGAATCGAGGAAGGTCATGGCCGAGTCCCGGTCGTCGTCCGAATCGACACCGATGAAAGCGACCTTTCGGCCGAGCTCGGAGCCAACCTTCTGGAAGTGGGGGAACTCGGCCCGGCAGGGTCCGCACCAGGAGGCCCAGACGTTGACCACCGCGGGAAAACCGTTGAGCTGTTCGAGCCGCTCCTCGAAGGCCGGCCTGCCTCCGCCGAGCAATTGGTCACCCTGGCGGTGGAGGCCGGCCAGCGGCGGCGGCGACCCGTCCAGGAGCTTGGCGTAGTCCGGTGGGGGCGAGCCGGATTCATCCCCGCCGTCACCACCACAGCCGGCCACCGCAACGACCGCGGCGCACAGCATTCCGAGGGCGAGATATTTCCCGAATCGGGTGTGAGGCGACCGCGACATGCCAGTAATGATTAAATACAGACGTTCGATCCGCCGTGTGGCGGTTCGCGGAGGTAGCCGGTGGCCGACCCGTCCTGTCGCCGCCGGAGATCTTCATCCATCCACCCGTCCGGGCGGAACCTGGTTCAAGGGGCCCGGACTACCTGCGAAGGCTAATTGGCCACAAGTACAGCAACGCCCGCCACAGAGGCGGTTCCTTCAGCAACAGACATCAAACGCGCCGAACGGTTCGCGCGGGAGCCGCTCCTGCTCAACGGGGACGGACCCGAGTCGCTGGTCCCCGGCACGGCCCGCCGCCGGGCCCTTGACATGGCGCTCGCCGAGATCGAGGCCGGGGCGGAAGAACCGTCGATCGAGTGGCGCCGGAACTTCTCCCTGCTGCTCGGCCTCGAGCGGCTGATCGGCGAGGAGCCGCCCACCCTGCGCGACGGGGCCGAGCTGAACCCCCACCAGATCGATGCGCTGTCGGGCACCCTGACCGAGCTGCTGGCCGAGCAGCAGGTCGCGGCGACCGGGGACGACGACGCGCTGGCCGGGCTCGGATCCGAAGACGGCGCGACCCGGGTCGCAGCCGACGACGAGGCCACAGGTCGGCCGGACGACGACTCCGACTACTCGGCCGGCGAACGGGTCGACGACGACACCGATGAGGAAGAGGTCGAAGGCGAAGCCGACGAGAACGAGATCGACGACGAGGCCGGCGAGCAAGCGACGGATCAGACCGACGAAGAGGTCGACGAAGATGAAGAGCCGGTCGACTGGGTCGATGTCGGTGGCGAAGAAGACGAAGAGCAGGCGCCCCAGTCGGACTCGGACGATCCCGGGGCCGAGCGCCGGTTCTGGTTCGAACATGCGACCGGGGCCGGAAAGACCGTCGCCGCGGTCGGCTTCATCGAGGCGACCCGGACCGGCGGCGTGCTGATCCTCACCCACCGCCGCAACCTGGTCGACCAGTTCATCGGCGAGATCTCCGACCGCGGCTACCGCGAGCGCCTGCGCCCGCCGCTGTTGGACGGGCGCGACGAAGCCGACGGCCCGGTCACGGTCGAGACCTACCAGTGGTTCGTACGCAACGCCAAACGCATCTCGAACGCCTACACGGTGGTGATCTGCGACGAGGCACACACCGCGCTCGGCGAGAAGACCAGCGCCTGCATCCGGGCCTGGACCGGACCGATCTTCGTCGGCATGACCGCCACCGGGGCACTGATCGCCCGCCACGTGGCCGACCTGTTCCCGACCCAGACTTCGCGCTTCGACCTGGCCCAGGCCGCCCGGCGGGGCGTGATCGCGCCGCTGCGCTGTCTTCGCATACCACCCGGGCCGGGGGTCAGGACGATCGCCAAGGTGCCGCTGCGCAAGGGCGAGGTCGACCAGGACTTCGACCAGGAGGAGCTGGCCAAGTTGCTCGACCAGGCCCCGTTCAACCTGGCGATCGCCGACCTGTACAAGTCCCGCTTCCGCAAGGCTCCCGGCGTGCTGTACACGGCAGGCGTCCAGCACGCGAGGAACGTCGCCGCGGCGTTCCAGGAGCTCGGGATCAACGCCCAGGCCGTCTCGGGCGAGACGCCGAAACGGGAGTTGACCGAGACCCTGGCCGCTTTCGAACGCGGCGAGGTGGACGTGTTGTGCAACGCGATGCTGCTGGCCGAGGGCTGGAACTCGCCGCGGGCGACCATCTGCATGCATCTGGCCCCGACCGCGTCGAAGCGGGTCTACCAGCAGCGGGTCGGGCGGGTGACCCGCCGGGCCCCGGGCAAGGAGGCCGGACTGGTGATCGACTTCGTCCACCCGGCGACCACCCACGACGAGTCGATCGTCACCCTGCACAGCCTGCTCGACCGGGACGTGTACCGCGGCGGCGCGATCGTGGTCGGACCGGTGCGCCGGGGTCGCGGGCGCAAGGTCAGGGTCGAGCGCCGGATCGTGCCGGTGTCGGACGATCCGCAGCGCCGGATCGAAGTGCTCGAGCGCGACATCTGGCGGATCGCGGTCGAGAACCTCGACTACGCCGAGCAGCATGTATGGGCCGCCCTGGCCGGTGCCCGGGTGACCACGCAGGGATGGCGGAGGGCCAAGGCCATGCTCCAGCACGACCGGACCCGGGACCTGCGCCGCCGCTACCTGCTGACCTGCGTCCAGCGCAACCGAAACGCGCAGCTACGGGTCAAGGCACTGGGCGAGATCGCCAACCTGAAAGACCCCGAGGCATTCGACGACGCGATCGACATCGTCGGCACCTGGAGCCGGGAAGACAAGCGGGCCGGGACCAAGGTCCTGCTCCAGGCCTTGGTCGACAAGCGGATCGGTCGCCGCGACCAGGCCCAGGCCTGGGTCTGGCGCCTGGCCTCCTACACCCGTGAGCTGCACGAGGAGTACGCGGTCCAGCGCTGGCCCGAGACCAAGCGGCTGCTCGGCCTGCTGGTCAACTCGGCCGGCCGGGCGCACGGCAAAAACGCCCGCCGGCTGGTCCAGTCGGCCCGCAAGCAGGACCGCCGCCTGGCGGTTTCGCTGCTGGCCGCGGCGGTCGCCCACACGCCGGAGGGCGAGGAGGTCCTCCGGGGCGCCCGCATGCGGATGGCCAGGAAGCCGTCGGCCGTGGCCCGCGAGCTGCTCCGCAACTTCCCCAAGGGCGGCAAGAAGCGCCGCCGCAAGAAGAAGAAAAAGGGTGCTGGACCGAACGGCGCCAACGGCGACGAGAACGGCATCGGCGGTCCCGATCAGGCCGACGGCACGGCAGACAATCCGGAGACGCAGGACCGGCAGACACAAGACCGGGCCGACGGCGGACCAGGGGACCGCAACGGAAGCGTGGCCCGGGCCGCCGCCTCACCGGACGAAGGTTCCGGCGACGAAGCCTCAGACGCCTGATCGGCCGGGTCAGGCCCGGTGCGGCAGGCCGGCGGGGCCCGGCTTACCGGTTCCGCCCGGCCTTCTTCCTTTTGTTCCGCTTCTGCTTGTTGAGCTTCTTCGCCCAGGCCTTGCTCTGCTTGCCGACCAGCTTGACCAGATTGCCCAGGGCGATATTGGCGTCGAGCAGGTGGAGCCCCCAGGTGGCGTCCGGAATCGCGTTGAGCTGCGGTGAACCGGGCAGGGCCGTCACCTGCAGGACGTTGGCGCCATCGGCGGACGAACACCCGGCCTTGTAGGCCCCCTGGTACTCGACCCAGGGTGTACCGGCCTCGGTCTGCGGGTTTCCGATCAGTGAAGTGGCCAGCCCGATCGTCGTCCCCGGAGCGAACGGCTCGCTGGGGTAAACCGATGTGAGCTTGGCGGCGCCACCGTTCAGCGCGGCCGGATTCGAGCACAGGACCTTTTCCTTGTCCGGATCGCCGCCGAACAGCTCGCTGCCTCCGGCCCGCCCGAACAGCGACCCTTCGGGTACCGGCGCGTTGAACGCAGAGAAGCCGACCACGCAGCTCAGCTGCTTTTTCGACTCGCAGGGGCGGATGTTGCGGAAGTCGCCCGCCCTCCTGCGCTTCCTCTCGCTGGTCCTGCCCTTGGGGACCAGCACGTTTCCCCCTAGCAGCAGCGCCGAGACCATCCGCTTGCGCAGGTTGGGCCTGGGGTCGACCTTCTCGCTGATCAGTGCGCGTAGCACGGCCGTGCCCTGCGAGTGGCTGATGAAGACGACCCCTCGGCCCCTGTTGTACCTGTCCAGGTATGTCTTCCAGGCCCTGACCACGTCGCCGTATCCGAGCCTGCTCTGCTCCACCGTGATCGGGTTGCCGCTCAAGAGCCGGGCCAGCGTGATCTGACGGTACATCGGAGCGAAGACCCGGCAGTGCTGCGAATAACGGGCGGCCTGGTAGAGCGCGATCGATAGCTCCTCGGGATCGGCGACGAGGTCCGAGTTCGCGCCGGGATCGTCACTTACGGTCGGGTAGACGTAGAAGCAGTCAATCCCGGGCGTGGGATCGGCCTTGACCTTCTCGGTCCCGATCGGGGTCCCCGAGGGATCGGCCAGCGTCGTCTTCAGCCCCGGTTCGCAGGGATTGTCGGCCTTCCCCGGCTTGCATAGCCAGACCGTTTTCTGGCCCGCGCTCGCCGCGCCGGCGAGCGCGGACACCCCCAAAGCTCCCAGAACCAGCCCCAGCAGCACCGCCTTGAAGACCTTCACGTCAATCCCTCCCGCATTCTCGCCTACCGAACGGTGCGACTGATAGCAGCCCTTCCTAGCGCAGCGCGCGGCAGACGGCGGCGACCTGGGCCCGGCGGATGCGGGCCGTGGCCGGCGTCTTTCCCAGGGAGGGAGCGGACTGGGCGCTGGCTACGAAGGCGATCGAACGCTTTCCGTCAGCGGTCGAGGCCGCGAAGGCCCGGTATCCCGGAAACGATCCGGTGTGCCCGAAGACCGTGCCGCAGTGGGTGCGGTAGCGAAACAGGCCGAGACCGGCGACGTTTACGCCCGGACCGGGCGGATCCGACTCTCCGGCGACCCACTCCCGCTGCTTTCCGGTCACCTTGCTGCCGAACAGCTTTCCGCCGACGTAGCTGCGGAAGAAACGACCGAGGTCGGGCAGGGTCGAGACGATCCCGCCCGAGGCCCACGCACCGGCCGGGTTGAGGAACTCGCTGATGTCGGTCGGCGGCTGTCCGGGGACAACGTCGTAGCCGTGCATGAAGGGATGCGGCATCGCCACCGTCTTCGGCAGGACAGTCGACTTGAGTTTGGCCAACCGGCCCATGCGGCGCTTGACCAACCGTTCGTAGGGAATCCCGGTCACCCTCTCGGCCATCAGGCCGGCCACGAAGTTGTCGGTGTCGGAGTACTTGTAGCGGGAGCCGGGTTTGAACTCGAGCGGCTCGTCCTTGACGAAGCTCACCACCTCGCGCGGCCCGATGTATCCGGCCGGATCGGCCTGGATATGGTCGATGAACTCCTGGTTCTTTATGTAGTCCGCGAGACCCCCAGTGTGCTGCAGGACATCTCCCAGGGTCACCTGCTTCGCGTTTGGCAGCAGTCCGGGCAGGAGCTCGCCGATCGTGTCCCCCAGTCGCAGCTTGCCGCTCGAGACCAGCCGCAGGGCGATCGCCCCGTTGAAGGCCTTGGCCACGCTGGCGATCCTGACCTGAAGCTTGCGCCCGGGCAGCCTCCCCGTTGCCACGTCGGCCACTCCACGCCGGAAGTATTCGGACTTGCCGTTCCGGTTGATCAGGACCGACATCCCGGGGGGTGCGTCGGGGGCGGCCATGACCGCATCGAGGGCCCGGTTCAGGTCGGACCTGGTGCCTTTGGCCGAGGCACCGGCCGACTCCGGACGACTCGCGTCCCCGGCGAAAGCCGAGCCGATCCCGGTCACGAGCGCGACCAGCAGCGTCGCGGCCACGAGTGCCGCTTTCCCCTTTTTCGGTGAAGGCATCGCAGAATCCTAGCGCGGGAAATCCTCTGGACCGGGGGTCGGGCTACAACCTCGGCCGGTAGGCGGTCAGAGCCCTCTCGTTTGCCTTGAGCCAGGCCGCCGGTCGTTTCCATTCCGGCATCGCCCTGGTCAGGGCCGCCCAGAAGGCGCGCGAGTGGTTGTGATGTTCGATATGGACCAGCTCGTGGATAACCACGTAGCGCAGCGCCTCGCCGGGCCCGATCACCAGTCGCCAGTTGAACGACAACGTGCCGGAGGTGGAGCAGGAGCCCCAGCGGGTCTTCTGGTCGCGAATCGAGACCTTTCCCGGGGCCAGACCGAGACGGTTCGCCTCGACCTCGACCTCGGACTCGATCCGCCGGCGGGCCTCGCGCCGGTACCAGCGGTCGATCGCCGCCAGGCACTGCTTCTTGCGCCGCCCGCCGACCAGCAGCGAAGCGGTGCCCTCGGCCGCTCCTCCCGCCCCGAAGGAAACCTGTCCGGGCCCTTCCGGGTGCTCCGGATCAAACAGCCGGCCCTCCGGGGCCGAGTCGAACGAAGCGGCGACTACCCGGCTGCGGGCGGGGCGCGACCGGACCGGCTCGGTGATCCTGGCAACCGCGCGCTCGGCGCCGGTTCGCTCGACCGGGATCGCCCTGCCGTCAAGCCAGACCACGCCCCTTCGTCCCAGGTCCATCGTCCCCCCGGCGCCGGGGACCGGTTCAGAGCTCAAGATGCACCTCACCCGCGTTGAGCGCGGTCAGGCACCCGACCGGACTCTCGACCAGGAGGTTCCCCTCGCGGTCGATGCCGGCGGCAGTGCCGCTACCACCCTCCCACCGGACCGACCTGCCTTTCAGCGCGTCCCGTTCGGACATCTCTGCAAGGGTCTCCTCGAAAGGGAGCTCCAGCCGCCGGGCGATCGCCAGGTTGAGGGAAGCGATCGCCGAGCCGACGTCCGCCCCCTGACCGATCGATGTCGCCCGGCCCCGGAGCTCGGGGGGAAACTCGTCCGGGGCGATCGACAGGTTCAATCCGATTCCGGCGACCGCCCAGCCGTCCTGCGGCCGCGACTCGACCAGGACCCCGGCGCACTTCCTGCCGTCGATCCAGACGTCGTTCGGCCACTTGAGCAGGGCCCGCCCGACCCCGAGATCTTCGACCGCTTCGCAAACGGCCACCCCGACCTGGAGCGGCAGGGTGGTCGGCGGCACCACCTCGCGCCTCAGTACGAACGAGTAGGCCAGCGCCGAGCCGGCCGGGGTCGACCAGGGCCGCCCCTGCCGTCCCCGCCCAGCAGTCTGCTCCTCGCTGGTCACCAGAGCGCCGGATGGCGCCCCGGCGGCCGCCAGCTCGCGGGCGTCCGAGTTGGTCGAGCCGGTGACCCGGTGATGGAGGTGGGGTCGGCCGATCTCCATCAGACGAGCGGAGTCAGGGAGATCTCGTCGTCGGGGCCGAGGTCGAACCTGGCGGCCGCATCGCCCTGGTTGACGGCCAGGGCGAGCGAGCCGGATGAGTCGGGCAAGAGGACCGGCTCTCCCTCTTCGACGTCGCCAAAGGTCGTTCCGAACACGATCTCGGTGACCACCGGTCCACCGGTCTCGGCGGCGACCCTCCGCCCGGTGCTGAGGAACGATCGCGCGATCAGTTCACCGTCGATGTTCAGGGACAGGTTCCCGAAGCGATCGGCACCGAGGACGTGCCCGACCAGAAGCTCGCCTTCGAGTCTGGGGCGAGGGAGATCGAGCCGGGTCAGGGTTTCGACCGCGATCGGGTCTCCGACCTCCGAGAGCGGGACCCCGGAGGCGAGGTGGGCCGCCACCGGCCCGAAGACGTCGCGACCGTGGAAGGTCTTGTGAATCGGGGTGAGCCGGTAAGGCGATGCGGAGATCTCGACCGCTTCGCCGATCCCGCCGAGCCGTTCACCGGCCAGCCAGAGAAGGCCGTTGTCCGGACCGACGAGGAAGTGTTCGCCGGCGGCCAGGGCGACCGCCCGGCGACCGGTGCCGACGCCTGGATCGACCACCGCCAGGTGAACCGACGGAGAAGCGAAGGGAACCGAGGCGGCCAGGGAGAGAGCGCCCCGGCGGACGTCGCCGGGTTCGATCCCGTGGGTCAGGTCGACCACCGTCAATTCCGGGTTCACCCGGGTGATCACCGCGCGTACGACCCCGGCGAACTCGTCCGAGTAGCCGAAGTCGGTGAGAAAGGTGACCGGGCGCTCGGGGAAAGACATCGGGCGAGCCTAGCGGGAGGCGGTCGCGTCCAGCAGAACCGAGATCAGGCCGTCGACATCGTGGCTTTCGGCTTCCGCATCGACGCTCCATCCCAACTTCCGGATCGCCTCCGAGGTGACCGGGCCGATCGAGACGACCCGCGGCCCTTCCGGGAGCTTCCCGTCGAGCGCCTCCGCAAGGCTGCGGACGGCCGAGGCAGAGGTGAAGGTGATCCAGTCCGACCCCCGCAGCCGGTCCAGCCCTTCCGGCCCGGGGCGCTGGGCCACCGCGTCGTAGAAGCCGACGTCGTCGACCGAGCACCCGGCCGAGTGCAGCGCCTCGGGGATCACCTGTCTCGCGCCCGACGCCCTGGCCATCAGCGCCCGCCCGGGTGGGGGATCGAGCGACGCGAACGACTCCGCCAGGCCTTCGGCGACGAAGCTTTCCGGGACCAGGTCGGCGGTCAGACCGTTCCGGGCCAGCGCCGCCGCCGTCCCGGGCCCGATCGCGGCAAGCCGCGCGCCGGCCAGCGCCCTCCCGTCCAACCCACGCTCCCCGAGCGCCTCGAACAACATCCCGACCCCGTTCGGGCTGGTCAGGCAGACCAGGTCGTAGCGGCCGAGTCCGGCGATCGCCCGGGACACCTCGGGTGTGTCCAGACGGGGCTCGATCCGGATCAGCGGCAGCTCGACCGGCTCGGCGCCCAGCGCCCTGAGCCGCCCGGCCAGGGCGCCCGCGCCGGGCCGGGCCCGGGTGACCACCACCTCGAGACCGAACAGCGGGCCCTTCTCGAACCAGGCCAGCCCCTCCCGGCGGCCCGCGACCTCGCCGACGACCGCCACCGCCGGCGCCTCTATCCCGGCCCGTTCCGCCTCCGCGGCGATCGTGCCGAGGGTCCCGGTCACCACCCGCTGTCCCGGGGTGCTGCCCCGCTCGATCACCGCAGCCGGCTCCTCGGCGGGACGGCCGGCCTCGATCAGGGCGGCCGCGTTCCCGGCAAGGCGGGCCACCCCCATATAGAAGACCAGGGTTCCCGGGAACCGGGCCAGCGCCCCCCAGTCGATCGCCGTATCCGGTTTGGCGGGATCCTCGTGGCCGGCGACGAAGGCGACCGCCGATGCCGTCCCACGATGGGTGGCCGGGATCCCGGCGTAAGCGGGGGCGGCGACCCCGGCGGTCACCCCGGGGACCACCTCGTAACCGAAACCCGCTTCCGCGAGGGCCGCCGCCTCCTCGCTCCCCCGGCCGAAGACGAACGGGTCGCCGCCCTTGAGGCGAACCACCCGCAGTCCCTCCCGCCCGGCATCGACCAGGCGGCGGTTGATCTCCTCCTGGCCCATTCCGGGCGCGCCCGGACGCTTGCCGACGTAGACCAGTTCGGCCTCCGGACGGGCTCCATCGAGCGCGGTGGCCGGGACCAGCCGGTCGTAGAGGACCAGGTCCGCCCGGGCGATCAACTCCAGCGAACGGGCGGTCATCAGCCCGGGGTCACCGGGACCGGCTCCGACCAGATGTATCCGTATTTCGGGCCCGCCCGCCACTGATACAGGATAGGTCCGGGCTATCCGGCGGCTCCCGCCGCCGCACGGAGAATCACTTCCGCACCGGCCGAGTTCATCCGCCGGGCGAGGTCGGCGCCCAGCGCTTCCGGTTCCGACGGGTCCCCCTCGATCCGGTCCCGGACCCAGCTCGACCCGTCGGGCAGGCCGGCGTATGCGTCGATCATCAGGACCCCGGCCGCGTGGCGGGCGTGCACACCGACCGGACTCGAACAGTCCGTCCCGAGCCCGACCACGGTCGCCCTCTCGGCGAGCAGTTCTCGTTCGGCAGCCGGGTCGTTCGCACTGCGCACTCGCGCATCCTGCTCGCCCGCGGCCCTCGTCTGGACGACCAGCGCGCCCTGGCCGGCGGCCGGAGTCATCTGCTCCAGGGAGAAGGTGAAAGCCGCCTCATCCTGCCGGCCGAGCCGGACCAGGCCGGCCATCGCCAGGACCAGGCCGTCGACCTCGCCGCGAGCCAGCTTCTCGATCCTGGTGTCGACGTTCCCGTGCAGTTCGACCGGGACCAGATCCGGACGGGCGGCCAGTAGCTGGGATCGCCGCCTGAGGCTGGCGGTGCCTACCCGGGCCCCGACCGGAATCTCGTCCAGGGAGCTCCCGGGACCGAGCCAGGCGTCAAGCGGGTCCTCCCGCGGGGGGACCGCGGCGATAGTCAGGCCGCGGGTCATGGTCGCGGGAAGGTCCTTTGCCGAGTGCACTCCGAGCTCGGCCGACCCCTCGAGCAGCGCGCGCTCGAGCCCGCGCACGAACCGCTCCTTGTCGCCCGCCTCGCCGGCCGTCTCGATCGGGACCAGTTCGTATTCCGACTCGGACCCGGCCACCGCGAGGCCCACAAGGTCGGACTGCACCCGAGCCAGCCTGCTGGTCCGGGTCGCGATGCGGATGCTCACGACTCGCGCTTTTCGGGGCGGATCGGGATGACCGTCGCCCGGTCATCCACTTCGGGGCCGGTCTCGGGACCGAGGCCGAACAGCTCCTGCAGCGCGTCGACCTTCCGGTACACGTCGTCCGAACCGGCCTGCTGCTTGAGCCTGACGGTCGGATGGTGCAGGATGCGGCTCACGATGGTGCGGGCCACGGTCTCCAGCCGCGCCCGGTCTGCTGCGGTCAGGTCGTTCCACTTGGCCTCGTTCTCGGTCAGCACCCGGCGGGCGATTTCGTCCGCGGCCTCCCGCAGCGCGACCACGGTCGGCAGCACCTCGAGCGAGGCCAGCCACTGCTCGAAGCGGCCTGCCCCGTTTTCGAGCACCCGTTTCGCCCGGACCGACTCGGCCTCGCGACTGCCGGCATTGCGCTCGACGATCTCCTGGATGTCTTCGATGTCGGAGACGCTGACCCCGGCGATCGCCCGGACCTCGGGATCGATGTCACGCGGGACGGCCAGGTCGAACAGCAGGATCGGCCGGTCCCCCCGGGCCTTCATCACCGGCTCCAGCAGTTCAGGGTCGATCAGGTGGTGTGGCGAGTTGGTCGCCGAGATGACCAGGTCGGCCGCCTCGAGCTGCCCACGCAGGCCGTCCATGCGCACCGCCTCCCCGCCGAACCTGCCGGCCAGCTCACGGGCCCGGTCGAAGTGGCGGTTGGCGATGTAGACGGTTCTGGCGCCACGCCGCTCCAGGACCCGGGCGACCTGTGAGGCGGTGTCGCCGGCCCCGACCACGAGCGCCCGGCGGACGGTCAGGTCGCCGAGCTTGCGTGCCGCTGCCTCGACCGACACCGAAGAGATCGAAACCCCCTTCTCCCCGATCCCGGTCTCGGCGCGGGCCCGTCCCGCGGCGGCCGACGCCCCGTGGAAGAGCCGGCCGAGCACCGGGCCCGATGCGCCCTCGACCAGGGCCAGCTGGTGGGCTCTCTTTACCTGACCCTGGATCTCGGCCTCTCCGACGATCATCGAGTCGAGCCCGGCCGTGACCTCGAACAGGTGGCGGACCGCGTCGCCGGCCCGCAGCGAATAGAGCCTCGGAGTCAGCTCGGTCGGCGGGGTGCCGGCCTGGCGCGAAAGCGCCGAGAGCGCTAGCGACTCCGCCTCGACCGGATCGGCCGCGAACAGGTAGATCTCGGTCCGGTTGCAGGTCGAGAGGACGGTCGCCTCGGCAATCGCCGCCTCGGCGGTCAGGTCGGTCATCACCCCGGCGGCGCGGCCCTCGGTCAGGGCCAGTCTTTCGCGGAGCTCGAGCGGCGCGGTCTTGTGCGAGAGACCGAGGACGATCAGCTCGGACACGGCTACTCCGGAGCGGCCGTCCGGTCGGGACCGGCGGCCCTCGCGTGGTCGTTGCCGGGGGCTTCGGTCGGGTCGGCCTGGCCGGACTCGACCTCTTCGGACTCGACCTCTTCGATCAGCTCGCCGAGGTCCCGGCTGACCCGCTGGAACTTGACCCCGATGATCCCGATGTAGACCAGGACCAGCAGCAGGAAGACCATGTAGGCCGCCGCCACGTAGGCGGTGGCATCGCTGGGGACGGAGTCGAACACCTACCGGACCTCTCCGCTGGGGGCGATCCGACCGCCAACCGAGCCACGGCGCCCCGGGTCGGCATCGAGCGCGCGGCGCAACCGCGAGACCTGGCCCGAGGTCCGCTTGCCCAGCTGCTCCAGCTTGACCAGGGTCAGCCAGAGCAGGCCTATGCCGAGCAGGCAGACCAGGAAGGTGAACAGCATCGAGGCGGGCAGCCCGCCCTCGCTGGTGGCGAAGACCCGCGGGTGGATGATGGTGTCGGCCATCCGCACGGCCATGAAGTTGAGCGGTACGAACGCGCCGGCCGTGATCGCGAAGACCGAGGCATAGCGAGCCTGGCGATTGCGGTCCTCGATCGCGTAGCGGAACGGGTAGTAGGTGCAGTACAGGAGGAAGACGATCAGGAAGCTGACCAGGGTCGGCTCGTCCCACACCCACCAGTGGCCCCACGATGCCTTGGCCCAGATCGCTCCGGTCAACAGCGCACCTACGCCGAAGACCACCGACAGGTGGATGAAGACGTACGAGTTGAGGTCGTGCCGGCTGTTGTTCGAGCGCAAGTGGCGGACCCCTTCGACCCCGCCGGCGATGAACCCGGCCAGAGCCACCACGGAAAGCGGGACGTGCACGTAGAAGATCTTTTGCTTGAAGCCCTGGTCGGCATCCATCGGGGTCCAGAAGAAGACCAGGCCGAAACCGATGATCAGGGTGATCACCGTGGCGATGGAGATTGCTTTGAGGCCGCTGCCCGACATCTTCACTTCCCGCCCACGAGGCCGGTTTCAATCCTCCAGAAGGAACTCGAAGACCGCATAACCGACCAGGCAGAAGATCCCATCGTATAGAGCCATGACCAGCAGCCAAGTGCCGTAGTCGTCGTAGGCCGGCCCGGCCGCCTCGAGCAGCGGGGCGCTCGCGCCGGTGGCGGCGATCATCAGCGGCACCACCAGCGGCAGGAGCAGCAGCGGGACCAGCAGGTCGCGGGCGCGCGAGTTGACCGCCATCGAGGAGATCAGGGTCCCGAGCGCCGCCAGGCCGAGGTTGGCCCCGGCAAGGACCGGGATCAGCGGGACGAGCCCCGACCAGTGCGGCAGGAAGAACAGGGCGAACGTGGGCACCACGATCAGTTCGAGCACCACCAGGTAGGTGAACAGCGCCGCGGCCTTGGCCAGGAACAGCGTGCTGCGCTCGACCGGGGCCAGCCGGATCGCGTCGAAGCCGCCCTCCTCCCGTTCGGCCAGGAAGATCCGGTTGATGCCGAGGATCGCGGCGAACAGCAGCGTCATCCAGAGCACTCCCCCGGCCAGGCTGCCCGAGAGCACGGTCCGGTCGAGGCCGAAACGGAAGATGACGAACGTGGTGACCGCGAACAGGACCATCGCCGGCAGCGAGCGCATGGTCCGGAGCTCGGTTCGCAGGTCCTTGCCGAGGATCGCCTTGAACGCCGTCAGCGACGAGGTCATGCCGCGACCGTCCCGCCGTGGGCGAGCTCGAGCACCCGGTCGGCCTCGGCACCGGCCCGGTCCGGCTCGTGCGACACCAGGACCCTGGTCCGGCCCGACGCCGGTCCGATCAGCCGCCGGGCCAGATCGCGGCCGTCCGGGTCGAGGTTGGAGTCCGGCTCGTCCAGCAGCAGCAGGTCGGGCCGGTGCAGGACGGCCCGGCAAATCGCGATCCGCTGGCGCATGCCGGCCGAGAACTCGCTGACCCGGTCATCGGCCCTGCGGCCCATCTCCATCGACTCGAGGTCGGCCTCTATCCGCGACTCGGCCCGATCCCGGTCGAGGCCATGGAGTCGGGCATGGAACAGGAGGTTCTCGCGCCCGGTCAGATCTTCATAAAGCAGCGGCTCGTGGCCGACGTACCCGATCCGGCCACGCAGCTTCCAGCTGTCCCCGGGGAGCTCGGACCCGAGCACCGAGACCTCGCCGCGGCCCGGTCGGAGCAGGGTCGCGAGGACCCTGAGCAGGGTGGTCTTGCCGGAACCGTTGGGCCCGAGCACGAGCAGGGTCTGGCCGGTGGCCAGGTCGAGGTCGATCCCGTCCAGGGCGATCCGGTCGCCGTAATCGCGGCCCAGTCCGCGCAGTCTGATCGCCGTCTCGGCCCGCTCGGTCATCCGGGGCAGTCTGGCACCTCGACCGCTCCCGGAGCGCGATGCGGACCCTTTGCAGGTCGCCGTGAAGACCGCTCCGGCCGGTTAGCGGGCGACCTCGAACTCGATCGCCTCGATCTGCTTCTGGCCATGCGAGCCGGGGTACACGGGACCGGCGCCGCCGACCCGGTCGCCCACACCCGGCAGCGGGTCCGGCCGTAGCTCGGCCTTCACGTCGAAGATCGTGATCCCCGGCAGGGTCACCCCCTGGCGGCTGCTGGTCACGAAATGGGCGTCGCCGTCGCCGTCCGGATCGGTTGCCTCCACGTAGATCACCGTTCCGCTCGCAACCACACAGTTGGACAGCTCCGGCGGACAGCTCGCCGCGACCGGACCGGTCCGGTCCCGGTTCCGGGCGGCCTGGCGTTCAGGCTGCCGGGCCCCCGCGGTCGGTGCGCCGGACCCGCCGGCGTCGTCACCCGGATTCGAAGCCGTCCAGACAAGTGCCGCGGCCAGGCCGGCCACGGCAAGCACCACCACGGTCGCCAGCGTTCGCCGGGAGCCCATACCGGCAGGCGGTCACAGACGGTGGTCCCGGTCGACCGGGACCACCGGATCGCCGAGACGGACCAGGCCGGGGCGGGCGACGCTCGCGTAGACGCCGAACGGCAGCGGCTCGTCCGAGACGACGTCGTCGCGGTACGAGCGGATGTGGTGAAGGGTCTTCAGGTCGACCTCGCCCCGGTCGGGATCCCTGGTGGTCGCCGCGCAGCGCCCGACCCGGTCATGAACCCGTATCTCGGCCTCACCGAGCGCGACGCTCCGATCGATCCAGTCGTCCTCCTCGTGGGGCCCGATCCCGTCGACCCCGAAGTTCATCCGGAACCGGCGGGGGTCGATCGGGCCGGCCTCGCCCGCCTCGCCGGCGGCCGACTCCAGACGGCCGAGCGACCCGGCTCCGAGCAGGGTCACCCCGGCGATCGAGCCGCGGTCCACCGCCGGCCTGTTGTCGGGGCGCTCCATCAGTCTGAGTCCGGTCCCGCAGTGGTCGGAGATCGCGCCGGAGAAATCGCCACGGACCGGCCGGGCCTCGACCGCGAGCCCGTAGAAGCGGACCGGCTCGGGCGGCCCCGTTTCGACCGGGCCGGAAACGACCCGGTCGCCGGGAAAACGGAGGGCCAGGCTGCCGCGGTCGCGGTCGTGGTCGGCCACGATCTCGACCAAGGGGCCCAGCCGGGTGACGCTGATCATCGAGCCTTTCCCGTCAACCAGAAAGAACTCGCGGTCACCGACCGCGCCCTGCCGGGTCAGCTCTACCTGCGAAAGCTGTTCGAGCCGCATGCCTTTGACCGGCGCGATCGATATCCATGCCACGGTGGCTGCCAAACTGTGGCAATCCTATCCCCGCCCCTACCGCACGAGGCCCCCGCAAAGTTGGCAAACCGGTATCGCACCCACCTCCAGACGGCAGTCTCGAACAGCGCCGCCCCGTACGGATACACGCTGACCGTCTGGACCTCAGGCGCGATCATCACGCACGCCCAGGGAATCCCGACCGGACTCGAAGCGGTCCTGTTCCTGGGTGGGGCCGTGGCCGGTTTTGCCGCAGTCGGTACCGGCGCACACGGCAGCGTGTCCGGCCTGCTGCACCCGCCGCGATCACCCAGGGTGCGTCTGTGGGGAGGTTTCCACCTGCCTTCGGTCGGCCTGGCGATCGCCGGGGCGGCGGTGGTCTCCGCCCTGGTGCAGAGTTCGCTCGCCTGGCCCCTGGTCGGCTTCGTGATCACCGCGATCTACCTCAGCGTGATCGCCGCCCAGTTCACGATCGCCGACTCGACCCGGCAGGCCTCCGGCGAGGACGACGAAGGGGAGCGGCCGGATGCTGGGAGCGCGCCCGGGTCGGGGGAGGTCCCGGGGACGGCGGACCGCCCCGGAACGACGGACGGCGGGTAACCGGACCGGCCGGTCAGTTCCCGCGTCGGGTGACCCGCTTGCCGATCTCCAGCAGCGGACCGGCGCCGTGTTTGATCGCCTCGACCTTCTGGCCGCTCTTGCCGTAGAGCAGCCGCGCAGACGAGCGGATCGCCTGGGAGAAGGTCTCGTCGTACGGGTGCCACCAGAAATTGCGGGTCAGGCCCGGCTCGTAGGTGATCAGCTTGAGGTTGACGCACTCGTAGAAGCCGAACTTCGAGTGCGAACGCCCCAGTCCGGAATCCTTGACCCCGCCCCAGGAGCACTGGCAGGCGCCGTGGGTGAACATGTGGTCGTTGATCCAGACCATCCCGGACTCGATCCGGCCGGCGATCCGCTCGCCCCGCTGGCGGTCTCCGGTCCAGACCGAAGCGCCCAGGCCGAACTCCGAGTCGTTGGCCTTCTCCAGCGCCTCCTGCTCGGAGCGCACGGTCATGATCGGCAGGACCGGGCCGAAGATCTCCTCTTTCATGATCCTCATCTCGTGGGTCACGCCGGTCAGCACGGTCGGCGCAATGAAGTTGCCGGAAAAGCCCTCGATCTCGACCGGCCCGCCACAGCGACGCTCGGCCCCGTTTGCGATCGCGTCATCGACCAGCTCACAGACCAGTTCGTACTGGTCCTCCGAGACCATCGGACCGATCTCGGTGTCGGTCCGGGTCGGGTCCCCGACCCGGAGTGCGGCGGCGGCGCTGACCACTCCGTCGACGAACCGCTCGCTCACCTCCTCCATCACGTAGGCCCGCTCGATCCCGGAACAGGTCTGGCCCGCGTTGGCGAACCCGCCCCAGACCGCGCCCGAGACCGCGAAATCGAGATTGGCGTCCGGCAGCACGATCATCGGATCCTTGCCGCCGAGCTCGAGCACGCAGCCCTTCATCAGCCTGGCGCACTCCTCGCCGACCTTGTAGCCGACCGGGACCGAGCCGGTGAAGAAGACCTTGCCGACGCTCGACCTGGTCAGCGCGTCCCCGACCTGGCCACCCCCGTGAACCGTTCGGACCAATCCCTGGGGGAACCCCGCGTCCTCGAACACGCGCTGGATCGCTTCCCCGAGCAACGGAGTCAGGCTGGCCGGCTTCAGCACCACGCCGTTACCGGCCATCAGGGCGATCGCGATTTCCTGCATCGGGATCGTCCAGGGGTAGTTCCACGGGGCGATCACCCCGACCACGCCGATCGGCTCGAAGCGGAACCTGGAGCGTTTCGTCTTGAAGATCGCCTGGGGAAAGCGGATCTTCTCGTCCCGCAGGATCTTCGGTCCCTCCTTCGCGCACCAACGGAGCGCGTCGATCGACGGGACCAGCTCCATCGTGTACGACTCCGCGATCGGCTTGCCCTGCTCGGCCGTGAGCAGTTCGGCCGTCTCGTCGAGCCGGTCAAGCAGCACGGTGGCCGCGCGCCGCATGTAGACGGCCCGGTCTTCCGGAGTCAGCTCGGCCCAGGCCGGCTGTATCGCCTCGACTTCACTGACGATTCCCTGTACCTGGTCGGGCGTGATGGTCGAGACCGAGCCGACCACATCGCCGGTGGCCGGGTTGAGTGATTCCAGGGTGCCCGCGGGGGCGGACTTCTTTTTTGAGGGGGTCACGAGCGGCATCGGACAAGTGTAGCCCGGGACCGCGCCGGCGTCCGATCCCGACCGCAGCGGAAAGGAGACTGGAGCCGGCCGGCTGATCCGCCGGGCCGGCTCCGAGGTCAAACCGGTCGGAGACCCCCAGTCCGAGCCTCCGACCGACGATGCACCCTTCATGGCGTCTTGCTCAAGCCGGGTCGCATACAAGAAAACCCCGCGGCCGGTCCCGAGTTGTGCCTGACCTGCTTAAGGCTGTCTAAGCGTTCGACCCACCGGCCGGGCCGGGGCCACCACCCGGTCCACCGGCCCGCGACCGGATCCGTTCGGCCGCCAGCCGGCGGCGCTCCAGTTCGGCTTCGAACCCGTACCCGGTCGGTTCGTAGAAGGTCGTCCCCTCCAGTTCGGGCGGCAGCATCGGCTGATCGGTCACCCCACCCGGCTCATCGTGCGGATAGCGGTAACCCTGGCCCCGGCCGAGCTTCTTCGCACCGGCGTAGCTCGAGTCGCGCAGGTGGTCCGGGGGCAGCTTCGGGCCGGCGGCCCTGACTTCCGCCCGGGCCCGGTTCAGCCCTACGTATGACGCGTTCGACTTCGGTGCCAGGGCCAGATAAGTGGCGGCCTGGGCGAGGTTGATCGCGGCTTCCGGAAGTCCCACGCGGTCGACCGCCGCCGCGGCGGCCGTGGCGACCAGCAGCGCCTGAGGGTCGGCGTTGCTTATGTCCTCGGAGGCGAGGATGACCATGCGGCGGGCGATGAAGCGGGGATCTTCGCCGCCTTCGATCATCACCGCCAGGTAGTAGAGCGAGGCGTCGGCGTCGGATCCCCGGGTGGCCTTGATCCAGGCAGAGGTGTAGTCGAAGTGGTGGTCGCCGCCCTTGTCGTAGCCGATCGCCTGGGCCTGGAGCGCGTCTTCGATCTCGGTGACCCCGGCCTCGCCGCCGGCCGCCGCCACCCGCTCCAGGCCGGCCAGGGCCGTCCTCGCGTCGCCACCGGCCCGCTCGGCCAGCAGGTCGAGCGCTTCCGGGGCGACGGTCACCTGCCCGGCCACACCGCGGTCTCCGTCGGACAGGGCCCGGTCGAGCAGGACCCGTATCTCGGACGGCCCCAGCTCGGTCAGCTCGTAGACCTGGCAGCGCGAGATCAGCGCCGAATTGACTTCGAAGTACGGGTTCTCGGTGGTCGCCCCGATCAGGGTCAGGACTCCGCTCTCGACCGCCGGCAACAGGGCATCCTGCTGCGCCTTGTTGAACCGGTGGATCTCGTCGAGGAACAGCACGGTGCGGCGGTCCGAGAGACGGCGGCGCTGCTCGGCCCGTTCGATCACGGCCCGGATCTCGGCCCGGCCGGCGTTGACCGCCGACTTTTCCTCGAATGCCCCGTCGGACGCGGTGGCGACGATCCGCGCGAGCGTGGTCTTGCCGCTGCCGGGCGGACCGTACAGGATGGCGCTGTGAGGCCGCCCGGCCTCGATCGCCCCCCGCAGGGACGTGCCGGGACCGAGAATGTGTTCCTGGCCGACCAGGTCGTCCAGCCTGACCGGCCGCATCCTGGCGGCCAGCGGCGCGTCCCTTTCCGGTTCGGCCACTGGAGCCGGGCCGCGTTCATCGGAATTAAACAACTGATCGTCCATCGCTCACGAGTATGAAGACGCGCCCGGTGGATTCTTTCCGCCAGGCGACCCGTTCCGAAAACGGGACGAGCCGGTCGGCTCCTTCCGGAAGCGAGGCGGGCCGATCGCTTTTCCGTCCGGCCGTTCCCACTCCGTGGTAGACAATCCCCGATGAGCCCAGCCGAAATCGCCCTCCTCTTCGGCTGGTCGTTCGCCGTCTCGTTCGCCGGCGGCACGGTCGGACTGGTGCTCGGCAACCTGCGCCTGCCGGTCGTGGTGCTGATCGGGAGCTCAGCCGCCGCGGCCGCCGGCGCCAACGTCGCGATATCCGGGGCGGCGGCATTGACCGCGGCGATAGTGCATTGGCAGCACGGCCGGGTCGATCTGCGGCTGTTCCTCTGGATGGCGCCGAGCTCGCTGGTCGGGGCGATCGCCGGCGGCCTGCTCACCGGCGTCCTCCCGGAGCGCTTCCTGCTGGCCGCGATCTCGATCGTCGTGCTGTACGGGGCGGTCGAGATCTGGCGGATGAGGCGGCCGGCGGACCCGACCGCAGGCTCGTCCCCGCAGAAGGCCAATCTGCTGATCGAGGCAGTCCTGATCGGGTTCGCGGTGGGGCTGCTGGGTGGGTTCGTCGGCCTGATCCTGGGGTCGCTCCGGCTTCCGGCCATGCTCAAGTACATGGGGGTGAGACCGAAGAGCGCGGCCGGGACCAATGCGGCGGTCGGTGTGGTAGTCGGGGTCGGAGGGCTGGTCGGCCACCTTCCGGGCGGGATCGACTGGGGGATCCTGCTGGTCGGTGCCGCGGCGGCGATCCCGGCCGCGTGGCTCGGGGCGAGGTTCACCGGAAGGATCAGCGAAGACCTGCTGCTCCAGGCGTTCACCGCGATCCTGATCGTCTCCGGTCTGGCCATGGCCGTCCAGGCGATCACCGCCTGACCCGAACCACCGCGTCCCGTCCCCTTGAAGACGAGCGCCCGGCGCGGGGGCGGGCCGGTGGGATAATCGGACGATGCGCGCACCCGACCTACTGCAGCGGCTGATCCGGTTCAACACGGTCAACCCGCCCGGCAACGAGGGTGAGGCGCTGGCCTACCTCGAGGGGCTGCTCGAAGAAGCCGGCTGGGAGTGCGAGTTGCTGTCCGGGGTGCCCGGCCGACCGAACCTCGTCGCCCGGCTCCGCGGGGCCGGACCGGGCCCCAACCTGGCCCTGATCAGCCACATCGACACGGTGCCGGCAGACCCGGCCGAGTGGCAGCGCGATCCATGGTCCGGCGACCTGGTCGACGGCTACGTCTGGGGACGGGGAGCGCTCGACATGAAAGACCAGGTGGCGGCCGAGACCGCGGCCTGCCTGGCACTGGCCGAATCCGGGTGGCGCCCGGCCGGTGGCGATCTGCTTCTGGTGGTCGCCGCCGACGAGGAGACCGGGGCCCACCACGGAGCCAAGTGGCTCTGCGAGACCGTTCCCGACAAGGTCCGCTGCGACTGGGTGGTCAACGAGGGGGCCGGCGAGCTGGTCAGCATGGGCGACCACCGCTTCTTCACCCTCTCGGTCGGCGAGAAGGGCACCTTCCGGTTCACGATCCGGGCCAGCGGGGTGGCCGGCCACGGCTCGATCCCCGGCGTGGGCGACAACGCGTTGCTGAAACTCGCCCCGGTCCTGCCCCGCCTCCGGCAACAGCCGCCGCGCGAGTCGACCCCGGACACCGACCGTTTCCTCGAGCGCCTGCTCGGCCGCGTCCCGGGCGATCTCGATGCCGCCCTGGCCGAGATCGAGGCGGCCGACCCACTGCTGGCCAAGCTGCTGGCCGATCCGATGCTCGGGGTCACGCTGGCCCCGACCATGGCCGGCGCGTCGGACCGGGAGAACGTGATCCCTTCCCGGGCCGAGCTGGTGGTCGACTGCCGGACCCCGCCCGGGATGACCGGAGACGAGGCCCTGGAGCGGATCGAGTCGATCGTCGGCGACGGCGACTGGGTGATCGAGTTCAACGACCCGGTGGTAGGGAACCGTTCCGACTACGAGGGACCGCTGGCCGACGCGATCGAGGCGTGGGTCGAGCTGACGGAGCCGGGCACCGAGGTACTGCCACTGGTCATGCCCGGTTTCTCGGACTCCCACTGGTTCCGCAAGGCGTTCGGCGCGACCGTGTTCGGCTTCTGTCCCCAGACCGCGATGAGCCTGGCCGAGACCAAGCCACTGGTCCACGGCGCCGACGAACGGGTGGCCGTCGCGGACGTCGAGCTGATGGAGAACCTGTTCACCTGGCTGCCGCCCCGGCTGCTCGGTACCGCCGCGGTGCCAGGATCGTCCGGCAGCTAGGATTCCGGCCCCATGTTCAACCGCATAGACCACATCGGCGTCGCGGTCGAGGACCTCGACGCGGCGATCAAGCTCTACGAACGCAGCTTCGAGATGGAGCTGGTGCACCGCGAGACGGTCGAGTCACAGGGGGTCGAAGCCGTTCTGCTCGACGTCGGCGAAGGACACATCGAGCTTCTGGCGCCGCTCGGGCCGGATACCCCGGTCGGCAAGTTCCTCGCGAAAAAGGGCCCCGGCATCCACCACGTCGCCTACTCGGTCGACGACATCGACAAAGCGCTGGCCCAGGTCGAGGCGCTCGGGATGAAGATGATCGACCGCACCCCGCGAACCGGGATCCGCGGTAGCCGGGTCGCGTTCGTACATCCGGCGGCGACCGGATCCGTTCTGACCGAGATCGTCCAGCCCGCGGAAGGCGCCCACTGATGTCGCTGCTCAACCGGGTCGAGATCGGATTCGAAGGGGGCCAGGTGCTGCCGGTACGACTGAGCGACGAACACCTGATCGAACTTCGCGGCGCGCTCGGCGCGGGCGAGGGTTGGCACGAAATCGTCAACGAAGAAGGCACGCTGGCGGTCGACCTGGCCAAGGTCATCTTCGTGCGGATTTCCTCTTCGGATCAGAAGGTCGGCTTCTAGCCGGCCGGTGGACGGCTCCGGGCGATAGCCGGGCGATGAAAGACGCCGACCAATCCCTGCTCTACCTGATGCGGACCCGCGGCCACGCCCGGTGGGCCGAGCGGGCCGCGCAGGTGATCGCCAAGAGCGGCGAGAACGGATACCTCTGGTTCGGGATCGGCCTGCTCGGGGCGGCGGTCGACCGGCCGCGGAGCCGACGCTGGCTCGCCGCCTCGCTGGTCGGTCCAGCCGCGATCGGGTTCAACTTCGGGATCAAGCTGCTGGTGAAGAGACCGCGACCCCGGCTCGAGGGCCTGCCTCCGCTGGGTGGCGCCCCTTCGTCGCTCTCCTTTCCTTCCGCCCATGCGACCGCATCGTTCGCCGCCGCTACCGCGATGACGCGGATCGAACCGCGCGCCGGGACGGCCCTGTTCGCGGCGGCCGCATTGATGGCGGCGACCCGGCCCTACCTCGGCATGCACTACCCCTCGGACGTTCTGGCCGGGGCCGCGCTCGGCTCGGCGCTCGGCGCGTCGGTACCGCTGCCCGGCCCGCATCCGGGACCCGCCACCGGCGAGCCAACCCGCTAGGCGGGGTGGGTGCACTTTCAGTGCCATACGTACAGCAAATGCACCCACTCGCACCTGATCGCGCACTCGCGCCCGGCCCCGGCCCGGCTGTGGCCGGCCGGCGACGTACCGGGCGTGGCCACCCGAACCCGCGCGGTCCACGCTGCCCGGCGAAGTGCCGGGCGTGACCATCCGGTCCCGCGCCGTCCGCGGTGCCGCTACTTGCGGCGGATGCCGAGGATCAGGCGGTCGGGCAGGCCGAGTGCGGACTGGAGCGAGTCGCCGCGGATCTTCGCCGTCCCGCGGGTTCCGTAGAGACGGGCCCAGATTACCCTGGGCGACCTGCCGCGCTTGGTCACCTTGACCCGCTTCAGGCTGCCTTTGACCTTGAGATAGCTCGAGAGGCGGTCGTTGATCTCGCGTTGCGAGAACCGGTAGGTCCAGCGGTGCATCGGCGAGATCGAATCGTACGGGTCGTTGACGCTCTTCAGGTACGGGACCGGCTCGCCGAACCAGACGTTCTCGACGTTCTCGGTCCGGCCGCCGGAGGTGTCGAAGAAGAAGGTCTGGGCGATCCGGTTGCGGTAGGAGGCGACCCGGCTGGAGGTCTTCTGCGCGGCCTGGTTGGTGCGGACCGTCTCGGATGAGACGCCTCCATAAACCTGGCTGCGTGTATCCGGGTAGAGGTCGAATCCGTTCCCGTCTATGCCGGACGCGAGCGCGTATGAACGGGCGGCGACCGCCTGTGCCTTGAGCGACTCCATCGGCCAGCTGGAGATCACTTCGTTGGCGATCACGCCCTTGACGTACGCGTTTATCGGCACGACATTGATCAGGTTGAGCGAGCCGCGGGGGTCCTGGCTCGGGACCACCTTGACCCCACCCCTGTAGGCGCCGTAGCCGTTGAACGTGACCCGGCCGTCGTGCCCGGACTGGAGCAGGGGCCCGCAGTTGGCGATCGCCTTGCCGTTCCGGCGGGTGAGGACCACACGACGCCCGTTGAGCCTGGCGCCATAGGTCCTCTTCCGGCTCAGCTTCCGCCCACAGGCACTTTCGATCCCGGAAAAGCGGACCGGGGAAGACGCGACGGCGAGCAGCACCCTGACGTTGCGGGCCTTCCTCAGCTTCGAGACCCGGGTGCCCTTGTAGTAGTGGCGGATTATCTCGGTCGCCGACGAACCCTTCTCGGCCATGCCGTAGGCGCCCCACTGGCTCATCCCCACACCGTGGCCGAAGCCGCCCCCCTTGACCACCCACTTCCCCGCGGCCGCGTCCGCCGGGGCGGGGGCCAGCGAGACGAAGGCCAGCGCGACGGCCGCCAGCAGCAGGACGGGAGCCGGCCGGCGGCGCAGGACCGCGATCCCCGGCCCGACCGGCCCGGCGTCCGCCGGCCCGGCACGGTCGGCCCGCGGGGGCACATGCCGGTCTCCCGCTCGCTCAGCCATCGGTTCGATCAAACAGTCGTTCGGCCATCGGTCCAACAAACAGATTCGGCGCCCGACAGTCGCGCCCTGCCACCGGGATTTCACGAATCGCCTCCGCCGGATTTCACCGACCGTTCGCGATTGGCAGGGCCGGCACAGGAGTATGTTTTGGGAGAGCGGGATTTCCGGATTCGACGCGATGAGAGGACAGAGTTGGAACAGAAGCTGCTGCTGGCGGGAGAATGGATCGAGACCGGTGACTGGGACGAACTGAACAGTCCCTGGGACGGGAGCCCGATCGCCCGGGTCGCCCACGGCTCCGAGGAGCTGGTCGATCGCGCGGTGAGAACGGCCCACCAGGTGTTCACCGAGGGCGGGCTGCCGCAGTTCGAGCGGGCCGCGATCCTCAGCCGGGCGGCGGACCTGGTCGCCGAGCGCCAGGAGGATCTCGCCCAGACGATCGCAAGCGAGGCCGGCAAACCGATCAAGACGGCCCGCGCCGAGGCCTCCCGCACGGTCGACACGCTGACCTTCTCCGCGGTCGAGGCACGAAAGCTGACCGGTTCGACCGTGCCGATGGAGGCCTCGGCCGCCGGGGTCGGCAAGCTCGGCGTGATCTTGCGGGTACCGCTGGGGGTGGTCGGCGCGATCAGCCCGTTCAACTTCCCGCTCAACCTGGTCGCCCACAAGCTCGGTCCCGCGATCGCGGCCGGCAACGCCGTGGTGCTCAAGCCGGCCAGCCAGACGCCGCTCTCCTCGATGAAGCTGGCCGAGATCCTGATCGAGGCCGGCCTGCCGAACGGCTGGCTCAGCGTGATCCCGGGAGGCGGCCGCAGCGTCGGCAACGCGCTGGTCGAGCACGAGCTGACCGCGGCGATCTCGTTCACCGGTTCGGCCCCGGTCGGCTGGGGGATCCGCAGCCGGGTCCCGCACAAACGGGTCGGGCTCGAGCTGGGCTCGAACGCCCCGCTGATCGTCAACCACGACGGAGACTGGGAGCAGGCGGCCGACAAGGCCCGCATCCATGCCTTCTCCCACGCCGGGCAGAGCTGCATCTCGACCCAACGCATCCTGGTGCACGAAGAGGTCGCCGACCGGTTCACCGAACGGCTGGTGGCCAACGTCGAGGCGCTCAAGGTGGGCGACCCGCTCGATCCCGAAACCGACGTCGGTCCGCTGATCAGCCCCGCCGACCGGGACCGGGTCAAGCAGTGGATCGACGAGGCGGTCGAATCCGGCGGCGAGATCCTGACCGGTGGCGAGCTGGTCGACGAAGGTCGCTGCCTGGCGCCGACCGTCGTCGCCCATCCCGATCCGGAGGCCCGGGTCTGGTGCGAGGAGATCTTCGGCCCGGTGGCCACGGTCGACCGTTTCACCGATTTCGAGGCGGCGCTGGAGCGGGCAAACGACTCGAAGTTCGGGTTGCAGGCCGGAGTCTTCACCCGGGACCTCGGCAACGGCATCAAGGCGGCCGAGACGCTGGAGTTCGGCGGGGTGCTGATCAACGAGGTCCCGACCTTCCGGGCCGACCAGCAACCGTACGGCGGGGTCAAGGATTCCGGCAACACCCGTGAGGGCCCGGCCTACTCGATCATCGAGATGACCGAGCAGCGGTTCGTCACCTTCCAGGGCGGCTGAGCGCACGGTGGATACCCATTCCTGGGTGCTCTGGGTCGGGATCGTGGCGGCCGGGCTCCACGTGTTCGAGGAATACGTGGAGGGCTGGGTGGCCTGGGTCAACCAGACGGCCGGCCCCCGGCTGGGGTTCGAGGTCAGCGATGCCGACTTTTTCCTGGGCGCGGCCCTGCTGCTGTTCACGACCCTGGCCGGGGCCGCGATCGGCTGGTGGGCCCCGGCGGTCAGCCTCGCGATACCGGCGCTGTTCGTGATCAACGCGATCTTCTTCCACATGCTGCCGAGCATCCGGGGCGACCGGCTGACCCCGGGAACCCTGAGCGCCGTGTTCATCTACCTGCCGGTCGCCGCATGGATGTACTGGGCGGCGGGCGAGGACGGGCAGCTCGGCGCCGGGACCGTGCTGCTCTCGCTGCTACTGGGCGCGGCCCTGCTGGTCTATCCGGTCGCGGTGCTGGCCATGCGGGATCGGCTCGGCTGGAACGGAGACGGCGAACGACCGACGACGGACGAGCAGCCGACGACGGGCGAGCAGCCGGAATCCCGGGGACAGCCAACCGACTGACCCGGTCGGTACCGTCCGGCACCGAATTCGGGCCTGGCCGGCACGAGGTCCGCGGACTTGGCCCAATGGTTGCTTTCCGGGCACAGCAGAGTTGCAGAGTCGGCACTTCTGACGAACTGCCGTGGGCTACCCTATCCCCATGTCAGTTCAGAAGGACAGGCCGGCCTGGACCGACGATCGCCTCGACGATCTCTCGCAGACCATGCGCGACGGCCTGGCACGCCTCGACGCGCAGGACCACGATCTGGGCAGGAAGCTCGACGCGCTGAACGGCCGGTTCGACGCCCTTCAGCGGACCCTGATCCTGGGGATGATCGGGGTGCTGGGGACGATCGTGGCCGGTTTCGCCGCGGCGATCTTCGCCCTCGCCTGAATCCGGTCGGGCCGACGCGGCCGGTCAGCCGTCCGGGTTGGCCAGCTTCCGGTGGTCGAGGGCCTGGTCGAGGATCTCGGCCTCGACGCCGAGCTCGAGCGCGACCTCGCGCAGCAGCCGGCCGGTGGCGGCCGCCTGCTTGACGATTTCGCTGGCCCGGTCGTAGCCGATGTGGGGGTTGAGAGCGGTCGCCGTGGCCAGGGTCGACTCGGCAAGCAGTTCCGTCCGCTCGGTGTTGGCCTCGACACCGGCCACGCATTTTTCGTCCAGCAGCCGTGAGCAGGAGGCGAGGATCGCGATCGAGTCGAGCAGGTTACGGGCGATCAGCGGGACCCTCACGTTGAGCTCGAACTGGCCCTGGGAGCCGGCCACCGTTATCGCCGCGTCGTTGCCGATCACCTGGGCCGCGACCTGGATCACCACTTCGGGGATCACCGGGTTGACCTTGCCCGGCATGATCGACGATCCCTTCTGCAGCTCGGGCAGCCGCAGCTCGGCCAGCCCGGCCCGCGGGCCCGAGCCCATCAGGGCCAGGTCGTTGGCGATCTTGTTGAGCGAGACCGCGTAGACCTTGAGCGCGCCCGAGAGCTCGACCAGCGAGTCGCGATTGGCCTGGGCCTCGAAGCGGTCGTCCGGGGCGGTGATCGTCAGGCCGGAAGCTTTTTCGAGCCGCTGCCTGACCCCGGCCGCAAAATCCGCGTGGGTGTTCAGCCCGGTGCCGGTCGCGGTGCCACCGAGCGGGATCTGACCGACCCGGCCGAGCGTCCCGGAGATCCGGTCGATGCCGAGCCGGACCTGGGCGGCGTAACCGCCGAACTCCTGGCCGAGGGTAACCGGCACCGCATCCATCAGGTGCGTCCGGCCGGCCTTGACCACGTCGCCGAACTGTTCCGCCTTCGCCTCGAGGGCCCCGGCCAGCCCGTCCATCGCCGGTAGCAGCTGGTCGGTCACCTGGTCGAGCGCGGCCAGGTGGACGGCCGAGGGGAAGACGTCGTTCGACGACTGACCCATGTTGACGTGGTCGTTGGGGTGTACCCCTTCCCCGGCCAGCGCTGCTATCACCTCGTTCGCGTTCATGTTCGACGAGGTGCCGGACCCGGTCTGGAACACGTCGACCGGGAACTGGTCTTCGTGCTCGCCCGCGCCGATCGCATCGCCGGCGACCGCGATGCGGTCCGCGATCTCGGCGGGCAGCAGTCCCAGCTCGGCGTTGGTGCGGGCCGCGTTCGCCTTGATCAACCCGAGCCACTTGACCACCGAGGCCGGTATCCGCTCGCCCGATACCGGGAAGTTGTTCACCGCCTTGGTGGTCTCGCCACCCCAGAGTTGATCGCTCACTGATGGGCCTTTCGGGCGTCGGATGCTTGCCCGTCCAGTCTTTCACTCCCGGCCGCGGTGCGGGGCCGCGCGGCCGGCCGGCCGCAACAGGCGGCGGTGCTCACCCGTTCTCCAGCCCGGCCGCCAGTCCGCGTTCGTAGGCCTGACGGACCTGCGCCGGCTCGCGGCCGAGACCGCTTCCGGCCGCAGACGTGATCCGGTCGACCAGGGCCGAGTGGATGCCCTCGCTGTCGCCGGCCGCGCGGCGAACCGCCCCGACCAGGTAGCCGTCCCGCAACGCCGCCGTCTCGGCCCCGTCGCCCCGGTCCCGCTGGCGGGCCAGGCCGCCGGCCACCAGCAACAGGCTGCGACCGACCGATTCCTGAGGCCCGACCCCCTGGTTGCGCGGCAGGCAGTCGCTGATCGCCACCTCGCCTTCGAGCCGGACCGGGCCGGGAGCGTCGACCAGCGCCTCGCGGAACCCGGAAGGGCCGCCCAGACAGGCGGCCGGGGTGGCCGGGTCCGTATCGCCACACGAGGTGGCGCCGAGGATGAACGAAGGCAAGGCCATCGCCAGCACCGCCTTCGCCCGGATCGAGTCGAAACCACGCATTCGCACCGAATCATCTTGACATCCCCGCGCATATAGGCTCAGGCCATGCCAACCGTGCGTGAAGCGACCTTCGACCTGTTCCGCAAGCATGGGATGACGACGATGTTCGGCAACCCGGGTTCGACCGAGTTGCCAATGCTCGCCGATTTCCCGGACGACTTCGAGTACGTGCTCGGGCTGCAGGAGGCGGCGGTGGTCGGCATGGCCGACGGCTACGCCCAGGTCACCGGCAGGCCCGCGCTGGTCAATCTCCATACCGCGCCCGGGCTGGGCAACGCGATGGGTGCGCTGTTCAACGCCCAGGCCAACCACTCACCGGTGGTGATCACGGTCGGCCAGCAGGTACGCGCCCAGGTGACCATGCAGGCCAACCTGACCCACCGCGACGCTTCCCGGGTACCCCACCCGTACGTCAAGTTCTCGTACGAACCCACACGGGCCGAAGACGTCCCGCTGGCCCTGGCCCACGCGATCCACCTCGCCTCACTGGCGCCCCGCGGCCCGGTGATGGTCTCGATCCCGATGGACGACTGGGACGTGGAGATGGACACCCTGGACGCCGGGCACGTAATCGCCCGGGACGTCGGCGGCAGGTCGGCAGCCAACCCGGAGGCCGTCGCGGAACTGGCCGAGCGGATCAACTCGGCTACCAATCCGATCATGATCGCCGGCCCCGACATCGACGCCGCCGGGGCCTGGGACGAGGCGATCGCGCTGGCCGAAGACCAGAACCTCGGCGTCTGGGCCTCTCCGGCGCCGGGGGGCGGCCGGCTCGGCTTCCCCGAGAACCACCCCAACTTCCGCTCGGTCCTGCCCCCCGCGATCGGCCCGGTCACCGAAACGCTGGCCGGACACGACCTGATCCTGGTGGTCGGCTCGTCGGTCTTCCCGTACTACCCGCACATCCCGGGACCGATGCTGCCGGACGGGGCCGAGCTGGTCGCGATCACCTCCGACCCCGACGAGGCCGCCCGGGCACCGATGGGCGACGCGATCGTCGCCGACGTGAAGCTGACCCTGAGCGCGCTGCTGGCCCAGCTCGACGGCACCGACCGCGATCCGCCGCCGGAGATGCCGGGTCCGGCCCGGGTCGAAGACAGCGACCCGCTGAACGCCTCGACCGTGCATTCGATCCTCAAGCAGGAGCTGCCCGAAGACGCGATCATCGTGCTCGAGTCGCCCTCGAATACCCTCGCCCTGCGCAACCAGCTGCGCATCTCCAGGCCGAACAGCTACTTCTTCGGGGCCGGTGGCGGGCTGGGCTTCGGCCTCGCCGCCGCGGTCGGGATCGGGATCGCCGAGCCGGAGCGCAAGGTGGTCTGCGTACTCGGCGAAGGATCGGTCCAGTACGCGGTCGTCGCTTTCTGGACGGCCGCCGCCTACGAGGTCCCGGTCACCTTCCTGGTCCTCCGCAACGAGGAATACGCGATCCTCAAGTGGTTCGCCGAGGTGGAAGAGGTGTCCGGCTCGCCCGGGCTCGACCTGCCGGCACTGGAATCGGCCGCGATCGCGTCCGGATATGGGATCGAGAGCACAATGGTCAAATCGGCTGATGATGTCCAGGCGGCGCTGCGCGAGGCGATCGCCGACGGCCGGCCCCGTCTGGTCGAGGTGCCGGTACAGCCGGGGATGTCCCTGTTCTAGGGGAGCAGACGATGCCGTTGCTAGAGCCCGACGTTTCCGAGATCGCCCCGGAGCCGGGCCGGCCGGCCGGCGACCGCGCTCCCGAGTGGGTGGCCGGCGGCACCCCGGAGCCGCTGCGGTCCGAGCTGACCGGCCTGCTCGGCGAGGACCGGGTGCTGGCCCGGGCCAGCGACCTGGTCCGCTACGCGTCCGACGCCAGCCCGTACCGGAAGCTGCCGCAGGTCGTGGTGATGGCCCGCGACGCCGCCGACGTGGCGAAGGTGCTCGCCTACGGCCGGGAGAACGGGATCGGCGTCACCTTCCGCTCCGGCGGGACCAGCTTCAACGGCCAGAGTCAGACCGACGGCATTCTGGTCGACGTGCGGCGGCACTTCACCGGGGTCGAGGTCCACGACGAAGGCCGCAGCGTGACGATCGGGCCCGGGACGGTGCTCGGGCAGGCCAACGCCGTGCTGGCCCCGTACGGCTACAAGCTCGGTCCGGACCCGGCCTCGACCGATATCGCGACGATCGGCGGCGTGGTGGCCAACAACTCGGGCGGCATGCGCTGCGGGACGAAGCTCGACTCGTATTCGACCGTGACCGCGATGGAATTCGTGCTCGCCTCGGGGACCGTGGTCGACAGCGCCGCGCCCGACGCCGACGAGAAGCTGGCCCGCGACGAGCCGGAGCTGGTCCGCGGTTTGATGGAGATCCGGGACGAGATCCTGGACGACCCCGACCTGATCGCGATGATCCGCAGGAAGTTCGAGATCAAGAACACGACCGGATACCGGCTCTGCTCGTTCCTCGACGGCGAGACCCCGGTCGAAATCCTGAAGGGGCTGATGGTCGGCTCGGAGGGCACCCTGGGCTTCATCTCGCGGGTCACCTTCGAGACGGTCGAGGTCCCCGAGAAGACCACGCTCGCCTGGGTCCACTTCCCGGACATCCCGTCGGCGATCGAGCCGGTACCCGATCTGGTCGCGGCCGGGGCGACCGCGGTCGAGCTGATGGTCGCCCCGGCCCTGATCGTGGCCTCGTGGAACATGCCGGGCGCCCCGGACCAATGGAAGGAGCTCGACCCCGAGTCGGCGGCGCTGCTGATCGAATTCGGAGGGGACGATGACGCGGCGCTCGACGCCGGCGAGGCGGCGGCGCTCGGGATCCTGTCCGGGCACGAGCTGATCCGCGAGGTCGAATTCAGCCGCGACGAGGAAGTGGTCGAGCTGAACTGGCGGGTGCGCGAGGGCCTTCACGGCCTGGTCGGGAAGGTCCGGGCCCCGGGCACCGCCCTGATCGTCGAGGACGTGTGCGTGCCGCCGGCCCGGATCGCCGACGCTGCGGTAGAGCTGCGCGATCTGCTGGCTGAGCACGGCTTCCTGCCCGGTGTGGCCGGACATGCCTCGGCCGGCAACCTGCACTTCATGCTCACCCCGGACTTCTCCAAGCAGGAAGACCTCGAGCGTTACGACGCGTTCATGGGCGAGCTGGTCGAGATGATCTGCGAGAGGTACGACGGTTCGCTCAAGGCCGAGCACGGGACCGGGGTCAACATGGCCCCGTTCGTCGAGCTCGAGTGGGGCGAGAAGGCCACGTCGATGATGTGGCGGATCAAACAGGTGGCCGACCCCGATGGCGCGCTCAACCCGGGGGTGGTGCTGAACCGCGATCCCGGAGTCCACCTCCGGGACCTGGCTACCACTCCCGAGATCGAGGAGGAAGCCAACGCCTGCGTCGAGTGCGGCTTCTGTGAACCGGTCTGCCCGAGCCGGAACCTGACCACCACGCCGCGCCAGCGGATCGCCCTGCGGCGGGAAATGGCACGGCAGGGCGGGGACACGCCGGTCCGGCAGGCCCTGATCGAGCAGTTCGGCTACGACTCGATCCAGACCTGCGCGGTAGACGGCTCCTGCCTGCTGGCCTGCCCGGTCGGGATCGACACCGGGGCCCTGGTCAAGCAATTCAGGGCAGCGGAGAACCGTCCTGCTGCCGAGAAGATGGCGCTGCGGGCAGCGCGGCGATGGGACCGGGTCGAGAAGCTGGCCCGCTCCGGCCTGGGACTCGGCAACGCGATCGGAACGGTCACCGGCGACGGCCCGATGCGCGGAGTCACCAGGGCGGCGCGCAGCTTCATCAGCCGGGACCTGGTGCCCGAATGGGGCGAGAAGATGCCACCTGCCGCCGCCGAACTGCCCGCGACCAGCTCGCACGGCGCGGTCGCGGTCTACCTGCCGGCCTGCATCAACCGCATGTTCGGCCGCTCGAAGGCGGACCGGGGTGAGCTCTCGCTGCCCGAGGCGCTGGTCGCAGTATCGGCCCGCGCCGGCCGGCCGGTCTGGATCCCGGACGACGTGGCAGGCACCTGCTGCTCGGTCCCGTTCAGCTCCAAGGGGTTCCGGGACGCCCACTCGTTCAAGGCCAACCAGACGGTCGAGCGGCTCTGGCGCTGGTCGGGCGGCGGGACGCTCCCGGTTGTGGTCGACGCCTCGTCCTGCACCCACGGGCTCACCGATCCCGGACCCGGGGTCCTGACCGAAGAGAACGAGGCCCGGCACGCGGAGGTCGAACTGATCGACTCGGTCGCCTGGGCCGAGCGGTTCCTGCTGCCGGAGCTGCAGGTGAACCACAAGGTCGGTTCGGTCACCGTCCACCCGACCTGCTCGGGCCGCCACCTGGGGCTCGACCGGGCGCTGGCCCGGGTCGCCAGCGAGCTGGCCGAGCGAGTGGAGGTACCGACCTCGGCCGGCTGTTGCGGCTTTGCCGGCGACCGGGGCATGCTCCATCCCGAGCTGACCGCCAGCGCCACCGCACCGGAAGCGGCCGAGGTGAGGGCGAACCCGACCGACCGCCACATCTCGTCCAACCGGACCTGCGAGGTCGGGCTGGAGCGGGCGACCGGCGAGCCGTACGGTTCGCTGATCTACCTGCTCGAGGAACTGACCCGCTAGCGCCCGGCAGGACCCGGTAGTACCCCCGGGCGGCACGCCCGGCGAATCAAACGGCCGGGACGGGGGTTTATGGACGAGTTCCCCGGCCGCGCCATACAATCGGCGCACGGGGGACGTGACCGCCCGCCAGGATCCGGTCCGACCTAGTCAACCAGGCCCCTTTGCGGGGAGACCAAGGGGAAACAGATGCGCAAACGATTCTCGACCGCCACCGTCCTCGCCCTGCTGCTCGGAGCCCTGTTCGCGGCGGACGCCCCGGCCGCCGATCCGAACCGGCCCGCCACACCGCCGCCGACCGACTTCTGGCAGAACAAGAACTTCATGAACATGGCCCACCAGGGCGGCGAGCTGGAGGCGCCGAGCAACACGCTCTACGCGTTCAAGACAGCGGTCACCTTCCGCGGAGCCGACACGCTGGAGATGGACGGATACGTGACCGAGGACGGCGTCTTCGTGGTCACCCATGACATGGATCCCTACAAGACCTCCAACGCACCGGGCGAGGGTCTGCCGGCCGACGACCCGGTCCGGCTCGACAACCAGATCAGGAACCAGACCCTGGCCGAGCTCAAGACACTCGACTTCGCCTACAAGTACAGCCCCGGCAAAGGCCAGTACGGCTACGACCCGGCCGACCCGCACCCGTTCCGCGGGATCGCGACCGGCGACGTCGACCCGCCCAAGGGGTTCACGGCCAACGACTTCCGGATCGCCACCTTCGAAGAGGTGCTCGAGGCCTTCCCCGACACCCCGATCAACATCGACATGAAGAACTACTCGCCCGACCCCGCGGTCGCCCTGAACGCGGCCGAAAAACTCGCGGCGATCATGAACGCCCACCCCGAACGCAGCGACGACGTGATCGTGGCCTCGTTCGCCCAGCAGCCGCTCGAGAAGTTCCATGGGCTGGCTCCGGAACACAGGGCGCTGTCGGGCAGCGAGGACGCGACGCTCGATTACGTGACCGGAGCGCCGCTGACCCCGACGCCGGTCGCGGTCCAGCCGCCGGACTCGTTCAACCTGCCCCCGGTGGTCCGCACCGTGCCGATCCTCAAGCCGTTGACCGATTACGACGGTTTCGCGATCCACGTGTGGGGAGACGACCCGGCCACCAATCCCGACCCGTTCTACGAGAAGATCGTCGACGAAGGGGCCGACGGCTATTTCACGCAGCGACCGAGCGCGCTGCACCAGTACCTCTGTGAGGCCGGGATCCGCCGGCCGGACGGCAGCCAGCGATGCGCGCTGCAGGCGCCCGACGTGGTGCCCTGCCCGGACGGGACCGAGGGCGAAGCACCGACCTGCACCCCGATCCTTCCCGACCCCGAAGCGGCCCTGAAGGTCCACTCGGTGACCGGCAAGGCCAAGCCCAGGGCAGGCAGGAGCCCCGGCTACCGGGTGCTGGTCCAGAACGTCGGCGATGCCGCGATGGACGGGACCAAGGTCTGTCTGGTGGTGCCGAAGCAGCAGCGCCACAAGGTCAGGCTGCCGCGGCGATGCACGCGGACGAGAGTCGTCGGCCCGGGCGGCGTGTTCAACCCGAGGTTCAAGGTCGAGCTCAAGAAGAAGGCCAAAGGCGCGGTGAAGCTGGCTTTCCGGGCGACCACCGCCGCTGCCGGCGACGACCAGGCCAGCATGCGCATCGCGGTCAAGCCGGCACGCAGGTAGGGCTGACCCGACCGGTCGGCCGCTGACTATCGGTCGCCGCGCTCGAACGCGGCCGCTTCGGCGGCCAGTATGACCTCGCCGGCAACCGGGTGGGTTTCGAGATGGTGGTCGGACAGCGGCCCGGTCAAGCCGCGGGTCAAAAAGAGCGGCCTCCACTCCCACGGGGCGATCGCCCGCGGTGAGCGTTTTTCGATCGCCCTGATCACCACCCGCCCGGCCT
>JAGQUV010000038.1 GCA_020438295.1 Solirubrobacterales bacterium
GGTGGCGATCACCTGGGTCCTGGCCGGCTGCGCCGTATTCCTGCTGTTCGACGTGCCGGCCCCGGTTGCGATCCTGGTCGGGGCGGTGCTGATCGTCACCGGGCCGACCGTCGTCCTGCCGCTACTCGAATTCATCGCCCCGCCGGATCGGGTGCGGTCGGTGCTCAAGTGGGAAGGAGTGATCGTCGACCCGCTCGGCGCGATCATCGCCGTGGTCGTTTTCGGCTCGCTGGTCGGCGATCGGGGCAAGGCCGCGTTCGACGGGGCCGAGATCGTCGCGTCGCTGAGCACCGGCCTGCTGGTCGGGGTGGTCGGGGCGCTGCTGCTGATCCCGCTGCTCGAGTCGCGACGGCTGTCGGGCCGGGACAAGGTCGCCGCGACCCTGATGATGATCGTCGCCAGCTTCGCCGCGGCCGATGCGCTGTTCGAGGATTCGGGACTGCTGGCCGACCTGGTCATGGGTGCGGTGCTGGCCAATCAGAAGCGGGCCAAGATCGAGAACATCTCCGAGTTCAAGGAGACCCTGGTGCCGATCCTGGTCGGGGTCCTGTTCGTGCTGCTGGCGGCCAACGTCGACATGAATCAGGTGCTCGACCTCGGCTGGCAGGGCTTCACCCTGGTCGTGTTCCTGGTCCTGGTGGTCAGGCCGCTGGCTGCCGCGACGACGCTCGGCCTTCCGTTCCGGGGCAACGAGCGCGCTCTGATCGCGGGGATGGCGCCGCGCGGGATCGTGGCCGCCTCGACCGCGTCCGTGTTCGGCCTGAAGCTGGTCGACCAGGGGGTGAAAGGGGCCGAGCTGATCATCCCGATCACCTTCCTGGTGATCGGGGGCACCGTGTTCATATACGGCATCCTGGGTCCGGCGTTCGCCCAGCTGATCGGGCTCAAGGGAGAGCGCCTGCCCACCCTGCTGCTGATCGGCGGTCCGGCCTGGGCGATCGCACTGGGCCGGGCCCTGCAAGAGTCCGGCGCGGTGGTGAACGTCTGGACCGAGGACGTGGACGAAGCCCGGGCGACGGTGGAAGCGGGCCTGGTTCCGGTCGGCGGCCCGATCGATCCCAACTTCGGCGGCGCCGGGTCGGCCCTGGCCGATCTCTCGGCGGTCGCGCTGGTCAGCGCCGACGACACCCTCAACCAGGTGCTCGCCTCCCACTTCACCGAGAACTTCGAGGGCGAGCAGGTATTCCGGCTGCGTTCGCCGTCGGACTCGATGCCGATCATCGGGTCCGATGCGACCCTGCTGTTCGCGGACGAGGACAGCGACGCCGAACTCGAGCGGAAGATAGTCGCCGGTGACCGGCTGGTCCACTTCGAACCGGGCGAACCGCTGCCGTCCGGAGCGAGGCCGGTGGCCGCGATGACCCCGCTCAGTGGGGCCTATCCTCCGGCTATCCGGCTGGCGTCGTCGGATCCCGGCGAGCTGATCGACCCGAAGTCGAAGATCGTCGCCCTGGTCCCGGCCGGACAGGGTTGACCGTCCGGTCGTTCAGCTTCCGGAGTCGCCCTGGCCGGAACCTTCGGCCTCGCCGCCGCCGGCCGGCGAGCTCAGCGGCTCGGCCCGCCGGAAGAAGTCGACCCACCGGTCGCAGATCCCGGCCATCGGGACCCGGGCGCGAACCCGGTTGCGGGACAGCACTATGCGGCCGAGCTTGGTCGGGCGCGAATAGCCGGTCAGCTTCTGCAGGGTCGACGGCCCTTCGGCTTCGACCCTGAACTCGACCGGACCGGAGCGGCCGGCGGTGAACAGCCCGCCCGGCCAGAACATCCCGCTGCTGCCCGTGTCGATGTTGGCCAGTCTCTGGCCGTCGATCGCGGCCGGGAAATCACGGTTCAAGCCCGGCCCGGTCAGCCTGATCCCGTCCGGGCTGTAGTACTGCAGTGAAATCCGGTACTCGCCCGGCTTCAGGTCGAGCGTCACGGTCGCGCTCTGGCCCGGTTCGAGGTCGGGATCGGGGGTCCAGTCCGATCGCAGTCCGACCGCCGCCCGGGGCAGCAGGGTCGCGGTCCCGTCCAGGGCCGAGAAGTAGCGGCCGCCTTCGTTTTCGCAGTCGACCAGCTTGGCCGGCATCGTGTTCTCGCGCATGATCGGGCGGCCGAACGCCGGGGCGGTGCGCCGCCACAGAATGTAGTTGGCGGTGCGCGCCACCTCTTCGTAGAACGGCGGGGTCATGCTGGTCCAGCCGGCCGCGGTCGAGACCACGAAATCGTGGTGCTGAAGGGTCTCCTTGTCGAACGAGTCGAAGTCGATCGAGTTCTTGCCGTTGTCGCCCTGGAACGGCTTCTTGCGGTTCTGGGTGACATTGGGGTCGGGGAATTCGCTGAGCGGCACGCTGACGTCGGCGCCGGCCAGGTAGTACGGGGCGAAGCGGTCCTGGTCCATGTACAGCACCGACTTGCCGTCGGTGTACTTGCGGAACGAGTTCAGCTCGGCCGCGTGACCGGGCGGGGAGACCGAGGCATCCCGAAGGACCAGGAAGCTCGAAGCGGCGGCCATCAGGACGAAGACGGAAGCGAGCGCTACCCAGGCGATCCGGGCCGGCCCGCGGCCCGGGCGGTCTCCGGCGCCTGCCGATCGATCCGGGGCCTCGCCCCGGTCGGCGGCCGACCGGGGCGGCCCGCTCAACAGCGCGGTCAGGATCACCACCATCACGAGCGGTGCGCAGATCACCAGGGCCTTGGCCAGCGAATAGTCGCCGACCCAGGGCAGGGAGACCAGGTAGAGGCCGAGGCAGGCGATGAAGGCCAGCGGGTAGATCGACTTCGGCTGTCTCGACCACCAGTACAGGGCGGCGACCAGCGCGAGCACCCCGATCGCGCCCATCAAACCCGGAAGTGGCGTCGAGTAGGTCCCTTCGAGCCGGTAGTCCGGGGTCAGCCATACCCCGAGCCCTTCCACGGCCGAGACCGGCCCGAACGCGTCACTCGTGGCGACCTCCGAAAAGGCATCTTTGAACCCGAACGGGCCGGCGAACGTGAGTGCCGCGATCAGACCGAGCCCGATCAGCAGCCCGGCCGCGACCGCGGGGCGGCCGACCTGCTCGATGACCGCGCCGGGCCGCAGCTGCCGTCGGATCGCGGGCTGGGCGAGGGCCCAGACCACGGCCACCGCCGCCGGCCAGGCGAGGCCGGGGAAGCTGTAGGTGAAGACGATGCCGAGCAGCAGTATCAGCAGCGGGGCAACCGCCAGCAAGCGGGCGTTCCGTCGCTCCGGCCACGGCTTCAGCCGGGGTAGCCCGATCGCGAAGGCGAGCAGGAACATCGCGGTGGCCAGCTCCTTGAACGCGGCCTGGGCGAAGTAGGCGACCATCAGGTACGGCAGCCCGGCAAGCAGCGCGGCCAGCAGCCTGCGTCCGGTCGGGAGGCGGTCGACCGCCTCCCACGAGGTCATCACCGCCAGCACCGCGATCGCCATGATCTGGCCGATGAAGACCGGCCCCAGGGTGAGCCGGGGAACGAAGGAGAGCGCGGCGGCCAGCCCGTGGGGGCCGAGCGGGTAGCCGCTGCTGGGCTCGGTACCGAATCCCGAGCGGAGCCACTCCGCCCAGGCCAGGTGCAGGCCGAGGTCGTTGTTGTAGCCCATGCCCAGCAGCCCCCAGTGGCCGGACACCGCGAACGGGATCGATATCACCGCTACCGCCAGCCCGGCGGCCACCCAGAACCAGCCGGAAGGCGGGAGGTCTCCCCGGCCCGGCCGGCGCAGCACCCAGAGCGAGATCAGGACCAGGGTGGCGAAGCCGAGGACCAGCGCCGACCGGGTCCCCGGAACGCGTGCGAGCAGGCCCTCGACCGCCATGATCGCGGCGAAGCCGACCGCCGGCTCGAGCCCCGACCACGTGCTCCGTCCGGTCATGAGCATCACCGCCCGGCCGACCAGCAGCGAGGCCACGACGACGATTGCCATGGTCAGGTACGTGTTCAGCATCTCGGTCTGGAGATCTCCTCGCGGCTGAGGAGGTCTCTAGTAGCGGTCGGCGGCGGCGAGCAGGGTCGCGGTCAGGTCATCGCCCTCAAGCCGGTCGTCGTGCCCGGCGAAGACCTTCTGCGGCTTCAGCGCCGCCAGCTTTCTCACCGATTCCTTGGCCTGCCGGTGGTCCCACGCCCAGGCCGGGTGCGGCACGCTGGCCTCACCCTCCGGAAGCGGCTTGAGCCGGGCCGAGTCGACCAGGTAGATCGTGTCGCTGACCAGGGCGACGCCGTCCGACTCGCGCCAAAGCCCGATCAGCCCGGGCGCGTGACCGGGAAAGTGGATCACCTCGAAGCCGGCCACGTCGTCACCTTCTTCGACCGTGCCGGCAACCTTAACGGCGCCCCCGTTCCACAGCCTCATCATCACCGGGTAGACCAGGCGGGGCTTCATGTATTCGAGTTCCCGCAGGTTCATGTACGAGTTGATCGCCGCCTCCGATTCGGCGTCGGCGACCTCGGCCGGGTGGCAGTAGACCGGCGGTCCCAGCCGCGGTGCGGTGCCGCGGTGGTCGGCGTGGGCGTGGCCGAGCACGATCCGGTCGATCCCCCCGAACGCTTCGGCGACCTTCCGGTTGTTCTTCAGCATGATCCGTGTCCCGGCATCGAACTGCACCACCTCGCCATCGGGCCCGACCACGAAGTAGATGTTCATCGCGCCCTGCAGGTCTCCCCGAAGCCGGTATACGCGGTCGGCCACCTGCTCGAACTTCTTCGGCAACAGCTCCGGGTCGGGGCTCTTTCCGCGATCCCCGGCCTCGGGCGGGGTCGGGCCGTCGGCGGTCAAGTCCGGCCTCGTTCTTCTACGCTGCCAGTGATGCCGGCCAGCTGGAGATTTCTGATGATTGTCATCTGCATATTCCTGTTCGCTTCGGTGGCGATCGGCGCGGTCAGGTTGATGACCACTCCCGACCAGGTCCTCGGAATCGGATTTCAGGGTCTGCCGAAGTCACAGTTTCCCAGATAAGCCGGCCGGGGTGGCCCGGAGCGGCCCGGCCCGATGCGCCCCCCGGCTCTCGCCGCTCACGCTAGGATTGGGAGGCGAACGCACCACGAGCAAAGGGGATGTGAACTGAATGGCGCTGTTTGACCGCATTGTCGTCGGAACCGACGGATCTGATTCTGCCCGGGAGGCGGTACGCCAGGCGGCGGCGCTGGCGGCGATGAACGACGCAGCCCTGGAAGTGGTTTCCGCGTACGAGCCGGTATCGAGCCATCGCTCGTCGACCGAAAAGCGGGAGGCGCCGCAGGACATCGCCCATGAGTTCGGCCCGCGGGAGGATGTGAACGTGGCGCTGGCCGGTGCCGCCGACATCGCCGCCGGGTTCGATGTCGAAACCACGCAGCACGCCCGTGACGGGGACCCGGCCGACGCGATCCTGCAGGTGGCCGAGGAGACCGGGGCCGACGTGATCGTGGTCGGCAACAAGGGCATGACCGGAGCCCGGCGCTTTCTGCTCGGATCCGTGCCCAACAAGGTCTCTCACCACGCCGACTGCAGCGTCTTCATCGCCCGCACCACCTGAACCGGCCGAACCTCTCCCTGCCTGACCGTTTCTGCCGCGGCGGCTCAGGGCAGCACGACGTCGGGGTCGGTCGCCCGGCCGAGATTCACGATGCCCGCTCCGAACCCGCTCGGATCCTGGGCGGCCGCGAAACCGGGCAGGCGGGCCGTCCCGAACAGCCTCTGCTTGACCTGGGCCGGTCCCTTCTCCGGTCCGATCGCATCGCTGGCCAGGACGGCCGCGGCCGCACCGGCCACATGGGCCGCCGCCATCGAGGTGCCTTTCCACCCGGGACTGATCTTGAAGCGACTCGGATCCTTGCCGGCCATGCCGACCTGGAGGATCGGGCGATTGCGCGACTTGTAGGGACAGTCGCGGTTCGCGTGCGCGGCACCGCCGCCCGGAGCGGCGATGTCGACGGCCGAGCTGATGAATGAATAGCCGGCAACGCAGCCCGACTCGTTGGTCCCGCCGACGCCGATCACCTGTGGTGCCGTGGCCGGCAGCGACGGGCAGGACTGGGCCGACCGGTTCCCGGTCGAGCCAACTAGCGTGACCCCTTTCGAGTGCGCGTACGCGAGCGCGTCCTCGATCGGGGGGATCGACTCGCCGCAGCGGAAATTGAGCGACATGCTGATCACCCTGGCCCCGTGGTCGGTCGCCCAGCGGATGCCGTGAGTGATGTTCTCGGTGGTGCCGAAGCCGCTCGCGTCCATCACCCGTACCGGGATCAGCTTCGACCGGTAGGCGATCCCGGTCAGGCCCATGCGGTTGTCGGTCTGCTGGCCGATCGTGCTGGCGACGTGCGTGCCATGCCCGTTCAGGTCGAGCGGTCTGCCGTCGCCCTCGACGAAGTCCCATCCCGGCAGGAACCGGTGCGCGCCCAGATCGGGGTTGCGCCGGAAGAAGCTGCCGTAGTTCCGGTAGGCGATGCCGGTATCGAGGATCGCCACCCTGATCCCGGCCGCCCCGGCCCGGCCGGCCCGGCGCAGGTTCTGCCAGGCCCGGACCACGTTCATGCCGCCACGCGACTGCTTGCCGTCCGAGCTGCCCCCGGGGTGGCACAGGCTGCGGCAGGCGAGGAAGTTCCACTGCTTGTTCCTCCAGTTGCCGGCCGTGCCCCCGCGCGGCGGGTTGACCCCGGGGTCGTTCGGTCCCCAGCCCGAGATCCGGGCGATGTAGTTCGGTGTCGCGTGCTCGATCGCCGCGCGATCCTCCAGTTTCGCGGCTACCTTTTCGACGTTCGCGCCCGGGTCGAGCTCCACGGTGCGGGGGGTCTCATCGCCCCGTTTCTGGATGATCACCTCGCCCGGTACGTACCGGTCACCGGGTGAGTATTCCGCAGGCTCGCCGGCGGTCCCGCCGGTGGCCTGCCCCGGTGGCGGCGGCGCCGTTCCGTCGGCCGCGGGCGCCCGGTCGGCGGCGGCCAGCCAGAAGGCGAGGACGGCGATCGAAGCGATCACCAGGGCGGTGGTGAGGGTCTTGAGGTGGCGGTATCCGGTCATGGCGGGCCGAGGCACACGGGGCCCGACTTCCATTGAAACACCGCAGAAGGCAGATGGTTGCTGACCGGAGGTGGATCGGAGCCCGCCGGTTCCGCGCGGTTTCGTAGTCTGGGCCGATGAATGCGGACCGTGACGAGCGGGTTGTGCCCGGCGCGGAAGGCGATCGCGCCGGAGCTGTCGACCCTGCTGCGGAACTCGGCATGGAGCGGGCTATCGAGGAAGCCCGGGCCGCCGGGGCGTTCGGTGACGTGCCGATCGGAGCGGCGGTCGTGAGCGGGGGAGAGGTGATCGCCTCAGCCGGCAACCGCCGCGAGCTGGACCGGGACCCGACCGCCCACGCCGAGCTGGTCGCGATCAGGGCCGCGGCCGAAGTGCTCGGCGGATGGCGGTTGCCGGCGACCACGCTGTGTGTGACCCTGGAGCCGTGTGCGATGTGTGCCGGGGCGATCGTTCTCGCCCGCATACCCCGCGTGGTGTTCGGGGCCGCGGATCCCAAGGCCGGGGCAGCCGGATCGGTTCTGGACTTGCTCGACGAGCCGGCCCTGAACCATCGGCCGGAGGTCACGGGCGGATTCCGGGCGGTCGAATGCGGGGCGCTTCTCACCGCCTTTTTCGCCAGCCGGCGCTGACCGGCGGATAGCTGCCCGATCGGGAGCCGGCACCGATCCGGTTGGTACCCTTTGGGTGCCCGGAGAGGTGTCCGAGTGGTTTAAGGAGCGCGACTGGAACTCGCGTGGGCGGGATCTCTCGCCTCGTGGGTTCGAATCCCACCCTCTCCGCTAACGGCAGTTCCGGTCGGATCGACGGGTGGGCCGTCCCGGGATGGCCCACCCCGTTCAACCGCCCGCCTCGCCCGGCCGGCGGATCACGTTCGAACTCTGGCGGCCGAAGTCGCCGAACGGCTCGTCGCGTTCGCGTACCGCCTGCTTGAACCCGGCTTCGGCCGCACGCTGCTGGAACGCGAACCCCTCGTCGGTGTGTCGGGTGATCCCGTCAAAGACCGTGCCCAGCACCTGGGTCGGGCCGAGCCCCTGTGCGGCGGTCTGCTGGTTGACCAGCAGTTTCATCATCTGGAGCTGGTTGGTCGGCATGCGGGCGATCCGGGAGACCAGGTCGTCGGTCCGGGAGTCGAGCTCGGTTTGCGGCGGAGCCTCGATCGCCAGGCCCCACTCCAGGGCCTCGCTCCCGGAGAGGCAGTCCCCGGTGAACAGCAGCCGTTTGGCCCGCTGTGGACCCAACCGGTGCGCCCACATCGAGGTGGTCGGCGATCCCCAGACCCGGGCCGGCGGATAGCCGATCTTCGCTCCCGCCTCGATGACCAGCAGGTCGGAGCAGAGAGCGAGGTCGGTCCCGCCGGCCACGCAGAAGCCGTGAACCTTGCAGACGACCGGTTTGCTGCATTCGAACAGCGTCATGAAGGCTCTCACGTTGCGGCTCATCATCGCGTAGTCGAGCATCGGATCCCAGGTTCCGTTGGGGTCGTGGTTGGCGCCCTGGACGGCCGGGTCCAGCGCCGTCCCCTCGAGCGATGCCCCGGCGCCGAACGCGCCCGTGTCCATGCCTTCGGCCGAGGCGACCAGGTCGTAACCCCCACAGAACCCGGTGCCGCGCCCAGCGAGCAGCAGAACCCGGACCTCGGGGTCGAGATCGGCCCTCTCGACCGCTTCGGCCAGGTCTGCGATCAGTCTGGTGGTCAGGCCGTTGCCGCGTTCCGGCCGGTTCAGCGTGAGCCGGGCGACGCGATCGTCGACTTCGTACTCCAGTATGGGGGCGGGATCTGTCTGGCTGGTCATGATCGGTTGCTGCCGGTCGCGTTCGCTGCCGGGCCCGGAGGCAGGCCCTCGGCCGAAATATAGGACGGCATCCGGTCGGAGCCGCGGCTTCAACCGAACGGCCGGGACGCCGACCGACGGCCCGGAGCGTTAGCCTGCATGGTTCCCCCGGAGGGGTGCCAGAGCGGTTGAATGGGGCAGTCTCGAAAACTGTTGTACGTCTTTCGGCGTACCGTGGGTTCGAATCCCACCCCCTCCGTAGCGACTGTTCCGACCCGAGCTCCACTCGGCCGGTCGGCCCGAAGAGAGACCCGCCCGGCGGGCGGGTCTTGCGCTTCCGCGGCTTTGCCGCGGATCAGGGGCGGTCCACGTTGTACTTCAGGCCGCCTTCGCGGACGTTCCGGGCGGCCCGCTTTCGTGCGACCCTCGACGCAGTCGGGGCCTGCCGATTGATCGAGTTCTGTTGCTCCAGCAGTTCGGCCAGCATCTCGCGGGCCTGACCGAATTCGGCTACGCGCAGATCGATGATCCGGGTCACCCTGGCGTCGCCCTGGAGCGCCAGGTACTCGTTCGCGCTGGCCTCGGCGTCGGTTGCACGATCCGCGGCGCTGAGCCAGACCACGATCGCTCCCAACGCCGCCGCAGCGATCACCAGGCCACCCGCGACCTCTTTCGAGAGGAGGTCGGCGAGCAGGCAGCCACCCGTACCCAGGGCGAGCAGGCCGGCGACGAGCGCCGCCGGAACGGAAATCCAGGTATGGAAGGTCTTCCAGACCTTGGCCTGTTCGAACTGAGTCTGGGCCGCCAGTTCGGCGCTTTCCTCGAGCCGCCGCAGCTCGCGGAATATCTCTTCGACATCAGGTTTCATGGCTTCACACTAGGACATTCACGCAATCCGTCAGCCGTGTACGCGGTCCGGGGGAAAAATAGTGCGACACGCCGGAGACCGGCTGCTCGGGACGGTCGGTCGCGTGAGATAGTGGACGACGATGAATCGGGACAGCCCGTCAACCGCCCTTGCCTACGACCGGCGCTGTCTGCTTCACGACAACGGCTCGATGGTCGTCGACCGGCGGGCGGCGGGCTGGATCGATGTGCCGCATGCCGAGAACGCGGCGCGGGTTCGTCGCGCTTGCGAGGTCCTGGAGGCATCCGGGGTGTCGAGCCGACTGGCCGGACTGGAACCGAGGCCGGCCTCCCGCGACGAGCTGTCGCTGGTCCATTCGGGGCCCCATATCGACCGGATCGAACGGGCCTGCCGGGACGGCTCGCTGAGCTGGGTCGGTCCCGAGGCGAGGACCGGTGGCGGCTCGTGGGACGCCGCGTTGCTGGCGGCCGGCGCCGGGCTCGCCTGCGTGGATCACGTGATGGCCGGCGCGGGGCGTCGCGCCTACGCGTTGACCCGCCCGCCCGGCCATCACGCATCGGCCGGCCGTGCGATGGGGTTCTGCCTGTTCAACAACGCCGCGATCGCGGCCCGTCACGCGCAGTCGGCCTGGGGGGCGGAACGGATCGCGATCGTCGACTGGGACGTCCACCACGGCAACGGGACCCAGGACATCTTCTACGAAGACCCGTCTGTGCTGTTCGTCTCGATCCACCAGGACGGCCTCTACCCGGTCGACCGGGGCGGGCTGGACGAGCGCGGCGCCGGGGCCGGCCTCGGCCTGAATCTCAACATCCCGATGCCGGCCGGGTCCGGCGACGCCGGCTATCTCGCCGCGGTCGAACGGGTGGTGGTTCCCGCGCTGGCCGGCTTCGGACCCGATCTCCTGATCCTCTCCAGCGGGCAGGACGCGGCCGCATCCGATCCGCTCGGGAGGATGAGCGTGACCGCCGAGGGCTTCCGCTCGATGACCGACCGGCTGGCCGAGTTCAGCGACGGCCGGTGCGAAGGGAGGATCGTCGCGGTCCAGGAGGGCGGCTACAGCGTCGATCACATGCCGTTCTGCGTGCTGGCGACGATCGAGGCGCTGGCCGGGTTCGAGCCTTCGCTCGATCGCGATCCGATCGAGCTGGACGTGCCGCTCGGGATGGGCCCGGCCGAGGCCGACGCGGTCGCCTCGGCCGCGGCGCTTGCCGGGAGCGGCGACGCCGGTGCCGGTCAGTCGGCCGGTTCCGGCCCGCGGGCCTGAACCGGCGGTGGGCCGCTCGTCGCCGAAGCGCCGGCCGCAGGCCGGCCGAGCAGGTAGGCGCAGACACCGGCCAGGCTGACCGTGGCGACGATCAACAGCAGCGGACCGGAGTCCTCGGTCACCGATCCGATCAGCCCGCCGACCAGCCCGCCGACCAGGGCTGCCGGCCAGATCGGCCCGTCGAACGGCTGGAAGATATCCCGGTTGCGGATCGCAAACGCGGCTGCCAGCAGTCAGATCGCCGTGACCAGGGGCGTGTTCCCGCCCTTCAGCTGCTGCCAGGCCAGGGTCGTGCGCCGCTCGACCGTCTCGGAAAGAGACGAGGAAGAGTCAGGCGAGAGAACGCTTTGTGTGTAGTGGCCCTGGCCGCCCGCGGTCAGCAGGTCGAGCCCGGCCAGGATCGCCAGCCCGATCAGCGGGCTGACCACCAGGATCGCGACCCGCGTCCGGGACAGCTCACCGGGCAGCATCAGCACCGCCGCGACCGCGGTCGCGGCGGCGACGATGATCGCCGCACCGACCCCGGCTCCGAGCCGGCCGGAGCCCAGGATCACCCCCAGGGTGAGCCCGGAACCGATCACGATCAGCGCCGCCCCACGCGATTTCGGCCGCCCGGTCAACGCCGCGGCCAGGCCGGCCAGCAACAGCACCATCAGCCCCGATTTGAGCTCATTTCCGATCCCGTAGAAGCGTGAGCCGTAGCCGGGGTTGGGGCCCAGGATCGAGCGGGTGATCAGGTGTGTGTCGGCGACCAGGTCGAAGGTGACCAGGCCGAGCCCGACCGCCGCCGGGATCAGCGGGGCCCGCGGCCACGGCAGCAGACGGTCGGCGAGCCAGCCCAGGCCGAATGCGGCCAGGACGATTACCGCGTACTCGACCTCGCGCGACGGGTTGCCGAGCAGCGGCGGAATCATGATCACCGTCGGGATCCAGAGGATTGCCAGCCCGCCGACCCGCAGCACCGGCGGAACGGCCCGCCGCAGCCCGGCGACCGCCCCGTACAGCAGCAGGAAGACCAGCCAGCCGAACCCGATCAGGGTCAGGGCCGGGGTACGGCGGGGTCCGAGTTCATCGAGGCGGTCGCGGTAGGGGGTCAGGGCGGCCGGGTCGCGTTCCCCTTCCGCACGGATCACGGCGCCGGTCATCTCATCCGGGATCGCGAGGCCGAGATGGTCGAGCACGGTCGGGGCGATGTCGATCCCGGCGACCAGGTTCGGCGTGTTGCTGGTGTCCGAGGTCAGCCCGGCCGGTTCGTCGCCGAGCCCGGCCGTGGCGATCGGGAGCAGCGGCAGGATTGCCGCCACCGGGGGTCGCTGCATCGCGATCAGCAGCTGGTCGGGGCCGAGCCCGCGCACGATCCGGCGAAGCGTTCCGAGCCCCTGCCGTCCGGGCGGGGCGGAGACCACGGTCAGGTCCACTTGATGCGACATGGCCAGGGCCCGGGTCCCGCGGTCACCGGGATCGGTCACGGCGATTCCGGTGATCCGTCCCCGGCGGTCGGCGGCCGGGATCGCGGTCGCCGCGTTTTCGGTCTCCGCCTCGTTGAGGCGCGATTGGCGCAGTTCGAACAGATCGGCTCCGAGCGTGCCGGGGCGGAAGCTCGAGTCGACCGTGGAAGGTGGCCCGATCGGTCTCGGTCCGACCCATCCCGAACCGCCCGGAAGCGACCCACCGAGCAGGCCGGGCTCGATCGACTGGGGGGCCGAGTCGGCCCGGTCGAGAACCCGGTTCCAGAAGCCGATTCTGCCGCTGCCCCCGGATTCGGGCCTGAGGAAGACCGGGGTCGGCTCGGACGGCGAGTAGGTGGATCGGGAGACCCGGGCCCCCTGGCTGATGTCCAGCAGGGCCTGTTCGGCGCGGTACGAGCCCTGGGTCGCGCTGACCAGGCCGATCGAGAGCTCCGGCATCGCCGCCATCCCGTCGGCGACCCGTTCGCTGTACGACGGAGTCGCGTTCGGCTCCTGGGGGATCAGGACCAGGATCGCCGAGTCCGGTTTTCCCGCCTGCGCGTTGGTGCTGGCCAGGGCGATCAGGGTGAAGGCGGCGATCGCCGCGAGGAGCGCGGCGGCAAGGCGGTCGATCACAGCGGCCAGTCTATCCGCTGGCCGGGCAGACCCCGACGGGGACCGCGGCCTGAAACGGCGGCCCCGGGCGGCTCGTTCGATGACGGGGTGTAGGCTGGTCCGATGAGCCACGAAACGGACCAGACGCCTTCATCCCGCATCGGCGCCCTCGCCCAGGAGCTGATGGAACAGGTCGAGCGCGACACGCCCGGGGCCCGCCTCGACCAGCTGGTCATCTCGGCCGTGTTGAGCGAGGACGAGGGGGTCGACGAGCAGACCATGCACGTGCAGCTGGTCTCCGATTCTTCCGATCCGCTTTCGGTGGTCGGTCTGCTGACCGTGGCGCTCGACCTGGCCAAAGGGCAGCTGACCGGCGAGTAGAAGCCGGTCGCGGCGGGGCACCGGCAGCGGCCTGGCCGGTAGCCGCGGCTAGCGGGAGTAGTGCTCGACGATCAGCCGCTCTTCGATCGGAGCGGCGATGTCGTTGCGGTCGGGGAGGCGGTTGACCGTTCCCTTCAGACCGTCGTGGTCGGCCAGCAGCCAGGGCGGGGTCGGTCCCGCCGATTCGGTCGACTGACGGGCCATCGGCTCGATCGCGGCGTCGGGCTTGACCGCGATCTGGTCGCCTGCCGAGACCTCGTATGAGGGGCGGTCGAGCCGCTTGCCGTTGACCGTGATGTGCTGGTGGACCACGAACTGGCGGGCCTGCGCCCGCGTGGTGGCCAGGCCGAGCCGGTAGACCACGTTGTCGAGCCGGGCCTCGAGGTGGCGCATCAGGTTCTCGCCGGCCATCCCTTCCTCACGGTTGGCCTGGTCGAACAGCTTTGCAAACTGCCGCTCGCGCAGACCGTACATCGACTTGGCCCGCTGCTTGGCCCGCATCCGCATCGAGAACTCGGAGGCCCGGCGCCGTCCGCGCCCGTGCTGGCCCGGCGGATACGGCCGCCGCTCCATCGCGCTCTTGCCTCCGAGGGCGCGTTCGCCCTTCAGGCCGAGGTCGACGCCTTCGCGCCGCGAGAGTTTCTCTTTAGGTCCGGTGTATCTACCCATGATTGCGGCGTGGGACAGTATCGGATTCGGGGTCTTTCCGCACTCCGGGCCGGTCCCGGCCATTCCGTCATATAGTCAGTCGCAGCATGGACCGACCGTCTGAACGAGCCGCCCCGGTCGAGGCCGGAACTGCGCCCCGCCGCACGATGCTCGCCGCGGAGCGGACCCAGCTCGCCTGGTGGCGGACCGGTTTCGCCGTTCTCGCGGTGGGTCTGGCGATCGCCAAGATCGTGCCGCAGCTGGCCGGCCACGAGGTGCTGTGGCCGTTCACGACGCTCGGAGCCCTGTACGGGCTCTACGCGATCGGCCTGATGGTCCATGGCAGCAGTCGCCGGGAGCGCGTCCTGGTTGCGGTCAGGGCGGGCGAGGAGGTCGGCGCGCCGACCCCGAGGCAGTCCCTGATCACCGGCGGGGCCGTCTTTCTCGCGGTAGCGACCACCGCATTGATTATCTTCAGTTGATGGCGGAGTCACTGCGTGGAAAGCTTCTGATCGCGGCGCCGAATCTGTTCGACTACTTCCGGCGCTCCGTCGTACTGGTGGTCGAGCACACCGAGCAGGGCGCGTTCGGCGTGGTGCTGAACCGCCGGGCCGGCAGCGAGGTGGCCGAGCTGGTTCCCGACCTGGGCCCGCTGGTCGAACGGGGAGCCCCGCTCTGGCTGGGTGGCCCGGTCGGCCCCGATTCGGTGGTCGTGCTCGGCGAGTTCGAGCATGCCGGGCGATCGGCCGGGGTGGTGACCGAGAAGATCGGGGTGGTCGATCCGGACGGTGACACCGAAGTACTCAGGGCCCGGGTCTTCATCGGTCACGCCGGCTGGGGAGCGGGCCAGCTCGACGAGGAGCTGGAGCGGGATTCCTGGATCGTCGGTGATCTGGATCCCGACGACGTATTTGCCGAAGGCGACCTCTGGGCCGAGGTCGTTTCGCGCCGGGGTGGCGACTACGCGTTGCTGGCGACCATGCCCGAGGATCCGACCCGGAACTGAACCGGCGGAATCCATAGGCTTGGGCGATGGGCTCAGAGCAGACACCCCGCCTCGACGACTCCGGAGGCGAAGTGCCCGGCCTGGACCGCGACGACCTGGAAGACGACCCGATCGCCCAGTTCCAGGCCTGGTTCGAACGGGCCGGCGAGGTCAACCCGATGCCGGAGGCGATGACCCTGGCCACGGTCGGGAACAGGGGCCGCCCCGACGCACGAATGGTGCTGCTCAAGGGGGCCGGCCGGGACGGGTTTCGCTTTTTCACCCACTACCGGGGCACCAAGGCGGAACAGATCGCCCAGAACCCGGCGGCAGCGCTGGTCTTCCACTGGCCCGAGCTCCACCGCCAGGTGCGGATTCGCGGAAGGATCGAGAAGCTGGGAGCCGATGAGTCCGATGACTACTTCGCCAGCCGGGACCGGGTCAGCCAGATCGGGGCCTGGGCGTCTCCGCAGAGCCAGGTCCTCAAGGGCGGCCGGGCCGAACTCGAGCAGTACACGACCAAGGCCGAGGAGGGCTTCATCACCGAACCGGATATACCCCGGCCCGACCACTGGGGCGGCTACCTGGTCAAGCCCGAGGAGATCGAGTTCTGGCAGGGACGGCCGGGCAGGCTTCACGACCGGTTCATCTACCGGCTGAAGCGCAGGCGCTGGCGGATCGAGCGGCTGGCCCCCTGACGCCGGCGGCGGGCCCTGCGCGGGCAGGCGACTAGGGCTCACAGGCGCTTGAAACGGCTGCCGCGCCGCGTGGCCGGGCGTGTTCACGGTGTGCCCCCGGACGTTGCAGCCTTGCCGAGTAGCTTGTTTTTCCCGATCCAGGCGGTAGGCTTTCTTGCTTCGCCCAAGGTCAGGGCGGACGCTCAGGCAATGCCGGGTTCGGGAACAGACAAGCGACTTCGACTCGCACTACCGGTCGCGGCCGTCGCCGCAGCGGTGGCCCTGATGCTGCCGTCGCCGGCGACCGCGCTCACCGCCCCGGTGGTCACCGGACCGGTGGTCGACCCGATCCCGACCGAAGGAAGCATCAAGCGGGTGGTGCCGCTGGCCCGCAAGGAGTTGAGGAAACGGGTCAGCGAAAGGAACGGCAACAACGTCCCGCGGTATCGCAACGGCAAAGGCCGCATCGCCCCGTACAGCATCCGCGATCAGTGGTGCGTTGCCTTCTCGACCTGGATCTGGGGCCGGGCCGGTTTCGACTCCTATCTGGGCACCCGTTACCTGCGCCAGTCGTATGACCGTTCGCTCGTGGCCATCCAGGTAACGGACCTGAGCCGCTGGGCCAGGCGGAACGGTTACTGGTCGTACCGGGCCCGGCCCGGATACCTGGTCGCCTACGGCGGCAGCCATATCGGGATCGTGATCAAGGCCGACCGCCGGGGCCGCGCGGTCCGTTCGATCGAGGGCAACAAGGGCGACCGGGTGAGGCGGGTCACCGTCGACATGGAGGACGTGACCGGCTACATCAGCCCGGTCCCGCTGAAGCCGAGCCAGGTGATCAGCCCGTACTCGGCGCTGGCCGACGTCGAGTAACCGGCCGGACCGCTCGGCCGATGGGGTCGGTCGGTCGAACGACCCCGGCCCCCTGGTCGGCGGGTCAGGACCAGAAGTCGTCGCTGTAGGACGGCTTGGCGTCGACCATCCAGAGGTGGGTGATCAGGCCGTCCGCGCTGCGGGTCAGGAACGCGGCGAAGTTGTGCAGGGACCGGCCCCGCCGCTCCGCCTTGACCTCGATCATGGTCATCGCCCGCTCTTCGTCGATCCCGACCACCTGGGTGATAGAGGTGCTGAGCTCGGCTCCTTCGAGGTCGGGCAGCCGGGACATGAACCCGTCGCGGCCTTCCACTCGGTCGGCCCCCGCGTCGGCGTTGGTGATGAAGCTGACCGCATCCGGAGCGAGCAGCGAGCGCACCGTTTCGGTATCGCCTTCACCGTAGGCCCCGAAAAAGCGCCGGGCCAGTTCTGAGGGATCCTGTTCGGGCATTCGGAGATGATTGTATGGGCACGGCTGGTTTCGAACCAGCGACCTCTCGCGTGTGAAGCGAGCGCTCTCCCGCTGAGCTACGCGCCCGGGATCGGTCGCTCAGGATAACGCTCCCGACGCACCGCCGTGACCGCAACCCGGTGAATCCGTAGTTGCGGGATCATCCGGATGGGCCGGGCTGCCGGCTCTACTATCCTGTGGTTGTGCGGGCAGCCGGCTCTCGGCCCAGCCCGGCATGAGAAGCAGGAAGGCAGGTCAACTCGATGACAGACGCACCGGCAGGAG